>CAZLOE010000024.1:0-21420 GCA_964561115.1 uncultured Actinomycetota bacterium
AAAGATTATGTAATAATAATTAAAGATTAGCATTAAACCTGCAGAGGAAAATATTATATAAATATAAGATTTGGATACAAACTATGCTATAATAATAAACCTATAGGATATCTATAATATGTCTTTTATTTAAAAAGAAATCTTCTCTTAAAAATGATATTGCTGGTATACAACATAATAATATCTTTTTTGTTACTGATATTCTTTGTCAACTATTTTGTTAATTTTCTTTATTTCAAGGACATATCAAATTATAAAATAACGCAAAAAATTAAGAAAAAAAATCCTCTTATATCGATCCTGATACCTGCAAGGAACGAAGAAGAAAATATTAAAAAATGTCTGGATTCTCTGATAGGACAGGATTATAAAAATATAGAAATATTAGTCCTTAACGATAACTCAACAGACAATACAGCAGAAATAGTCAAAAATATCGCAAAGGATTATAAATTTTTAAAATTAATTAAGGGGAAACCCTTAAAGAAAGGCTGGACAGGTAAAAACTTTGCTTGCTACCAGTTATTTAAAAAGTCAAGGGGAGAATATCTTTTTTTTACTGATGCTGACACTGTCCATGAAAAAAATTCTGTTTCAAGTACAATAGCATGCATTTTAAAAGAAAAACTTGATATACTCTCAGCATGCCCCAAGCAGATGATGAATTCATTTCATGAAAGAATGGTGATAGGACTTACAAATTTTCAGTTATTAATACCCCCTCTGATCTTTATAAAAGAATCAAATATTCCGGTATTCGGAAGTGGGATAGGAAGTTTGATGCTGACGCGGAGAAAAAGTTATATGGCCATAGGGGGGCACAAAAGGATTAAGGGGAGCTGTATTGAAGATACAAGCATTTCTAAATTATTCATAAAAATGGGCTACAAGTTTATGATATTCAACGGAGTAAAAATATATTCAACAAGTCTATATAAAAATTTCAGTGATATATATGATGGATTCTGCAGGATATTTATGGGAAATTTCAATAATAATAAGATTTCAGTATCATCGATTATTTTAATTCTTTTTATATTTTTCCTGTTGCCTTTTGTTTTGCTGGCAGCAATATTTTTTATCGACTTTAATTTTGACATATTATTCAATGTAAATCTGGCCTTATTATCTTTTCAGGTATTGATTATTTTATTGACAAGAGCTATGGCAGTATTAAAGATAAATGGAAAGATTTATGATATATTCCTTCATCCTATTTCAATATTTTATATGATTTTTATGGATCTGGCATTTATATTTAGAAAAAGGAGCGAGCCCAGCATCAGCTGGAAGGGAAGACTATACACGCACTCTTTGGATTTTATAAGTAAATCATAAAGATATGTATTCTGAGAGAAATCAAATATTAAAAGGTAATTTAAATAAACTGCTGTTCAAATTTGCTGCACCTGGGATATTAGGTATATTGTTAGGTTTCCTGTACGTTATTGTGGACACTATATTTGTGGGAAGGGGAGCGGGCCCAATTGCAATAACCGCACTTTCAATTGTATTACCAATACTGATAGCTATGATGTCTGTAGGCCTGATGATTGGGACAGGTTCTGCTTCAATTATATCGCGATCGCTTGGAAAAGAAGATAAACAGAAAGCAGTAAATGTTGCAGGAAACGGAATAATATTAAACATAGTCTTAAATGTCATCTTTATAATTTTAGGGTATATATTCATTGATAAATTACTGGTATTTTTCGGAGCATCTACTGAAGTCTTACCTCTGGCAAAAGAATATCTTATTATTGTATTTCCGGGATTCACTCTTCTATCATTCTTGATAGCCACCAATGATTTTGTCAGGGCGGAAGGAAAACCAAGAGCTTCGATGTATTTTATTGCAATAGGATCATTGCTGAATATCATAATCGACCCTATTTTTATTTTTGGTTTAAAGATGGGTATAAAAGGAGCTGCTATCGCTACCATTATAAGTCAGGTAATAAGTACTGCTCTTATAATCTGGTTCTATATGTCTGGTAGAAGCATTTACCGGTTCAGCATGTCAATGTTTAAGATAAATCTTAGATATATAAGGGAAATATTGGTCATAGGATGTCCTAATTTTTTTATGATGACTGTTGCAAGTGCGGTAGTCCTGATCTTTAACAGGTCGCTACAATTCTATGGCAATGATATACATATAGCTATTTTAGGAATAGCTTACAGAATGATCGGACTTATTCAGATACCTGTAATAGGAATTTCACAGAGTTTTGCTACCATATCAAGTTTTAATTATGGTGCAAAATTGTATCCAAGAGTCAAAAAAGTACTGGGTATGACAATAATGTGGACCACAATAATATCATTTCTGGCTTTTATACCTATGATGTTTTTCCCACGTTATTTTCTAAGTATTTTCAGCAGTGACAGCGTTCTTATTAATACAGGAATAGTACCTTTAAGAACTTTGATAATATTTTTTCCTCTGGTAGGAATGCATATGGTAATTGCTAGTTTTTTCCAGTCTCTGGGGAAAGCAGCACAGGCTCTGATAATCATTACCACCAAACAGTTTTTACTGCTGATCCCGGCCATCTATATACTTCCTAAATTTTTTGGATTATATGGAGTTTGGCTGGCAATGCCTGTTGCTGACTTTTTATCAATATCAATAGCAGTTATATTTATGTTATGTGAAATAAGAATATTTAATAGAAAGGCTGCCGGAGAAGCCCTGGAAAGCAGTTAAAACCGGTATTATATCAGTAAAATAATTATAATAAATAACTTTTTATAAATGAAAAGAATTGCACTTTTTTCACTTATTATATCTATTTTTTTAGTCGCTATTAAAATAGCAGTTTCTTATTTTACCAATAGTATAGGGGTATTTTCAGAAGCACTGAATAACGGTCTCGATATTGTCACCGCGCTTATAGCTTACATGGCCATAAGGATCTCATTAAAACCTGCTGATAAAGATCATACTTATGGACATGGCAAGTATGAAAATCTGTCTGCTTTTATAGAAATAATAGTAATTTCTGCTTTGAGCTTTTTTATTATTTACAGGTCTATCCTAAGGATAGTACATAGAAATTTTGAATTAAGATTGAACACATACGTATTTATAATCTTAATAGTAGCTATATTTATAAATATAATAAGAGTCTTTTACGTAGGAAAAGCTGCAAGGAAATATAATTCTTTTGCATTAAAAGCAGAGTTCATCAATTATTCGAGTGATATTCTGAGTTCGATAATAGTGATAGCGGGATTGTATCTGGCAAATGTTGGGGTATACATAGCCGATCCCGTAGCTTCTATAATGGTGTCTTTAATAGTTTTAACCTTTAGTATAAGGTTATCAATAAGAATAATAAGAAATTTGCTTGATTATATTCCGAAAGAAATCACAGATAGTATAGCAGAAATTTTAAGGGAGATAAAAGAAATAGAATCTGTCAATAAACTTAAAATACATGAGGTTGGAAATACCAAATTTGTAAATATGGAAATATGTCTAAAAAGCAATCTGTATCTTTCGCAGGCTGAGAAGTTAAAAAAGAAGATTAAAAACAAGATATTGGGAAGGGTTCCGGGTTCGGAGATAATTTTGGAAACAAAATTTATGCAAACTGAATTTGATATAGAAGAAAAAATAAAAGAAATTGTAATGAACAATGAGAATATAAGAGATGTCCATAATATTTTTATATATAATGTTAAAAATTATATTGATGCTACCTTGCATATAGAACTGGATGAAGATTTAAGTCTTGAAAATGCTGAGAAGTTGACAAAAATAGTTGAAAAAAAGATAAAAGATAAAATAAATAATATCAGGAGGGTGTACATTCACATTGAGGATTTTAGAAGCAGTGAATATTGGAATGATGTTACAGGTGAATCAGAAGATCTTATTTCCAGAATTAAAAGGGAAATATCTCCTTATGTTGATCCTGAGACCTGTCACAATTTCACTATTCTTGAGAAAGATAAACTATATAATCTGGCATTCCACTGTAGGTTAAAAAAAAGTGTGAGTGTTAAGAAAGCGCACTTTGTAATTTCCAGGATAGAAGATGATATAAAGAAAAAATTTAATAATATATGTGGTATATCAATACATGTAGAGCCGCGATAAAAGATATCAGAAAAAGCTTTTAATATATTTGACAAACTAAAATAAATATGTTAAATCATACCAAATATTGATTGCATTAAAAAACAGTAAATCATGATGATTCGATTGGAGGAAAAGTGCTTAATAAAGAAAAGATAGAGAAAATATCAAAATTGATCAGGTATTATATATTGATTTCAACCACTAAAGCAGGTTCCGGTCATCCCTCCTCTTCATTATCAGCAGTAGAATTGATGGCAACATTATTATTTGGAGGTTTTTTCAGGTTTAGAATTGATGATATAGATTATATAAATAATGACCGGTTGATCTTTTCCAAGGGACATGCTTCACCGTTATTATATTCACTTTGGGCTGCTGCCGGTGTTGTCAGCGAGAAAGAAATTCTGACACTAAGGAAATTTAGCAGCAGGCTTGAAGGACATCCTACCCCAAATTTTGAATTTGCTGAAGCTGCAACAGGATCACTGGGACAGGGGCTTTCTATCGGTTTGGGTATGGCGCTTAATGCTAAATATATAGATAAGCTACCATATAAGACTTTTGTACTTTTGGGTGATGGCGAGATGACTGAAGGTTCCCAGTGGGAAGCTATGCAGGTTGCTGCCCATTATAAACTTGATAGTTTAATAGGCATCATAGATGTAAACAGGCTCGGTCAGAGTAAAGAGACGATGTACGGCAGCAGTATCAATGCTTATAAAGATAGAATATCATCATTCGGATGGGAGACTTTTACAGTTGACGGTCATAATATTGAAGAAATAGCTGATGCTTATAAAAGAGCACTTGAGGTAAAAGATAAACCGTCAATGTTAATTGCTAAAACTATAAAAGGTAAAGGGGTAAGCCTGCTGGAGGATAAAAACGGTTGGCATGGGAAAGCAATTTCTATAGAACAGATGGGTGTAGCGCTTAAAGAACTGGGAGAAATAGATAAGGATCTAAAAGGTGAAATCTTAAAGCCTGAGCAGGTGGTTATAAATAAATCAGAAATAAAAAAATCGGATAAGATCTCTATAGAAGGTAATAAAATCTCTACCAGAAAAGCATACGGCAATGCCCTGGTAAACATATTTCCAAAATATCCTCAGATTGTAGTGCTTGATGCAGAGGTCAGTAATTCAACCTATTCAGAAATTTTTGAGAAATACTATCCAGAAAGATTTTTTGAGATGTATATAGCAGAACAGAATATGGTGGGTACGGCACTTGGCCTATCCTTAAGGAAAAAAATCCCGTTTGTTTCATCATTTGCTTCATTCCTTACCAGAGCCTTTGATCAGATCAGAATGAGTCAGTATTCCAGATCAAATATAAAATTCGTAGGTTCTCATGTAGGTGTCTCGATTGGGGCAGATGGGCCTTCTCAAATGGGGTTGGAAGACATTGCCATGTTCAGGACTTTGCTTGATTCTGTAGTCCTATATCCATCGGATGGAATATCAACAGAAAAATTAGTAGAGAAGGCTGCCGAGCATTTTGGGAATGTATATATCAGGACTACCAGAATGGAAACGCCTGTTATATATGATGATAAAGATAGTTTTGAAATCGGTGGTAGTAAAGTCTTGAAGGAAAGTAAAGATGATCAAGTAACTGTCTGTGCTGCAGGGATTACCTTACATGAAGCATTAAAAGCTTACGATATATTAAAAAAAGAAGATATACTGTTAAGAGTAATCGATCTATATTGTATTAAGCCAATAGATAGAAATACGATTTTAAAAGCTCAGAGGGAAACAAAAGCTATAATAACAGTAGAAGACCATTTTGCCCAGGGAGGCTTGGGGGAAGCTGTAAAAAGTGCTGCTTCAGAAAAAAAACCTGTATTTATGCTTTCAGTAGAAAAAATGCCCAGAAGCGGCGAGCCTTTTGAACTTTTGGAGTATGAAGGAATATCAAGCAATTCTATTATTAAAAAAGTAAAAAGTATAATAGGATAATATTAAATAAAAAATCGTTACTTATTTAACTTCTTTAACAGTATCTGCCTTACTGCAGAATCTTAAATCTCTATCTTTTTATATACTTTCTTAATGCTTACCTTTATATTATTAAATAATAATATATTAATAAAATATTTATAAAATTATATGTTAATTTATTTAAATTTATGATAATATATTAAAACAATTTTATGTAATATAAAAATATATTATATATGTAATACAATTGTATATAATAAATTTGATTATATTATTTTTAAAAGTATAAAGTAAGGCGAGGAATTAAAAAATATATAAATGAATTTTCAGTACCCATCATATATTATAATATTAATTTTAGGAGTAATAGTTTCAATAATATTTATATGGAAAATCTGGAAGAATAAAATTTATGCTGATTCCAGAGCAGGAATATTATTGGTGGCAAGCTGTTTAATATGGATGACAGGAAAGACTTTCCAGTTATTAAACGGCGATCTTCAAATAAAAATCCTGATGGATAAAATAGAATATATCGGAATAGCTGCTGTTCCTTTGCTATATTTATTAGTCGTACTTCAAAATACAGGTTATAAAAGATGGATAACAGCCAAAAAGACAGCTCTTTTAAGCATTATACCGTTTCTTACCGTGGTCTTTATAATCACCAATGATTTTCATGGATTATTCTGGAAAAATACCATATTAGATAGTAATTCAAATCTATTTGTTCATGAATATGGTGTTTGGTTCTGGATATGGATAGTATATTTATGTACAGTGATTTTAGTCACTCATTACATCATCATACGTATTTTAAGCTCAAAATTTAGTGTTTTACGTGTTCAATCTGTAGGTATCATCTCTTTATTGTCAATACCCTGGTTTGCATACACTGTACATACTATAGGGATTAATCCTTTCAATATTGTAGACATAACACCACTCATCTTGATAATCAGCAGCTTTATAATAATATTAGGATTCAGCCGTTTAAAGATAATAGATATTGTCCCTATTGCACGCGAGAAAGTTTTCGATACCATAAGAGAACATATAATTGTACTGGACAGTGATGATCGTATTTTATATATAAATCATCCTGCTAAAAATATTTTTAAAAGTTACACCAGTAATTTTATAGGAAAGCCCATTACTGAGATAATGACTGATTGCAGGAATTACTTTAAAAATATGTCTGGGATCAATAGAATTCGAAGGAATATAATCATTAAAGATAAAAAGAGTAAAAAAGAATACAAAATGACAATAAGCCCCATTTTTTTTAACAATAAAAATTTTATAGGAAGAGTGGTATTACTAAGAGATATTACTGATCAGAACAAAATGAACAAGTCTTTGCATTATCGTATAAGATTTGAAAATCTTATTGCTACATTGTCCAAAAGCTTTATTAATCTTGAGCTTGATAATATTGATGACGGTATAAAAAATGCTCTTGAGGAGATAGTAAAATTTACCAATACCGATCATGGATATGTATGTATTTTTAAAAACTTTAAAATAAAGACAGGAAAAACATATGAGTGGTGCGATAAAGGTATAAAGTCGCAGTTAAAAAATATAAAGGATTTTTTTGCTGAAGAAATTACTCTCTGGATGAAGAAATTAAATAACCTGGAAATTGTACAGATTCCTGACGTTTCTAAAATCAAGATAAAGAAAAAGAAGGCGAAAAGACTTATCCAGTTACAGAAAATAAAGTCAATTGTAGCTGTCCCAATGATATACAATGAATCTCTTATAGGTTATATAGGGTTGGATAATGTGAAAGAAAAAAGGGTCTGGACCAAAGATGATATAAAACTGCTAAAGATCGCTGCAGATATCTTTACAAATATACTGGAAAGAAAACAGGCAGAAGAAAAAGTTAGATTCCTGCTGTTGAAGGATAAATTAACAGGATTGTATAACAGGGCATATTTTGAAGAAGAGATTAAGAGACTTGACACAAAAAGGCAGCTTCCGTTAAGTTTTATTATAGGGGATGTCAACGGATTAAAACTTGTAAATGATACCTTCAGCCCTAAGGAAGGGGATAGGATATTAAAAAAGACTGCAAATATTTTAAAGAGAAGCTGCAGAAAAGAAGATATTATTGCAAGATGGGGCGGCGACGAATTTTCTATACTGCTGCCTAACACTACTGAAAAAAATTCGGAAGTAATAATAAACAGGATAAGAGAAAAGTGTCTTAAGACTACTGATCAGAAGATACCGCTGAGTATATCCCTGGGCACCTCGACCAAGAGAGATTGCGGCTGTAATATTAAGACTATAATAAAGGAAGCCGAGGACCGCATGTACAGTAGAAAACTACTTGAAAGAGACACTATATCAAGCTCAATAATCGCATCTCTTGAAACCACGCTTCAGGAAAAAAGTTATGAAACTGAAGAGCACGCCATAAGATTAAGAAAAATGGCTCTTCTTTTAGGACAGGCATTAAAACTCCCGGATAATAAATTAAATGAATTATCACTTCTTTCTACTCTTCACGATATAGGAAAAATAGCTATACCGGATGAAATCCTTACCAAGAAAGGTAAACTTACCAAGAAAGAGTGGGAGATCATAAAAAAACATCCTGAGATAGGATATAATATTTCTTCTTCATCTCCGCAGCTGTCTCCTATATCCGTTGGTATATTATCACATCATGAGCACTGGAACGGAAATGGTTATCCCAGAGGATTAAAAGGTGAAAAAATTCCTTTGGAATCACGGATAATAAATATTGTAGATGCATTTGATGTTATGACCCATGATAGATGTTACAAGAAGGCGGTAAGCATGGAAGAGGCAATAGAAGAGTTGTATAGGTGTTCGGGGACTCAATTTGACCCACTTTTAGTAAAAATATTTACCAAGGTTTTGGAATAATAATAAAAAACCCCGAGTTATCTTTCGCCATTGCTAGCGCATTAGGCTACTTAAAATCTCGGGGTACATCTTAGAACTTTTCTCAGGGACTTTTCAGACTTTTAACCTACCAATTGTTTTCTTTCGATTACAAATCTCAGTTACTTCTAAAAGTTGCCTCCTGTCCTAAGATGATAAAAAGATATCAAAAATAAAAAATGTTGTCAATAGATGTGGATTAAAATATTAGAAAATTTTAATAGTTTTTTAAAATTTTTTTAATATTAATAAAATTATTAAAACTGTAGTAAAATATTTTTATATTACTGTTAAATTCTTGTTCACAAAATATGATAATTTTTATATAGTTATAAAATATTTTTAAATAACATTTTTAGAACAATAATTTTTAATTAAAGTTTAAAATGAAAAAAATTAAAAATATAACAGTGATAGGATTGGGACTGATCGGAGGATCACTGGCTTTATCTTTAAAAAATTTAAACAAAAATTTTGTTATCACAGGCTATGATATTGAAGAAGAATCGATGAGCATAGCTAAGTACAGAAATATAATTGATATTCCCGCTGGAAATTACAGAGAAGCTGTTATAAATGCTGATTTAATAATAATTGCTACTCCCATAAGCAATATTATTGAAGTGCTGAATAACCTAAAGGAACATCTGAAAAAGAATGTAATAATAACCGATGTCGGAAGCGCTAAGGAAAAAATAGTCAAGAAGGCAGGTAAAATATTACCAAGAGATGTGTTTTTTATCGGCGGGCACCCCATGGCTGGTTCAGAGAACGAGGGTGTATTGAGTGCAACTCCGGACTTATTTAGAAACGCGTTTTACATACTCACTCCTACCGGTACCACAATTTCAGAGCCGCTGGTCACATTACATTCTCTGTTCACCGGAATAGGCGCAAAGGTCATTTCTATGAATCCCAAAGAGCATGATATAAATGTGGCATTAATAAGCCATCTGCCGCATGTTTTATCGACAAGTCTTGTTGATATGATAGATGACAAGCAAAAGGACTTAAAAAATTTATTCAAACTATGTGCGGGTGGTTTCAGAGATATGACCAGAATTGCTGCTGCAAACACGAAAATGTGGCTTGATATAAGTATAGAAAACAAAGATGAATTGATCGAATCCATAGATGTTTATATGAAGTATCTTGAAAATTTTAAGAATAATTTAAAAAAGGGTAATTCATCGTTTATAAAAAAACATTACGTCAAAGCTCAGAAAGCAAGAATGAATTTACCAAAATATGTTGAAAAAGATATATCAAAATTGTATGAGCTTAGAGTATCAATACCTGACAAAGCAGGAGTACTGAGTGAAATCACTATGGCTATAAGCTCTCATGGTATAAATATTGAAGATATATCAATTTTTCACTCTACTGAGTTCAGCGGTGGAGGAATACTGAAAGTTCTTATACAAGATGAGGACGCAGTGAAAACTGCCAAGGCTGCTATTGAAAAATCAGGCTATGAAGCAAGCATAAAAAAAGTTTTAGGTGAATAAGATGAATATATACGGGGCAGAAAGCTTAAAAGGCGAGATAAAGATTCCAGGGGATAAATCAATTTCGCATAGAAGTGCAATAATATCATCACTGGTCAAAAACAATGTCTTAATAGAAAATTTCTTATTCTGTAAGGACTGTATTAAGACTATTGATGTTTTAAGGAAATTAGGGGTAAAGGTTGAAAGGATAGAGGGGAATTTAGTAGTTTTCGGCAGAGGAATTGATAATTATAATGAACCTGTTGAAATACTCGACGTAGGAAATTCAGGAACGACAATCAGAATGATGAGTGGTGTCCTTGCTGCAACAGATTTTATGTCTGTACTAAGCGGTGATAGTTCAATAAACAGCAGGCCTATGGAAAGAGTAATAAAACCACTGGCAAGAATGGGTGCAGTTATAAATGGAAGGGAAAATAATACCAAAGCACCAATTGTAATTTTTGGAAATCCCGGTCTCAAGGGCAAGAAATTTAATTTGAAGTTAGCAAGCGCTCAGGTAAAATCCAGTATTTTACTGGCGGCACTTAATGCCAGTGGTCCAACAGAAATAAATCAGCCACAAATCTCAAGGGATCATACAGAGCGAATGCTTGAATATTTTGGAGCAGATATTTCTTACAAAGGTAAATACGTAAAATTAAAACCAGGCAAAGATTTAACAGCGACTAAGATATATATACCAGGAGATATATCTTCTGCTGCATATTTTATAGTTGCGGCTCTGCTCTTAAAACATTCTCACATAATGATAAAAGATGTTGGAATAAACCCTACAAGAAGCTGTTTTCTGGAAATACTAAAGAAAATGGGCGGTAATATTTATATAAAAAATAAAAGAGTTTTTAACAAAGAGCCTGTTGCAGATATAGAGGTTTTTTACAGCAAGCTTAATTCAACAAAAATAGGAAAAGAAAAGATACCCCGCATTATTGATGAAATACCGATACTTTGTGTAGCAGCGGCTGCCGCTGAAGGTGAAACAGTAGTAAAAGGAGCAGAAGAATTAAGGTTTAAAGAAAGCGACAGGATCAAATCAATCGTAGGCCAGTTTAAAAAATTAAACGTTGATATAGAAGAAAAAAAAGATGGGATGATAGTCAGAGGAAGTACTGATTTTAAAGCAGGTGAAGGTACAGTGGAAAGTTTTGGAGACCATAGAATTGCTATGTCTCTTTCCATATTGTCCTTACTATCAGCAGGAAAAGTCACTATTCTGAATTCTGATTGTATAAATACATCATTTCCAAGTTTCAAATATATTATGAAGAAATTGATGGTATGATATTCAAAAGGTAAGTGGATGAATATAAAATTCTGTAGATGAAAGTTAAAAATATTCCTAAAAATATTATAACCATAGATGGTCCTGCAGGAAGCGGTAAGAGTACAGTAGCAAAAATATTGGCAAAGGAATTGAATTATAAGTATATTGATACTGGAGCAATGTACAGAGCCCTTACACTTCTTGCTGTTCAGAATAATATAGATTACAAAAACCAGAAAGCTATATTGGATATTGCCATGAATACAGATCTTGAGTTAGATAGTAGTTCTGTAAACGAAAAAGAATATACAAAAGTAAAAATGGATGGAAAAGATGTGACCAATGAAATAAGAAGCAGGGAAGTTGGGTCTGCAGTTTCAATCGTCTCTAAATTATCTGGTATTAGGAAATATCTGGTCAAGGTTCAAAGAGAGCTTACAAGAGACGGCGATGCAGTGCTTGAGGGAAGAGACACTGGAAGTGTAGTATGCCCTGAAGCAATATTAAAAATATACCTGACCGCAAACCTGGAGGAGAGGATAAAGAGGAGAGACCTTCAGAACAAAGAAAAGGGCCAGTTTCAGGAAATGATTATAACCAGGGATGAGATCATAACACGAGATAAAATAGACAGCAGCAGGGAAGACAGCCCTCTTACCGTACCTGAAAACGGAATCGTGATTGATACGTCTGATTTATCAGTAATAGAAGTAGTGGAAAAGATTAAAAAACTTTATTTTGAGAAGATAAATGATAAAAACAAAACACAGTAAAGCATATTTTATTTTATTCAGATTGATACAACTCTTATTAATGTTTTTGTTTAACCTGTTTTATAGAGTAGAGAGGATAGACTTAGACAAAGTTCCCAGAAAAGGTAAATTCATATTATGTTCCAATCATATAAGTTACATTGACCCGGTAATAATAGGAGCATATATCCCTAGATGCATATACTTTATGGCAAAGAAAGAACTTTATAATAATAAATTTTTAGGTTCTCTGGTGTTTTTTTTAAACGCATTTCCGGTAAAAAGGAGAACATTGGATAGAAGAACGATTTCAACATCATTTGATGTATTAAAAGACGGCAACATACTTGGATTATTTCCGGAAGGTACAAGATCGACGGATGGTGTAATTAGAAAAGGTAAAAAGGGAATGGGATTTATAGCAGCATATAGTAAAACGCCCATTATTGCAGTAGCTATAAGCGGAGCCAATAAAATAGTACAGAAACCTCATAAGAGGATATTTTTTCCTAAAATAAAACTTATTGCTGGAGAAGTAATAGATGTTAAGGATATAGTGAAAAAATACAACAAAAAAGAAGCCATCAGTATAATAGTTGAAAAAACGATGCAGGAGATAGAAAGAATATATAATAAAATAAAATAACTATTTTAAAAAAAATATTGAAAGTAACTAAGACAAAACATTCCGGATATTGCTTTGGAGTAAAAAGAGCGCTAAACATAGCTGAAGATATATTAAAGAAAAATAAGGACAGTAAGGTTAAAATTTTTACCCTGGGTTCTATTATTCATAATTCAGGAGTCACAAATGAAATGACCAGGAAAGGGTTGAATTCTGCAAAAAAAATAGACGAGATAGAGCCCGGCAGTATTTTTATTATTAGATCTCATGGAATGTCTCCGGAATTACTAAAGGAGTTAAAAAATAAAAATATAAGTATTGTCGATGCCACATGTCCCTTTGTAAAAAAAGCACAGCACAGGGCAATGGAACTAAGCAGTAATAAATATTTTGTAGTGATTATCGGGAGCAAGGACCATCCAGAGGTGGCAGGAATAAAAGATCATGTAATAGGTAAAAATTATGCTGTAGTGGAAAACGAAAAAGATGCTGAAAGTCTTTCGGTAAAAGAGAAAATAGGTGTAGTAGTTCAGACAACACAGACTATTGAAAAGCTAAGGTCGGTCACTAATAAACTATTGGATAAAGCAAAAGAATTATTGATATTTAATACCATCTGCAATACCACTAAAGAAAGGCAGAATTCTACCAGTAAGATGGCGAAAAATGTGGATATGATGATTGTAGTGGGTGGAAAAAACAGTGCCAATACCGCACACTTAAAAGAAATATCAGAAAAATGTGGTACAGCAACTTACCATATTGAAAATTTCAGGGAAATTAAGCCTAAATGGTTTAAAAATGTGGAAAAAATAGGGATCTGCGGCGGTGCTTCTACTCCCGAAAAAGATATAACAGACGTAATAAGAACAATTGAAAAGCTTTGAAGTTTTAAAAGAGATAAAGACATGCAATAATAATTGTATATTCTGTTTTGTCAAACAGCTTCCTAAAAATTTGAGGGCTTCTCTATATATAAAAGATGATGATTATACTCTTTCCTATATGTATGGCAATTTTGTGACCCTTACCAATATTACAGATAATGATCTAAAAAAAATAATAAAGTACAGATTGGAACCGCTTAATGTTTCTATACACAGCATTAACAGTTCTGTAAGATCGATAATTTTCGGCAGTAAAAAAAGTAAAAAGGCAATAGATAACCTTAAGATTCTTGATAGGTACGGCATAAAAACAAATATTCAAATCGTTCTATGCCCGGGTATCAATGATGGCAGATACCTGGCTGAGACGATTTTTGTTTTATTGAATGATTTTACTCATATAAAATCGATAGGAATCGTACCGGTAGGGATTACTAAATTCAACTCTGAAAAAGATTTAAAACCCTGCAGCGGAAAATATGCTAAAAATACCATAAGATCTGTAAATGACTTTAAGATAAAATATAAGCATCTTAAAGCAGATGGAAAGATCTATCTTTCTGATGAATTTTATATTTTAGCCGGTGCTGAACTTCCTTATCATACTCATTACGGGGATTTTTGTCAGATCAAAAATGGTATTGGAAAAAGTACTGACTTTTTAAAGCAGGTGGGGGATTATATTAAATACAGCAGTATTACCGATGAGATCTGTCATAAAAACATATTAGTAGTCACATCTGAATACGGAAAAATCGTCATAGAAAGTGCATTAAAACTCGTCTGGGAAAATTTATATAGCATGAAATGCAGTGACGGTTTGCCTGTAAAAGTATTGGAAATCAAAAATAATTACTTTGGGGGAAATATAAAAGTATCAGGTCTTTTGACCGGTAGTGATATAATATCAGAATTGAAAAAAGAAAACCTAAACTTATATGAAAAAATAATCATACCTGATAGTATTTTTAATGATGATGATCTTACTATTGATGATTATTCTAAAAAAAACCTAAAAAGTATTAACAGTAAGATAAAAATAATATCTGAAGAAGGCTTTAGTTTTATAAAAGAATTAGCATCATGACTGTCAATAAAAAAAATATGAATGAAAATATTCCTAAAATTGCAGTTGTGGGAAAGCCAAATGTAGGAAAGTCCACTCTGATTAACAGGATCTGTGGTAAAGCCGAAGCAATAGTGCATCATGAACCTATGATTACCAGAGACAGAAAATATTATAAGTCTGATTGGAACGGTAGGATCTTTTACCTGCTGGACACGGGAGGGATAGACTTAAAATCAAAACAGAGAATGGATGTTCAGGTGTTCCTGCAAACCAAAAAAGCAATTGGGGAATCAGATATTATTATTTTTCTAGTCGATCTCAGAGAACCGGTATCAATACTTGACGAGGAAATAGCATCAATGCTGAGAAAAACAGACAAAGATATCATTTTTGCCGGAAATAAGGTTGATGACGAAAAGGGCAGCTTTTATATTGAAGATTACCTAAAATTTGGATTCGGATATCCTATAAAAATATCTGCAATGCACGGTAGAAATACGGGGGATCTTTTAGATGAAATAGTTTCTAAGTTCAAAGAGGATAGAGCAGATATAAAGGAATACAGAGAAGAGCATATTCCTGGCATATGTATACTGGGTAAACCCAATGTCGGTAAATCAACATTATTTAATTCAATAATCAATGAAGAAAGGGCTATAGTAGACGAGGTGGAAGGTACTACCAGGGACAGCATTGATATTATTTTGAACATAGAAGGTAAGAACTATAGATACATTGATACTGCAGGTTTAAAGAGAAGAAGAGCCAGTGAAGAAGATCTTGAATTTTACAGTAAACTAAGGACTATCAGAGCAATAGAAAACTCTGATATTTGTTTGATTGTGGTAGACTGCAGCATGGAAGTAACAGTACAGGACTTAAAAATTGTAGAAATTTGTATAAAAAAGGGTGTAAGTGAATGTATAATATTTAATAAAATTGATTTAGTCGATAAAAGTACTGTTCAGGATTTTATAAAAACCTTTTACCAGAAGATTAGATTTGCAAGCTACATTCCTTTTTTAAAGGTAAGTGCATTGACTAAAAAGGGAGTTGAAAATATTATAAGTATGATAGATGAATTGATGAAAGAAAGAAAAAAGAAAGTAAAAGACGGTGAACTCAATAGTTTATTTAAGGAGATGGAGCAAAAAAAAGAAGGTGTCTTTATTAAAGGAAGGAAGTTTAAGATTAAATTTATAAGACAGTTAAAAACTTCACCGCCTTATTTTTTAGTTTTTTCCAATATGGATGCAGCGAAGAGAGTAAATATAAAAAAATATATTGAAAATAATATAAGAGAAAAATTTGGATTTAAAGGTACGCCTATAAATTTTAAATTTAAATATTAAATTATAAAAACAAGGTAAGGATGAGGAGAAAAATAATTATAAATGTAATCGGTGCCGGCAGCTGGGGGACTACCCTGGCAGTGATAATTGCCGGAAAAGGATATAATATTAATTTATGGACAAGAAGCAGCTTTACATATAAAGAGATAAAAAGAACTAATAAAAATAAAAAGTATACTGGAGATTTACTGATCCCTAAAAACGTTAAACCTTTTACAGATTTGACTTATGATTTTGGCAATCCTGAAATTGTGATTTTTGCCGTCCCTTCACATGCATTAAGAGAGATACTAAACAAATTTAAGAAAAAACTTGAGGAGAACAGTAAATATATAAAATGTGTCTTGAATGTAGCCAAGGGACTGGAAACTAAGAGCAATCTCAGATTATCGCAGGTGATGGAAGAATGCCTGCCTAAAAGTTTAATCTCAAATATTTGTGTATTATCAGGGCCAAATATTGCCCCGGAGATAGCGAAAGGCCTCCCAAGCGTATCAGTTGCTGCATCTTTTAAAATGAAGGTTTTAAAATACATCCAGAGGATGATATCGACAGATAAATTAAGAGTATATACCAACCGTGATGTAATAGGGGTAGAAATCGGCGGAGCGGTAAAAAATATTATTGCTATTGCGGCAGGAATTTCTGACGGTCTGGGTTATGGGGCAAACACAAAAGCCTCTCTGGTGACAAGGGGGTTGTATGAACTATCGAAGTTCGGTATAAAACTTGGAGCAAATCCGATTACTTTTTCGGGAGCTGCAGGAATGGGTGATCTTGTGGCGACCTGTATAAGCAAACACAGCAGGAATAGAAATGTAGGAGAAAGATTAGCCAGGGGAGAAAAAATAAAGGAAATAATGAGGAGCATGTATATGGTTGCGGAGGGTGTGAAGACCACTGAAGCTGTTTATAATACTTCTAAAAAATTAGGTATTGAAGTACCTATAACAGAAACTGTATATAAAATAATCTATAGAGGCTTAAACCCTTTGGAATCAGTGAACAAACTTATGACTAGAAAGTTTAAAGCTGAGGTTGAAGATATTTCATAAGTTGAATTCTTTACTAATAATATTTGTTACCTTAAAATATATATTACGGGACGTGGCGCAGTTTGGCTAGCGCACCAGTATGGGGTACTGGGGGTCGGAGGTTCAAATCCTCTCGTCCCGACCATATTAATTAAAAAAGATGATATAATAATATAGAATACATCATAAAAAAGTATTTTATAAAATTATATGATTTTGTAAGACATAAATTCACAAATTATTATAATAGGGAATATAATGAATTCTAAATCAAATAATAAAAAAACAGAATCCATAAAAGAAAAAAAGATTGAATTAGAAAAAGAGGTATCCAGCGATATACTTGATTATATAAAGAAAGTACCAATAGAAAAAAGCGGATTGGTAGTAATAAAAGGCCCCGATGTGGGTGATAAATTCTTTATAAATAAGTCTAAATTCACTATAGGGAGAAATCCAAAGTCTGATATATTCCTTGATGATATAACAGTTTCAAGAAAACATGCAATATTAAAAAGAACAGGTGATGATTTTAAATTAAAAGATTTAGGCAGTTTAAACGGAAGTTATTTGAATGGGGAAATATCAGAAGAATCACTGTTAAAAAACGGTGATAAAATACAGATAGGGAAATATATATTTTTATTTTTTCATCACGGTAAGAAGTCTTAAGTGGCCGATAAAGAAAAAGAAAAAAAATACCTTACCATAGGTAAGGCAGTAAAAAAATTAAAAAAATTGTACCCTGATCTAACAGGAAGTAAACTAAGATTCCTTGAATCTGAAGGTCTTATTTCCCCCAAAAGAGCATCAAATAAGTACAGGATTTTTTACAAGGAAGATATTGAAAGATTAAACTTCATATTAAAAATGCAGAAAGATTTTTACATGCCCCTGCCTGTTATTAAGCAAAAGATAAAATCAAAGGAGTTCAAAGAATTTATCAGCGTTAGTAAATCTTCAGAAGATCTTGAATTGAAATTAGGAGAAGAATTCAAACCTGATTACAGTACGAGAAAATATACCCAGGAAGATATTAGAAAGAATTTTAAACTTTCACAATCCTCTATGAATGAATTACTGGAAAATGAATTAATAGATTGGAGTAAAGAAAACAATAAATATATTATAAATGCAGAAGATATTGAGATCTTAAAACTTACGGGTGAATTGGCTAAATACGGAATAAAAGTAAAACATTTAAAGCTTTTTGAAAATTTTGCAACACGAAATTCCTCATTTATGCAGCAGATAATATTTCCGCTGCTTATGTCTGGGAAAAAAGGATTTCATATTAAAGCAGCCAGAGAATTGAGCAGGTTGGAAAGAATGCTCTGCGATTTTCAGGAACTTTTGGTAAAAAGAGAAAATAGAAGGTTTATGGAAAAATATAAATGATATATGGCGGTTCTTCAGTTTTAAAAAGCTGCGGCATAAAGGTATATTCCAGTATATTAATCCTGCTTATAGTTGTCTTATTATTTTCTTCTTTTTTATTTTTAAATCCTAATAAAATTTATGGCGATGACCAAAAGGCTTCCTATAATGATAAGATTGATATATCTGCAGAATCTGCTGTGATCTTAAATTATGACACAGGGGATATTTTATGGGAGAAAAACTCCAGCAGTTCGATGTATCCTGCCAGTACTACCAAGATACTTTCATCAATTATTGCTATTGAAAATATAAATGATTTTGACCAGGTTGTTGAGATATCAAAAAACGCTTCAGGAAGAAACCATTCTGCTTTTAGGTTCAGGACAGGTGACAGCATAAGCTTGATGGATCTGTGCAAAGCTTCACTTATATGTTCCCATAATAATGCAACCATAGCACTTGCGGAATATGTTTCCGGCAGTGTAGAGGATTTTGTAGAATTGATGAATAAAAAGGCAGAAGAAATAGGTGCTGAAAATTCTTTTTTTAAGAACACAAACGGGTTGGATGACGAATTTCCCGACCATAGATCCACTGCGAGAGATATGGCAATTATTGCAAGTTACTGCATGGAAAATGAAATATTCAAAGAAATAGTAAACACCAGAGAAGATACAATAATAAAAAATGACCAGGAGATAGAGATCACAAATACAAATAACCTGCTTGATTATGATTCTATAAAAGGGGTAAAGACCGGTTATACAAATAATGCAGGCTATTGTATAGTGCTTTATTCGGAAAAAAATGATCTGAGATTAATAACGGTCATCTTAAACAGCAGTTCTCTGGAGGAGAGAGATAAGGATGCATTAAAACTTCTCAACTGGACCTACGGTAATTTAAAATATGTAAAAATAATAGATTCACATCAAGCAGCCGCAACCACCACTATTAAAGATAAGGCAGAATTAAATCTTGACCTGTATCCCGAGTCTGATTATGTGGAACTAATAAATATAAATGATGACCAGATCGAAATAAAGCAAAATTCATACAGTGATATTGATTTGCCGGTTGAAAAAAAAGATATACTGGGGACTATTGATATTTTTATAAATGGTCAGAAAATAAAAGAACTTAATATGATTTCCAGAGAAAGTGTGGAAGATGCCTATGTCTATCAGGAATTATCTTCTGACAGAGAACTCCGCACGAGGTTCATAATTGTTATCATATTGGTATTTTATTTTTTAGCAATTCTATTTATAATAATTAGAAATTTATTTATAAAAAAAATGATTTAAATATAAACGGAGGTATCTTAAATTGACACTTAAAGGAAACATAAAAGTCAAAATCCTGATTTTTTCATTTTTAATAACAGCATTGATTACTACTATGGCCTTTACCGGCTGCAGTAAAGGTGGAGCTGTTGAGCAGGAGACTGCTTCAGAAGAAGAATTTGAGGCAGAAGAAGAGAATGAACTTGGAGCAGAAGAAGGAGAAGAAGAGGGGAGCCAGACCACTGTAAAAGAAATAACCGGTAACATAAATATTTTCAGCGGTCTTGAGATCACTGATTCGGTAAAAGACGATAGGCCAATAGCTATAATGGTTGAAAATACCACAGATGCAAGGCCTCAATCCGGACTGATGTATGCTGATATAGTATTTGAAGTAGTAGACGAGTACGGGATCACAAGATATGTAGCTGTATTCTCTTCCTATGAGGCGGAAACTATAGGCCCGGTAAGAAGTACCAGGATATACTATGCAGAAATAGCAAGAAGCCTTGACCCCCTTTATGCGTTCTGGGGAACATATCCGGAATGTTATGATGTAATAAGAAATCTGGATATTGATGTTTTAGATGGAAACAGTGAAGTCATTGCATACGCCGATTCAGGATGGAGGGACTATACCAGAAGCGATATCACTGAGCATACTGCTTTTATGTCAACTGTTGCACTAAAAGAAGATGCACTGGATTATAGCTATTCACTTGAAGGAGGGCAGTCTCCTCTAAGATTTAAGGAAGATGCAGATGATTCAGACAGGGGAGATGTATCGGATATAACAATTAATTTTTCCAGCGAAACTTTTAAAGCTTATTTTGAATATGATGGGGAAAATAATAATTACCTGAAATATGTAGGAGGTTCACCTCATACAGACTATGAGACCGGCAGTCAGATTACAGTCAACAATGTGATCGTTATGATAACTGATATCGAAGGACCTATAGATTCAAGCGGGCATATGGTAGTAAGGACCACTGGTACCAGCGACAACAGTAAGGCATTTTTCTTTATGGATGGAAATGTAATAGAAGGCACCTGGGAAAGATCATCTGCTTTTGACCCCTTTACATATAGAGATGAAAACGGCGATACCATTTTATTCAACAGGGGATCTACCTGGGTAGCATTAATACAGGATACTGATATGTTAACATATTAGATTAATCATTATTCAGCTCTGATTTTGAGAAGACAAAAAGAAAAAAAATTAGTAAAAAATGATATATTGGGAAATGTATTGTTTTCCGAACAAGAAATATCAGAAAGAGTATCAGAGCTGGG
>CAZLOE010000025.1:0-20482 GCA_964561115.1 uncultured Actinomycetota bacterium
TTAATGTTAAAAATATGTGTGGGCTCAGCAAATTCGAAACTCGCGTATTTGTCAATTAATATGACTATTGTAATTTTTAATAATAATTTTTAATTACATTGGCCTTGCTGCAGTATTACTGCTAAAATATCAGCGGTTAAATCTTAATAGGATGAATGATAAAAAAAACAGCTTAAAGACATATAAGATAACTGTAACCGGTATTGTCCAGGGCGTGGGCTTCAGGCCCTTTATATACAGACTTTCCAAAAAACATAAACTTTGCGGAACAGTCACCAATACCACTGAAGGGGTACTTATTTACCTTAATACCAATAAAAGTATGGGAGTCAACAGCTTTATTTCTGATATAAGATCGCAAAAGCCGCCTGCATCCTTTATTGAAGAAATAAATGCAGAAGAAGTGCCTTACAGGGACTTTAAAGGCTTTAAAATAGAAAAAAGCAGGGATACTAAAGAGAAATTCCAGCTTATCTCTCCCGATATTGCTACTTGCAGTAAGTGCATCGAAGATATAAACAATAAAGAAGAAAACCGCAGATACTACTATCCTTTTACCAACTGCACCAACTGCGGCCCAAGATTTACTATTATAAGCAAGATGCCCTACGACAGGCAAAATACCACAATGCGTAAATTTAACTTATGCGAGGACTGTGCTGAAGAATTTAGCGACCCTCTTGACAGAAGATTCCACGCGCAGCCGAATGCCTGCAAAAAGTGTGGACCTGAGCTTATTCTTACAGACAGAAGAGGTAAAAAAATAAATACCAATAGCCCGGTGATCAAAGCGGCAGAACTGATTAAGAAAGGAAAGATTGTAGCCGTAAAGAGCCTCGGCGGGTTCCAGATAGCATGCGATGCGACCTCCGATAGTGTTGTTTCAGAGCTTAGAAAAAGAAAGAAAAGGCCAGTGAAGCCGTTTGCAGTAATGGTAAAAAACATTGAATCCGTAGAAAAATACTGTTATCTAAATAAAATTGAAATTAAAAGCCTCACCTCATCAAGAGCTCCTATTGTCCTGCTAAGAAAGAGACCAGGCAATAATATAATATCCAGATATGTATCCCTTTATAATAGATATGAAGGAGTGATGCTTCCCTATACTCCCATTCACCACCTGCTTTTTAATCATATTGATGTTCCCCTTATAATGACCAGCGGGAATATATCGGAAGATCCTATTGCTGCAGAAAACCAGGAAGCTTATGGGAGGCTCGGGAAGATCTGTGATTATTTCCTGATCCACAACCGGGACATTTACTCCAGATATGATGATTCGGTAATAAAAATCTTTGATGACCGGGAGATGATTATAAGGAGAGCACGGGGGTACTCCCCCTATCCCATAAAGCTTGGAAAAGATATCGGAAAAACTATTATACTGTCAGCAGGAGCACATGAGAAAAATACCTTCTGCTTTATGGTGAAGAATTACGGAATCGTAAGCCAGCATATAGGAGACCTTGATGATCTGGAGTCCATAGAATTTTTGTCCTCCACATATAAAAATTACAGAAAACTTTTTAATATCGATAAAATCGACCTGGTGGCATATGATAAACATCCCGGCTACGCCTCAACAAAATTTACTAAAAAACTAAATTCTAAAAGTAAGATCGAAGTACAGCACCACCAGGCACACATTGCAAGTGTAATAGCTGAAAACAATATAACCGGCAGCATAATAGGCTTTGCCTGGGATGGTACCGGTTACGGAGAGGATAAGAAGATCTGGGGCAGTGAGACATTTATAACCAGTGATGGCCTAAACTACAAAAGGATGGCCCACCTTAAAGAAAAAGTCCTGCCGGGGGGAGAAGCTACAATAAAAAACCCATACAGGATGGCGATCACCTACCTGCACTATTTGTGGGACAGGCATGAACACAGCAATAATAAATTTTCTGATTCCGTGTACCGTAGTTTTCCCTTCTATAAAAGATTAATACAAGAGCTTGAAATACAGACCATTCAAAAACAGATAAGGACCAGATTTAACAGTGTGCCAACAACCAGTATGGGAAGATTCTTTGATGCAGTAAGCTCCATACTCGACTGTACTCATTCGGCAAGCTTTGAGGGCGAAGCTGCGATACATCTTGAAATGACAGCTGCTGACAACGAAGAAGAAAGGTATGATATTAAAATAGATAAAATAGGAAGCAAATACATCATAGACGACCTGCATATATTTAAACAGATAATCAAAGACATACAGAATAAAATAGAAAAAAGCAAAATCTCTGCAAGATTCCATAATACACTGGCAGAAGTGGTGCTTAATATCAGCCGCATGATCAGGGAAACTCACAATATTAATAATATTGCCTTAAGCGGAGGCGTCTTTCAGAATAACTACCTTTTGAGAAAATGTTATAACGCATTGAAAAAAAATAGTTTCAAGGTATACTCAAATTTCAAAGTTCCTGTGAATGACGGGGGTATTTCCCTTGGGCAGGCATATATAGCCGCATTGAAAACATTATCCCCAGAAAAAGGAGGGATTGAGTTATGTGTTTAGCAGTACCTGCCAGGATTACTAAGTTAAATAAAAATATAGCAGAGGTTGAAAGTCTCGGGGTCAAAAAAGAAATCGATGTTTCTCTTGTCCCGGATGTCAATGTAGGAGATTATGTCATAGTGCACGCCGGGTTTGCTATACAGCTCATAGATGAAGAGGACGCACTTATATCACAGGGCTACTGGAAGGAATACCTTGATAAAGAAGAGACTTAAAGAACTGGTAAATTTTTTAAATAAAAACAGTCCTGACCACAAAATAAATATAATGGAGGTCTGCGGGACTCACACCATGGCTATATCCAGATACGGCTTAAGACAGCTTATACCTGAGAATATAAACCTTATAAGCGGTCCTGGATGTCCGGTCTGTGTGACTTCCATAAATGATATTGACCGGATAATCGAAATCGCAGAGCAGTATGACGTATCCTTATTTACCTTCGGAGATATGTTCAGGGTTCCCGGAACCCGGTCAAGCCTGTATCATGAAAAGTCAAAGGGCAGGGATATAAAACTCTGCTACTCCCCTTCAGATGCCCTGGATTTTGCCAGAGATAATCCCCGGAAAAAAGTTATTTTTATAGCAATCGGTTTTGAGACCACAATTCCTCTGACCTCTGTTATCATTAAAAGAGCATACCATGAAAAAATCAATAATTTCTATATATATAATACTCATAAACTCATACCTGAAGCTCTGGAGCTGTTGCTCATGGACAAAGAAATAAATATTGATGCATTCCTGTGCCCGGGACACGTCTCCGTAATTATCGGAAGTGCTCCTTACGGCTTCATAGCTCGCGATTATAATGTGCCCTGCGTCATAAGCGGCTTTGAACCCCTTGATGTGATCGAATCTATAGTTATGATAACAAAACAATTAACAAAGGGCACAATTAAAGTAGAGATCCAGTACAGCCAGGTGGTAAGAGAAGAAGGAAATCCAACAGCAGTAAAATCAATCTATGAAGCATTTGATAAATCAGATTCACTGTGGCGCGGACTTGGAAACATTCCCGGAAGCGGGCTGAAATTAAAAGAAAAATATAAGCAATTTGACGCAAAGATTAATTTCCCGGTAAAAGAGATAAATTCGAGGGAACCTGCAGGCTGCCGTTGTGGAGATGTGCTTAAGGGGATAATAAAACCAATTGAATGCAGGCTTTTTTCCAAAATATGCAAGCCTGAAAGTCCCGTGGGACCCTGCATGGTCTCCAGCGAGGGATCCTGCGCAGCGTACTACAAATATGAGAGATTAAAAACCGGGTAAATAGGGTAAATAATAAATAAACATTATATGGCAAAAAGCAAGAAATTTAAAGATAAGATCATTCAGCTTTCTCACGGAGACGGCGGGCTAAAGACCGGAGAGCTTATAAATAACCTGCTTCTCAAATATTTAGGAAATGAGATACTAAACAAGCTGGAAGACAGCGCAGTACTTGACCCTGGTAAGGGAAGGATAGCCTTTACTACAGACAGCTTCACAGTCGATCCTATTTTCTTCCCGGGCGGAGATATTGGAAAGCTGAGCATATGCGGCACCATAAATGATCTTGTAACTACCGGATGTACCCCTCTCGCTCTAAGTTTTTCTTTGATAATAGAAGAAGGATTTTTGGTTTCTGACCTTGAAAGGATACTTATCTCCACAAAAAAAGTTCTTGATAATACCGGTATAAAAATAGTGACCGGTGACACTAAAGTAGTAGGTAGAGGAAGCACCGATAAGATATTTATTAATACGTCAGGAATAGGGCTGGTCAGCAGCGGTATAGACATATCGCCGGCAAAGATAAAAGTCGGAGATAAGATACTTTTAAATGGAAGCATTGCTGAACATGGAACAGCCATACTAAGCCAGAGAAGGGAATTTAATTTCAAGACCGGCATTAAAAGTGATTGTGCTCCACTAAATTCTCTGGTAAGAGACATGCTTGATGTTTCAAATAAAATACATGCTTTAAGAGACCCTACCAGAGGAGGCCTGGCAGCAGTGCTTTTTGAAATGGCAAAAGTTTCCGGAACAAATATCAATATATATGAGGATAAAATCCCCGTAAGAAAAGAAGTGCGCGGAATCTGTCAGTTCCTGGGGCTTGACCCTTTATATATTGCCAATGAAGGAAAAATGGTAGCTATTGTAGATAAGGAAGACGCAAGCAAAATACTTCGTCAGATGAAAAAAAATAAATACGGCAGGGATAGCTGTATCATAGGGGAAGTAACTGAAAAAGGTAAAAGACTTATTATTTTAAATACCAGTCTGGGCACGAGAAGAGTTCTTGACCTTCATTACAGCGAGCAGCTTCCAAGAATATGTTAGGAAAAATAATATTTTGTTAT
Source organism: uncultured Actinomycetota bacterium (assembly GCA_964561115.1). Taxonomy (GTDB): domain Bacteria; phylum Actinomycetota; class Humimicrobiia; order Humimicrobiales; family Humimicrobiaceae; genus CAZBSE01. Next base: position 4,873 of record CAZLOE010000025.1, read on the forward strand.
GCCTCTACTGAGACTATCCTTATCTCATCAAAATCAATAATCTTTATCCTTCTGCTTGAACATCTGGGGCATTCAGCACAAAAAAAATCCTCGATTTCAGATATCTTTCCGCAGTCTCCACATTTTATCCTTGCTTTTTTCTTTTTAAACTTAAGGCGGGCATCTTTCAGGACATCATCGTCTCTTGTCAGGAAATCATAATAAAACTCAATTGAACTTGGTTCAATGTGCGCAATTGAGCTTATCTCAAAATCAATTCTTTTTAATTTTTCTACTTTATTTTCTTTTACTATCTTTTTTAATATTTTTAGTATAGAACAGGTAATGGCATATTCATGCATTATTATTTAAAAACAATTGCCGGTCTTTTAAAAATTTTAAGAAATTTTTTTAAGAGAATCAGACGATTTTTTAAGCGAATCCAGACAACCTTCCATATTGGAATTTAAAATAAATAGATTTGCAAGTTCTTTTCTTATAGCCAGAGTAACGTTTGCCAATTCTTCCTGACCTATTTTAGACTTGACCTCCTCCATCATTCCATCTATTTCATTACAATGATTTTTAATCTCATCCGACTTTAAAAATATGTTCCTGCAGACTTCCCTTACATCATTGATCTCCTTAAACATCCTTATCTCTCCTCTTAGAAAATGCTAAATTACATATCATCTTTTTTTCTATTCATTACCAAGTATATCAATTTATCATACAGTTATAAATGAAATATCGGTATATAATTTTAAAGGTTTTGTGAATTTTAATATATCCGTAAGGTTAATATGGTCAGTATATACCTTAATAAAAATGTTCCCTATTTATTTACTAATTTCACATTCAACAAATGGGTTGAACATGATATGCAGGGATCATAAGCTCTTATCAACATTTCACATGCAAGTCTTATATCATCTTCACTTTTATCTATTATGGTAGGCAGCAGAGACTGCATGTCCTGTTCTATATTCGCATAATTCATATTTGTAGGGATTATTAAATTGGCCTTTTTTATCCTGCCCCTGTCATCATATGTATAATCATGTATCAGGAGACCTCTTGGTGCCTCTACAACACCCACACCTCTTCCTGATCCGGGTTTTATATCAACCATCGCTTTATCATCATCCAGACCCTCTTCTAATATTTCATCGATCAATCTTATACTATCGTCTACACCATGGACGATCTCTACAAACTGAGCAATATTATTCATATATGTATTATAACAGGGAGCTTTAAGACCAAGTTCTTCGGCATATTCTTTTGCCTTTTCGGTAAGCTTTTCATAGTTATTATTAAATCTTGCCAGGGCGCCTACCATATATGAATCTCTACTTGCCCAGCAATGCTTTGCAGTCGAATGCTGGACCACTTTTTCATTTATTTTATCCAGATATTTCTGGTCATCGATCTCCCAGCCGTCACTGGACTTAATATCACCATCATAAAGAGCATAATCAACAGCATCGCTTATAGAGATATACTCAGTTTCTCTTTCAAAATCAGGAATATTTAATGTTTTTAGGACTTTAAGTGATTTTTCAAGATCCGGATAGGAAGCCGCAAGCATTTTTCGCATACTTATCATTTCTTCCTTGGTAGGCAGTTTTGTAAATCCACCCACTACAGTTCTTATGGGATGAACTGCCCTGCCTCCTATGATCCTGACCATATCATTTGCCATTTTTTTAGTTCTCAGAGCAATATTCACCACTTCCGGATGAGTTTCTACAAGAGGTATGACACTCCCAACGCCTAAAAAATCGGGTACAGCCAGAAAATAGACATGAAGTACATTACTTTGAATGTTTTCATGATGATATACAAGCTTTCTTAAATTTATTGTCTGCTTAGTAGGCTTGATATTAAATGCCCTTTCGGTCGCCTTCATGGATGCACAAGTATGTGCTACCGAGCAAATACCGCAGATCCTTGATGTTATGTGAGAAGGTTCATCATATTTCTTTCCCACCAGCATAGCTTCAAAAAACCTGGGCGATTCGGGTATTCTAAATATCAGCTTCTCAATTTTTTTATCCTTAACATCTATGATCAGATCGCCGTGGCCTTCAACTCTTGATACAGGGGAAACCTCTATATTTAAATTCTTCGCCATTATAATAAACCTCCGGAATTATTGATTATTTTTTACTCTCCTCTGGAGCCGCTTTTTTACATGCATTATATAAATTAAATCCCTCCATAATATCTTCAACTGTCAACCCATATTTTGCCAGCAGATCTTTCTGAGCATTTACATTGGGATCATCAATGAATCCTCTGCATGCCTCGCATCCGGTCATACTGTTGGGACATCTTGAATTACAGCCAGCTCTTGTAACCGGCCCCATACATTTGATTCCAAATTCATATACACAGGTATTTCCATTTCTTTTACATTCCACACATACAGGATAATTTGGTATCTCCGGTTTTTTCCCCAAGATAAGGGATTTTATTATATCTACTATCTCAAATCTGTTCGGGGGACAGCCTCTCGCATAATAATCAACCTTAACATATTCGTCAACCGGTTTTACCTCTATAGAATCTATCCAATCCTTTTTATCACCATAAACCAGTTTTTTAGCTTTTTCCAATCCATACAGATTTTTAAGGCAATTTATCCCACCGGTTACTGCGCAGGCTCCAATTGCTACTATTACTTTTGCAATATCTCCTATTTTTTTTATTCTTTCTACTCCATGTTTAGTAGTGACCGAACCTTCTACCAGGGCGATCTCATAATTATCGCTGTGTTCAGTAACAGCTTCTGTGAAATGAACGATTTCTACCGCGCTTATCAGATCCAAAAGTTGATCTTCCAGATTCAGTATTTCAAGCTGGCATCCGCCGCATCCAGTGAATCCGAAAACACCTACCCTGGGCTTACTCATTATATAGCCTCCTTTAAATTTTCAATTTCCCATAAACTAAAAACAGGCCCGTCAACACAAACCACTTTATCCCCTATATGACAGTGATTGCACTTGCCAACCCCGCATTCCATTCTTCTCTCTAACGATAAGAATATCTGTTCTGGTAAAAATTTCTTCTCCTCTAGTTCTTTTATTACATATTTATACATAATGGGAGGACCGCATACCACAGCATAGGTATCTTCTGCAGGAAAATTAACTCTGGGTATTAATTTTGTACAAGCTCCTATCTCTCCAGTCCATTTATCGTCGGGATTATCCACTGACATACATATTGAAATATCACCGCGGCTGTTCCAGTATTGGATTTCATGTTTGAATAAGATACTTTTGGGATCGACTGCTCCATATATGATCAAAATCCTCTTATATTCTTCCCTGTAATGTAAAATATATCTTATTAGCGACATCAATGGTGCTATACCCAGGCCACCAGCTATTAAAAGAACATTATGGTTTTTCATTTTTTGGTAAGGAAAGTATCCATTCCCAAAAGGGCCTCTTATCCCGATTTTTGAACCTTCTTCCATTCTATGAAGCGCTCCTGAAACACTTCCTGCATCTCTTACACAGAGCTTAAAAAAGTCCCTGTTGATTGGATTAGATACAATTGAAAAAGGTGCTTCACCCAATCCGAATACAGTCAATTCAACAAACTGACCAGGTTTGAAACTAAAATTATTCCGTTTTTCTTCATCATCAAATACAATTTTAAACACTTTTTCGGTAGAACTCAGCTTCTCTATACGGGTAATCCTTGCAACGTCTGGAACATATAAAGTGCTTTTATTTTCCTCATCCTGCGTTTTTAGAACCATCTATACACTCACCTCTTTCTTAACAGAATTAATATCTTCAGCAATACCTATTTTAGCCAGGCAGGTTTCAATACATCTTCCACACCCTACACAGGCATAGGTACCAAATTTATCAACAAACGTTTTAAGTTTACATCTATACCTTTGCTTTAATCTATTTTCCTTATTGGGCCTGAAATTATGACCGCCAGCTACTAATCCATAGTCCGGTACCATGCAGGAATCCCATTCCCTTATTTTGCTTCCATCTTTAAGGTTAAGTTCCATATCATCTCTTACATTGAAACAAAAACAGGTAGGACAGACCAGATTGCAGGAGCCACAGCTGTAACAATCTCTGGCAACTTTTTTCCAAAATTTCTCATCATTGTAAATTATTTCAAAATTGTCATAGAAACTCTTAATAGTCACATCGAGTTTAAATTTCTTGCGATAATCATCCATATATTTATCATATTTTTTAAAATCTCCGGCTGTTGCATCACTTACTTTAATATATTTATTTAATAATTCATTTCCTCTGGTAGTGCCGATTCTTATAAAATATTTATCTTTTAGTTCAGTTAGGTACAGATCAAAACCATCCTTTACGTATTCACTGCCCATGCTGAGAGCGAAATTTGTTTCAGTCGGATCTGTGTCCATTCCTATTACTATAAGTTTCTTTCTCTTTGCCATATAATTATCATCAACAAAATCTGTGGTAAAAAACCAGTCCAAAAAGTTCATCCCGTTTATATCCCATGCATTGATTCCGAATAAAACTATTTCTTTACTTTCTACTATTGGTTTTACTTTGATTGCGTTATCGATCTCATATGTAATCAGTTTTTCGGTTGGAGGAAATAAAAGTTTTTTAGCAGGCGGGATAGTTGTTTTTGTATAATTAGTATCAAGTTCTGAAATATCCTTTATGGGAATAAAATCATGTACTGCCTTATCTTTTCTTTTTGGTCCAATGAATTCATAATTGGAAATCAGGGATTTTACAAAAGCTTTATAATCACTCTTACTCATAACCTTATACAGCATGAATCCTCCCTTCCATCACTGCTAAAAATTTCTATTTGTAGTATCGCTTGTAAAAGGTTTGTAACACGAGAAATAAAATAACACTTACTAATGTTAATGTCAATAAATCTGCAAATGAAATTTTAGTTTTCTGCCTGCTGCTGTTACTCATTAAAATCAGCTTCAGTCAGCCAGTCTATCCACCTGTCAAGTCCTGTTCCTGTTTTACAGGAAATCTTTATTATTTGGGAATCGGGATTAAGCTTATTTACATTCTTTTTAAAAAATTCCAGATTAAAATCACTTATTTCTATCAAGTCCATCTTATTGAGCAGCACTAGATCACTTTTAATAAAAATAGGGGGATATTTTACCGGCTTATCATCTCCTTCATTTACCGATGATACCACAATCTTATGATCTTCACCCAGGTCAAACCCTACCGGGCATATTAAATTACCCACATTTTCTATTATTATTATATCCAGATCGCTGATCTTTAATTTTTCCACTGCACTGGATATCATAGTAGCATTAAGATGACAGGTTCCTCCTGTATTTATCTGAATCACATATTCTGTATATCTTTTAATTTTTTCAGCATCATAAGTTGAAGAGATATCTCCTTCGATGACTCCAATAGATTTTTTTGATTTCAGCCTTTTAATAGTCTCGATGATCAATGAAGTCTTACCTGCTCCCGGTGAAGACATTAAGTTCAAAACTAAAATTTTATTATCTTTAAATAATTTTCTGTTTTTATCTGCTTGATCCTTATTATATTTCAGTACATTTTCAACTACTTCTATCTTCATATCTCTCTTCTTTTAGTTAAAAATTAACTCAGGAGCCCCTCTATTATTAGTTCTACTGCCTGTTCCTCGCTATGCCCTCTTGACATGAGGGTCTGAAGCTCTTTTGAATCAACGCTTCCTATTGAAGCTTCATGTGTTATGTGCGCTCTGGGATTTCTTACTTCAACTATTGGAACTGCATTGGCTGTAGCATTATCCCTGACAATCTCCTTGCAGTCAACATGCCCTCTGGCATAATCAGCCGTAGCTATTAATTTATTATATATATTTGCACTTGCATTGTCTCTTACCGCTATTCTGGAGGTAAGGACACCTTTTGAATATTCTCCGTTAAGATTACCGCTTTCTTTTATATTGATTATGTCATTACCCCGGCCGTTTATTCTTACAGACATATCCATGACGCTGTAGCTTTTAGAAAAGACCTGATAATCCATGTCAATTCGTCCCACTCTGCCTTGCATAAGTTCAAATTCAGATTTGTACCTGGAATTTTTTTCCAGGGCAACTGTAGCTTTGGGAATCACTTTTATTCCCCCTTCTTCACTGTGGATATGCCTTTCAAGATACTCATATTTTGAATTTGCTCCCACTTTTATAGTGGCGTCCATAGCGTGGGTTACATCTTCGGCAAAAGGAAAGACGCAATGGGAATAAACAGACATAGAAGAATTCTTTCCTATTTCCAGATTTAACTTGATTATCTGTACCGCTTTTTTATCGGTTACCCCAAAACAAAGATGGACAGGCCGGTCAATAATAGTATTATTTTTTAGGGTCATGTTTATTTTAATTCCATCTTTTATATTTTCAGTATCAACTACCAGGCCCGGTACCGTTTTCTTGCTGGTTACCCGGTCTTTATTGATTATAAGACTTGCACTCTTTTCGTCATTAAGAACCTGTGAGATTCCCGCTTTCTCTATTAAGATTTCTGGACCCATTTGTAAAACCCTCTATTCTTCCGGTTCATTTTTATGGTCACATGGAAGACATTTATTGCTAAAATACTTACTTATAACAGGTGTTTTGCCTTCTTTTAAAATCATGCCGTGGCACATGAGGAAAGCATATTCTGCCTGCTTTAATACCGCCTGGCTATGAGTTATAAGAATTATGGTAGATCCGTTTGATTTCAAGTAATTGACAGCCTTAAAAATATTTTCGATGGTATCCATATCAATTCCTGAATCAAGCTCATCAAGGATAACAAGTTCAGGCTTCATTGAAAGTATTGATGCAAGCTCGACTTTCTTTCTTTCCCCTCCGCTGAGGCTTTTATCAACGGCTCGCTTCCGGTAATTTTCTGGACTCATGCCAACATCTTTTAAAATTTCAGACACTTCATCCGATGATATGTCTTTCCCTGATGAACTGATATATTTTTCAATGCTTATGCCTTCAAATCTTGCCGGTTCCTGCCATGAGAGTGTGATGCCTTTGAGTGAACGCTCATAGATATCCAGGTCCTTTATTGATTTCCCCTTAAATAATATGTCTCCTTTAAAGTCTCTGTATCCCTCAAGCCCCATTATGGTATTCCCAAGCGTGGTCTTCCCCACACCGTTTGGTCCCACAATGGCATACACCATCCTCTTTTTTAGACTTAAGCTAATGTTATTAAGGAGTCTGTTTCCATTGACCTGTAAGCTTAAATTTTTAATTTCAAGTAGTGCCATAACTTTAAAATTGTATTCTATTTAATTTTTTTCCCCAGAAAAATATTTTAACACATCCTGATTACTTTTAGGCTTTTATTTTATAAATTATATTAGGTAATCGCACCATAGAGGTAATTATAATAAATCTGTTATAATCATAGCAGGTTATCTCCACTTAGGAAGGATAATAGCAAAGGAATAATTACTAGGTTTATCTATGGATAAATTTTATTTAAATCCTACTCTATATTACTCAGATCCGGTACAATTTAAATTTTCATATGACTTAAAGATTTCATTTGAAAATAAAACTTTATATTGCTATAATCTCAAATCAATTTTATATTAACATCATAAAAGATTTAATAACCCAAACGCACGAAAGGGATCGCATTAATGGTAGAAGTTCTACCCTTAAGTGGACTTTTTTATAACAAAGATAAAATCAGAAGTATTTCCGATGTGATCTCTCCCCCTTATGATGTTATACCAAAACCTTTAAGAAAAAAATTATATAATCTTGATCCGTATAACATCATCAATTTAATCCTTCCCAGAGGCAGGATCAGTGAAAAGTATAAAAATGCGCAGAAGATACTTGAAAATTTGACAAAGAACAAGATTTTAATATTTGATGACAGGAAATACTTCTATGTTTTTAAAGAAAATTTCTCAGCAGATGGTAAAAGAAAAAATATCACCGGCTTTATAGGGCTTACCAAAATCGAGCCCTACAGCAGCTCAAATATAATCCCGCACGAAAAAACACAGTCAAAACCTAAAAAGGACAGACTGAATCTTCTTAATAGCTGCAGGACAAACTTTGGTCTTGTTTATACCCTTTACAGAGACCATCAAAAAAGTATTGTGAATATCCTAAAAAAAGTCATGAAGAAAAAACCATTTATTAATACAGCTGCAGGATATGACCCGTCTTTAAATTTTAAAATATGGAAAATTTCGGAAACACAGTACATTAAAAAGATAGTAGAAATAATGAAAGACAAAAAATTGATTATAGCTGATGGACACCACCGTTATGAGACATCACTTATCTACAAAAAAAAACGCGATAGTATTATAAATGAAGTCACGAATCATCCTGAAAAAACCGAAGATTATATACTTACTCTGTATATTGAGAGCAGTAGTAAAGATATATTTGTACATCCCAACCACAGACTGATAAAATTTAATACTTACCCTGGTATTGACAATGTACTTGAAAAAATAAAAAAAGACTTCAGTATTGAGCCAGTGACTACTAATTCCCATAAATATATTAAAAAAAGACTGCTTGATGCAAAGTCTAAAGGTATTAAAAGTTTCTTTATATACAGCGGTCCTGAAAAACTATACTTCATAACCTTAAAACCATCACTAACCGATACCGTCGGCAGTTCAAAAGCTGATAGCGGTGAATATTTAAATATTGACATAAATATACTGAAAAGATTTTTAATAGAAAAACTTACCAAGCAGTTCCAAATCAAAAAAATCAGTTACACCCATTATATAACTAATGCTATTAAAAAAGTAAATAACTCAAAATTTGATCTTGGAATATTTTTAAATGCTCCTACAGTCAAAGAAATAGAAAAAATATCAGCACTTAGCTATATACTTCCGGATAAATCTACATACTTTTATCCCAAACCATGTACCGGTCTTATTATGTATAAATTCGACAGATATTCAGAGAATCCTTTTTAAAATTCAAGAGGAGATATGTAGTCCCCTTTCTCTTGCTTCAGCTTTTCTAATCTTGACTTCTGGTCTCCGAGTATTTGAAATAATATATCTGGGACTCCAGGACCAACTTCTTTATAAATCTTAGTGATTCTATCGATTTTGGAAATGTTTTCAGGAACTCTTAATTTAAACTGTTCTATATATGTTTCCCTGCTGTAATCTTTTTTAAGTATATCCTCAAACAGTCTCTTAAGATCCTTATATTCGGGAATAAAACCGATACCAATGTCAACAGCCTCTACCTCCTTATGGATACGGAGTTCCATCCATTTAAGCCATATTCTCTTATCAGTCTTTTCATTTAGAAAATCTCCGTTCTTATCTTTTAAAAAATAATTGACGCTGAATATTATGGGTGGGTTCTCCAGAGACTCTCCAAATTTAAGATTAATATCTACATACTTGCCCACCGGGATCGAAAGAAAATCCATGTTTGACATGGGATTAAATTTCCTCACGCCGGTTTTACCGAGAGTGGCTGCCGTTGTCTCTGATTCCAGAGATGCACCCATACTTATGATACCATGGTCCCAATCATATGCTTCCAGTACCGGTACCATTGTATCCGGATCTCTTCCCCCATATATTATCCCTCCTACTTCAACACCGTCCGGATTATCATAGTTTTTATCAATGTTTCTTAAATTTTTGAGGTTGACGGTAAATCTCGCATTTTTATGTGAATGAGTTATTTCATTTCCTTTTTCATCTTTCTTTCCCTGATACCACTCTCCTGAATGATTTATTCCCTTCCTTGGAACTTCCCCCGGTTTACCTATCCAATAAGCATCACCGTTCTCCTTTACCAGTATGTTTGAAAATATAATTTCATTTGGCTGTGTGATAGTTTCCCAAATTATAGGATCATCATCCGGATTTATATCCTGTATTATTCCAAATATACCTATTTCAACGTTTACTGCATATACCCTTTTGTTTATTTTTTTAAGATAAGCAATGTCATCTCCTACTATTGTTTCTCCAGGGATCATTGCAGTTGAAGTCTTTCCGCACATAGAAGGGAACGCACCGGTAAAATATGTTACCCTGTTATTAGGACCATGTACTCCTAAAACAAACATGTGCTCTGTCAGCCAGTGTTCCTTTGAAGCTCTGTTTATTCCCAGGCGCATGGCAAGTTTTTTATGACCTATGGTATTTCCCCCGTATTGGGTATTTACAGAATAAACAATATCATCTTCTGTATCCATATATATCCTTCTTTTATTAACATTCACACTGACCGCATTTTTCAATTCACCTGCTGAATGTACAAACTGAAAATAATCCTTATAATCCCCGCGTCTTTTAAATTCAGCATATCCCGGCCTGTAAAGTAAAATCTCTGAGTGAGCGACATAGCTTGAATCTGTCAATTGAATTGCCGGTATTGCAAATTCTGAATTTTCCGGCCCCAGACAGAAAAACATTATATACATTTCTTTATCATGCATAATATTTTTCATAAAGCCTAAAATCTCTTTAAGTCCAGTTTCTTTATCTATGGTATTAAGATTCTTTCCCAGATATACACCTTTTGGGACCAGAAATTTTGTCCTATCCTTGTCTCTTGCCTGATCATAGTAACCGTCAAAATGAACAGTATGCCCTTCTATGTTAAGTTTCCTTTCCTCACCATCGTCCAGTGCTTTTTGCCTGATATAATCAAAATCCTTTTTAGAATCATCACAAACAAAAATAGATCTGGGGGTTAATATTTTAATGAATCTTGCTATGAACTTATTTATATGACTATTTTTTATATCTGCTATTTTATAATAGTCCCCTTGACTGCAGTTTTCCCTTATTATTTCTAAATCTTTTCCCATATTCCCTCTCCTCTATTTAAACTCTTTAAAATAAGCTTCACTACAAAATTTTATTTAATTTGAAAAAAAAATTAAGATTTAATCCAATAAATTAACTTTTTTTTGATTATACTAAAAAAAATCTTAAAAATATAGGTATTAATATAAAAATTTTATAAATTCCTAAAAAAATTATTAAAAATTTCAATTTTTAACTATATTTAAATAAAATTTTTTGTTTTTTAATTATACACTAATAAATATTATAGAATCAGTCAACTTTAACTTATTATTTACTTTAAACTAAAATTGTTTACTGATTACTTAGAAATACTTCATAGTGGCTTATAATTACAGAACATATAGTATTGTTTGTCTGGATTCTTTACTAAAGTACTACTTACTAGACCCATTTTTCATTTTTCTCTTAAGCAACTCTTTGCTTCTTTTACAAACATCTGCAAAAGTGATCCCTTCCATAATTTTGGCGATTGCGTTACGTACATCTAACATTACACTATAAAGACCGCATTCTTTCTCTTTAGGGCATCTTATATATGCCCATTTACTTACACAGTTTAACGGAGCAAGAGGCCCGTCAATAATACGAACCACCTGAGCAAGATTGATCTCTTTTGGATCTTTTATTAAACTATATCCACCACCAACACCCCGCCTGCTCTGTAGAAAACCGGCCTTCTTGAGCTCCAGTAAAATCTGCTCCAGGAATTTCTCAGGTATTTTTTCTTCTTCAGATATCTCATGTATCTGTATATAGTTTTTGTTATAATTCAGGGAAAGATATACCATGGCTCTTAAAGCGTAGTCTCCTTTTTTTGAAAGCCTCATCTTGCCCTCACATTTTGTAGTAATTCGTTTTAATAAACATCTCCAATGGAATATGAAACTTATCTTTATTACCTGATTTCAATCTTTTAGAGACCCAATTTATGTTCCTTATTTATAATTTACTCTAATTAAACAAACAGCGCAAGAAATACATAGATATGAGTAAAAGAAAATTATCATTGATTTTAAAATAAAAAAAACGGTGGCGACCTACTCTCCCATACCACAAGGATATAGTACCATCGGCGCTGAAGGGCTTAACTTTTGTGTTCGGGATGGGAACAAGTGTTGCCCCTTCGCTATAGCCACCGTAAGCTTTTACATCATAAAGTGTTATTCTCTCAAAGCTTCATAGCGAATCATAGTTAAGTCCTCGATCTATTAGTATTAGTCGGCTAAACACATTACTGTGCTTATACCTCTAACCTATCAACCATGTGTTATACATGGGATCTTAATCCACGAGGGATGGGAGAATTAATCTTGGGATGGGCTTCGTACTTATATGCTTTCAGCACTTATCCCTTATAAACTTGGCTAATCAGCAATGCCCTTGGCAGGACAACTGACACACTAGAGGTTTACTCATCCCGGTCCTCTCGTACTAGGGACAAATTCCCTCAATTCTCCTACGCCCACAGAGGATAGGGACCGAACTGTCTCACGACGTTCTAAACCCAGCTCGCGTACCGCTTTAATTGGCGAACAGCCAAACCCTTGGGACCTGCTCCAGCCCCAGGATGCGATGAGCCGACATCGAGGTGCCAAACCTCCCCGTCGATATGGACTCTTGGGGGAGATAAGCCTGTTATCCCCGGAGTACCTTTTATCCGTTGAGCGACGGCCATTCCACACTGAGCCGCCGGATCACTAGACCCAACTTTCGTTTCTGCTTGATCTGTCGATCTCACAGTTAAGCTCCCTTATGCTCTTATACTCTACGAGTGATTGCCAAACACTCTGAGGGAACCTTTGGACGCCTCCGTTACATTTTAGGAGGCGACCGCCCCAGTCAAACTGCCCACCTGAAACTGTCCTACGCCCGGATAACGGAACGTAGTTAGAATTCTAGCATACCAAAGGTAGTATCTCACCGTTGGCTCCACCAGGGCTTGCGCCCTGACTTCACAGCCTCCTACCTATCCTGCATATGACATACCAAAATCCAGTACCAGGCTACAGTAAAGGTTCACGGGGTCTTTCCGTCCTTCTGTGGGTAATTGGCATCTTTACCAATAATATAATTTCACCGAGCCCCTTGTTGAGACAGTGCTCAAATCGTTACGCCATTCGTGCAGGTCGGAACTTACCCGACAAGGAATTTCGCTACCTTAGGACCGTTATAGTTACGGCCGCCGTTTACTGGGGCTTAGATTCGAAGCTTTGGACCGAAGTCCTAACCCCTCCTCGTAACCTTCCAGCACCGGGCAGGCGTCAGCCCCTATACATCGTCTTTCGACTTAGCAGAGACCTGTGTTTTTAGTAAACAGTCGCTTGAGCCTTTATATTGCAACCCTTTCGCGCTCCAAAAGCAAGTTTCTTCACGCTACTGAGGTACCCCTTATCCCAAAGTTACGGGGTTATTTTGCCGAGTTCCTTAACAAGGGTTATCTCGATCGCCTTAGTATTCTCTACTTACCTACCTGTGTCGGTTTTAGTACGAGAACCAAATTACTACCTAGAGGTTTTTCTTGGCAGCATAGGATCAACCACTTCGCCTAAATCGGTTCGGCATCACGCCTCGGGCTTAATGCTAACCGGATTTTCCTGATTAGCACCCTACACGCTTGCACGCAGTCGACCAAACCACGATGGCCTACCTTTCTGCGTCACCCCATTGATCAAACATAATTTGGTTGTACAGGAATATTAACCTGTTATCCATCGCCTACGCTTTTCAGCCTCGGCTTAGGTCTCGACTAACCCTGGGAGGATTAACCTTCCCCAGGAAACCTTAGGTATTCGGCGGACAGGTTTCTCGCCTGTCTTTCGTTACTTATACCTGCATTCTCACTTCTGTAAAGTCCACCTAATCTTACAATTAAGCTTCAACCCTTACAGAACGCTCCCCTACCACTCTGATTAAATCAGAATCCATAGCTTCGGTAATATGCTTGAGCCCCGTTGAATTTTCGGCGCAAAACCGCTTGACCAGTGAGCTGTTACGCACTCTTTAAATGATTGCTGCTTCTAAGCAAACATCCTGGTTGTCTGGGCAATTTTACATCCTTTCCCACTTAGCATATATTTGGGGACCTTAGCCGATGGTCTGGGCTGTTTCCCTTTTGACTATGGAGCTTATCCTTCACAGTCTGACTCCTAAGCTTTAAAATTCCGGCATTCGGAGTTTAATTGGATTTGGTAACCTTGTAAGGTCCCTAGTCCATTTAGTGCTCTACCACCAGAATCAAACACTTAAGGCTAGCCCTAAAGCTATTTCGAGGAGAACCAGCTATCTCTGAGTTTGATTGGCCTTTCACCCCTATCCACAGCTCATCCCCTAAGTTTTCAGCCTTAGTGGGTTCGGGCCTCCACAAAGTTTTACCTTCGCTTCACCCTGTCCATGGATAGATCACTCAGCTTCGGGTCTACAGCATACAACTATGGCGCCCTATTTAGACTCGCTTTCGCTACGGCTCCGTTTATACAAACTTAACCTTGCTGCATACTGTAACTCGCAGGTTCGTTCTACAAAAAGCACGCAGTCAGCACATAATGTGCCTCCTACTACTTGTAAGCATATGGTTTCAGGTTCTATTTCACTCCCCTTCCGGGGTACTTTTCACCTTTCCCTCACGGTACTAGTTCACTATCGGTCAATAAAAGTATTTAGCCTTGCGAGTTGGTCCTCGCGGATTCCAACGGAATTTCACGTGTTCCGTTGTACTCAGGAAATCATGTGAGAGACTATTCAATTTCGCATACCGGGCTTTTACCGTCTATGGCTAACTTTTCCAAGCTATTCTACTATTAAATAGTTTTTTGACTCTCATGTGCATCCACAGCTACACACCACGATCCCTACAACCCCTGCTGAACAAAACCTGTAGGCTTTAACATCCAGCAGGTTTGGGCTGTTACCCGTTCGCTCGCCACTACTAAGGTAATGTCTAAATTGATTTCTTTTCCTCAGGTTACTTAGATGTTTCAGTTCACCTGGTTAACCTTACTGTCCTATATATTCAGACAGCAATATTACCCGATTAAGAGTAATAGGTTTCCCTATTCGGAAATCTCCGGGTCAAAGCCTGTTTGACGGCTCACCGAAGCTTATCGCAGCCAACCACGTCCTTCATCACCTTTTATTGCCAAGGCATCCACCATATGCTCTTACCAACTTAATTATCTATGATATCGCTATGAAGTTTTCAAAGAACAACTATAATAATTGGATTTTTTATTCTCTCAGAACTAAATAGTGCAGGATCGACAATATTTCTTCCAGGTTGTTAACCGTAGAAAACTTTTACTCCCTAGAAAGGAGGTGATCCAGCCGCACCTTCCGGTACGGCTACCTTGTTACGACTTCACCCCAATCATCAGCTCCACCTTAAACAGTTTCCTCCATTGCTGGTTGGTATACTGTCTTCGGGTGTTTCCAACTTTCGTGGTGTGACGGGCGGTGTGTACAAGCCCCGGGAACGTATTCACCGTAGCGTGCTGATCTACGATTACTAGCGACTCCTACTTCATGAAGGCGAATTTCAGCCTTCAATCCGGACTTAGACCTACTTTAAGAGATTAGCTCCACCTCACAGTATCGCAACTCTTTGTATAGGCCATTGTAGCACGTGTGCAGCCCAAGGCATAAAGAGCATGATGACTTGACGTCATCCCCACCTTCCTCCAGTTTACACTGGCAGTATTCCAAGAGTGCCCAGCCGAACTGATGGCAACATGGAACAGGGGTTGCGCTCGTTGCGGGACTTAACCCAACATCTCACGACACGAGCTGAC
>CAZLOE010000026.1:0-19171 GCA_964561115.1 uncultured Actinomycetota bacterium
GGGGCAGCCAATAAGATACATTTATTAATTATATATAAAATTCATTTAATCAACACTAAAAAATTATTCTTGACAAATATTGTTAAAATAATTAGAATTCTAAATATTTGATTTCTAAATATTATTATCCGAAAGGAAATATGGAAAAAATTAAAGATATAAAAGCAGTTATGGATATTATAAAGGCTCTTTTTGAATTAAAAAACAGTTTGATTGGGGATTTAGTTAAGCAAGTCCACAAACGAAATATAAATAAATCAGAATTCATTACTTTGATCAGTATAAGTGATAATGAAAAAAAGAGTATGAGTGAGTTGTGCCATAATGTGGATCTGAAATCAGGAAGTCTTACAACATTAATAGACAACCTGGTTGGGAAGGGTTATGTAAAACGGGAATTTGACAAAAACGACAGACGAAAAATATTGGTTCAACTTACAACAAAGGGAAAAAATTTTACGGAGATAATAAAAAAGTCTTTTAAGGATAATACTCTAAGTAAAATTGAAAAACTTACTGCAAAAGAAAATAAGAATCTTTTCGAGGCAGTAAAAATTATAAAAGAAATAACTATTAAATTAAAAGGCGAGGGTTAGTTGTCAAATAGCAGTCAGAATATAATTGATTTGGAAAATAAAAGAATTGGGCCATTGCTGGCAAAACTGTCCATTCCAACTACAATAGGGATGCTTGCGAATAGCTTATATAACATTGTTGATACCATCTTCATTGGAAAAGGGGTCGGCACTCTTGCTATTGCTGCTCTTGGTATAGTCTTTCCAATACAGATGATAATAATGGCTTTAGCCCAACTAATTGGATTGGGTGCAGCTTCTATGATTTCAAGAAGTCTGGGTAAAAAAGATTATGAAAGGGCAGGTCTGGTTACAGGGAACTCTTTTATAGCAATCACTATACTCGGGATAATATTCTCAGTAGTAATATTTATGTTTATGAATCCTATCTTAAGACTTTTTGGTGCTACTGAAAATATTCTTCCTTACGCCAGGGATTATCTATTTATAATCGCATTCGGATTTGCGTACTTCCCGTTTTTGGTATCTACAAATAATCTTATCAGGGCAGAGGGAGATGCTAAAAATTCCATGATTATTTTGCTTCTAGCTACAATAAGTAATATTATTCTAGACCCAATATTTATATTTGTATTCAAACTGGGAATAAAAGGTGCAGCATATGCTACTATAATTGCACAGTTTATAGGGTTTACTTATGCCATTCAATATTACTTGAGACGGAAAAGTTCCGTTGCGATAAAGATTCATTATTTCAAGCTGAGATTTTCAGTTATAAAGGAAATGATGAGCCTTGGTTTTGCGTCTTTTATCAGGCAGGTAAGTGCCAGTTTTCTTATCATACTGGTTAATAATTCTCTGAGGACTTATGGTGGAGATATTGCAATTGCTACTTATAGCATAGTGAACAAAATAGTTATGTTTGTAACGATGCCACTTTTTGGAATTGTTGGAGGAGTCCAACCCATGATTGGATATAACTATGGGGCTATGAAGATGAATAGAGTTAAAGAATCATTAAAAGTTTCGATCCTGTCAACAGTAGTTATAGGATTATTTTTCTCCGTTCTTTTCCAAGTTTTTCCTACCCATATAATTAGTATTTTCAGCAATGATCCTGAATTGATTGCAAGTGGAGCTTTTCCATTAAGGATGATTATACTTCTATTTACACTGATTGGTTTTCAATTTATAGGTGCTGGCTTCTTTCAATCAATTGGGAAAGCAAGACCTTCGATAATTTTGTCTTTGACCAGGCAGGTTCTTTTTTTACTACCTCTTATCTTGCTTCTTCCTTTAATTTGGGGTGTAAATGGTATATGGATATCCTTTCCAATTGCAGATTTGCTAGCAATAATTACTACTGGTATATTTTTATATAGGGAATTAAAGAAGATAAACAAGTTGGAATTAGCATACAGCCAGGTATAGTAACACTTTAAAATCTTAGTTCGAAATTTCGCAACCCGGGGCAGCCACCTTGCACGAATTGGTGGCTCTTTACCAACAAACGGGGCAACCCGTTCTCAACAACATAGTTTGGCATTTTAAAACAATAATAATTAAAAGAACTGAGGAAACAAATGATATAATTTTGCTAAATTTAAAAATGATAATGAATATCTAGTAGCATTATCAAATTATGGCTTTATAATAATAACGATAGAAAATAATACAATTATAGTACTAATAATTAAATAAAATTGTTTGCGTGATTGCTTTAGAGTTTATCACATTTTACTTTCGCAATATTGCAGCAAAACGCCATATATACTCAGGAGATTGTGTATAATAATCTAAGAGGTTTAAACCAATATGAAAAATGGTAATGCTTTTTTTTGGAAAAAAAGAGATATCATAATAAACTTTATCCCAACTATTCCTTTATTATTAAGTTTTTTTGGAATTATTTTTTTATTGTCAATGAAATCATTGTTAATTCTGTTTATATACATATTATTATGGGTTGCAATGAATATTTCAATGGTAGGCATCTGTAAAGATTGCGTTTATTGTGGTAAGTATTGTCCTGGTTTGAATCAATTATATTTTAGTCCTTTAATTTCCAAGTACTTAGTTGGCAGATATAAGGTCAATATGACACATTTAAAATTATCAGTATTTTTATTAGGAATATTTGGAATTGGAAATCAAATATTTGCATTTATTACATTATTCATATTGTATTGGGAATCAAAATTAGTCGTAATTATTTTATTAATATTGTACTGTCTGCACATACCACTTTCATTTTTAATATTTTGTCCAAAATGTCAAAGATATGGTAATTGTCCAGTATCAAATATGAATAAGTTATTCCTAAATAAAAATGGTTGAATACTTAAAATAAGAGGTTAAATTTAAAACAGTGAAAGGTTGTTTGTTTTAAAGTAGAAAAATAAATAACTAAATTAATATTTTTTAAAGAAAATATTATATAGATTGATAATTTCATCTAAGAATTGGTTCGAAATTTCGCAACCCGGGGCAGCCATTCTTATATAGTACAGGAACTTATCTTTTAAATAAATAATTAACTTTATGGCTGGTTTTTAGTAGATATCTGCGATAAACTTTTAAACTAAAAATGTTTAAAAAATTGATTGCTTAAAAGGAGAGCAACTATGAAAAATAGGTACTTAATTACCTTTTGCACAGTAATCTTCTGCACCATGTTAATTCTATCATCATGTAAGCCTGAGATATCAGAAACGAAAGAAACACCGGAAACCATGAAGATTACAGCAATCTCAGATATAAAAGAAGAAGAACAGGGAAAAGAATTTACAGTAATGGGATCAATTGTATTTATGGATGAATCCTCCGATGGATTATTTCTTGATGTAGAAGATGAAAGCGGCAATATAGGCATATTTATTGAAAGCCGGCTTTTAAGCTCTATTGCTGAAGAGAAACTTAGTGATATCCAAAAAGGAAAAGTTATTAAGGCAAGTGGAAACCTGAAAAAAAATCAGGAAATACTTCTCCTGCTTGTAGGAGATGTATCCTCTATCGAGATAATTGCAGAGGAGGAAAGGACCAGTGAAGAAACTGAATTCACAGCAACTCAATCCCCGGCTGACTACCAGTTAGATGTAGCGCTTGTATATTCCGGTAATCAGGACAGGACGAGCCTTTGTTACCTTGGTTCTTTTTCCATGCTGGTAAAATATCAGGAACCAGAAATAGAGTTTTGCGATATAGTAGCTGCAAGTGGAATTGGGACAAGTGCAGGATATGTGGATGATGAAGAATCTGCATTTTTAGGTAATGGGATTGGAGAAGCATGTATAATACTTTTATCCAATAACTTAAATACTTCATTTACGCTTGGACTCAAGGACGGAGGAAACGACTCGGCTTCTTATTACCCCTCCCAGTTAAGATTTGGAAGTCAGGCAAAAAAAGTAATTTATTTTGATGATGCCGAGGATTCATTTGCATATCTAAAGTCTGTTGTATCTTCCGGAAACCCGGTAGCAGTTTATGTCGACTGCTATTACCTATATGATGATTTTGCACTGGCTTCTGATTTCTGGAAAAATAGTATGGAGAAAGACCACTATGATCATTACATGGTGGTAACAGGCTATGATAAAAATAATGTTTATCTTAACGATCCTACAGATCCAACTGAGGCCGCTGCAAATATTCCTGCAAAGATAGAAAACTTTATGGAGGCATGGGAAAAAGTCAGTGAAATAGCACAGAAGCTTGGTCCATTCTGGATGATCTATCTTTCAGATCCAGTATCCCAAAAACCTTTTAATGAAATCATCGGCTGGAACATTGATATATCAAAAGATGCAGTGTCGGAAATAAGAAAGTTTGCAGAGAAACCAAATAGTTTGGAATCTACTTGTTTTTTACTTAATGAACTGGGAAGAGCAAGAACCGAATTTTCAAATTACTTAAAAAAGAATGGTATGGCAGAACCTGCATCACTGTACCAGGAATCAGGAGACATCTTCTCAGAAATTGCCTTTAATATGTCTGTGACAACTGAAAAATTAAACATGATAATAAATAAAGAATCTGAAGCCATGCAACTACTGACTGAATAAAAATCTGTGGGTTGATAGCTCATGGAAAGTACTGCAGGGTACTGATATTTAAATATTATACCAATTTAAAAAATAAGTATTTTAAATTAGCTATTAAATAGATTTATTAAGTAATCTAACTGTTCTAAAAATTGGTTCGAAATTTCACTACTTGGGGCAGCCATAAAGAAATGTGAGTAAAATTATTTCCCTACTAATATCCTATTTATTCTATCGATATTTATTAATTCTGTCTTTAATAAATTGCTATTATTTATAATACAATTCATGTACTATTAAATAAAAATTAGAGATATTTCTATACATAATTAAGTTGGTGAAAATGAAAGACGAAAAATATGAAATAGCTAAAAAAAGAGTAAAAGAAATTAAAGATTTTTATACCCATTTAACCATTTTTACTGTTGTTATCACAGTGATAATAATAATAAATTTGGTTCAAGGTGAATATAGATTCTATTGGTTCCTGTTTCCTTTTGGTTTTTGGGGTTTTGCAGTACTGATGCATGGTTTGAGGACATTTGTGTTTGGTAAAGGCAGTCGATGGGAATACAGGAAAATAAAGGAAATAATGAAACAGATGGATGAAGAAAAGTAAGGAGTATAAATGGAAGAAGAAAGATTAGTTACCATAAACAATAAACAGCTATTATGTCTTTTCTGTGGTGGTGCAGAGTTTAAGAAGGTAAATACTAAATTAAATGAGAAGTGGGCTGCCGGTCTCGGTATAGAGATGTTTAGTTCTGAAGGAGTTGCTTATATCTGTAAAAATTGTGGTTATAAACATGAATTTTTTAAATAAATTTGGCTAACTCAGGTATAAAAATATCCTAATTTAATAATAAAATACTAATACTTATAAAGATTAAAGTAAAAGTAGATTGAGATTGGATTAAATGTTTTTATGTTTTCCATCTATTATGCACTATAATATTTTTAAATATTCAGGGAATCTCGAGACTCAAAATTAATGGTATATAAATTGTAGAACAAAGCATATGGATATTGTTGTAAAGGTAGACAATTTAACTAAAAAATATGGTGATTTAATCGCAGTAAATGGTATCAGTTTCAGTATTGAAAAAGGAGAAATATTTGGGCTCTTAGGGCCTAACGGTGCTGGAAAAACAACCACAGTTGAGATGATAGAAGGACTGAGAAAGCCGGATAACGGAACCATTAAAGTATGCGGAATCGACTCTCAAAAAAATTCTGAAAATATAAAAGAACTAATTGGCGCACAGCTGCAAAGTACTACTATTTATGATCAAATCCGGGTAAAAGAAGTTATTGATCTTTTCGGCAACTATTATAAGAAATCAATCCCCTCAAGTGAGATTCTCGAGGAAGTGTCTTTGACTGACAAAAAAAACGCCTTCTATAGGACACTATCCGGGGGACAGAAGCAAAGAGTAGCTATGGCCCTGGCACTGGTAAATGATCCCGAGGTACTTTTTCTGGATGAACCAACCACTGGACTTGACCCTCAGGCCAGGCGAAATGTCTGGGCTATTATTACAGATTTAAGAAAAAGAGGAAAAACTATAATTTTGACTACTCACTATATGGAAGAGGCAGAACAGCTTTGCCAGAGGGTGGGTATTATAGATCATGGGAAGATCATTGCACTGGACACCCCTACTAATTTGATTACAAACTCCGGACTGGAATCGGCTATTGAATTTAGTTGTTTTCCAGAAAGTGCTGATAAGATTAAGCAAAAATTTAAAGGAGCAGGCAAGGTCAGTGAACTAGGCGACAATAGATTTATTCTTAACACCAAAGAGTCCTCTAAAACTCTTAAAGAACTGACCCGCTTCTCAGATGATAACAATATAAATCTGGAGAATATCTCAGTAAGAAAAGCTACTCTGGAGGACGTATTTCTGTTACTGACTGGTAGAAGCCTTCGGGAGTAAGAAGGAGCTGGATATGAGAGCATTAATGGGCCAAATAGCACTGGAAATTAAGTTGTTTCTAAGAAGAAAAGACGAGCTTTTTTGGAATCTGGCTTTTCCCCTATTCTTCATGGTGCTATATGGCTTAATATACGGTGATACCATTTGGGGTGAGATCAAGGCTATTGACTATATGTTTCCAGGAATAATAGTAATGGCACTGATGGTCAATGGCATAATGGTCGCTGCCACTATATTTGTTGAAGAAAGAGGTAAGGGAATTTACCGCAGACTTTCCCTGACACCACTGAAGAGACATACCATAATCGGCGCACAAATCATACAGCGTTATATGGTAACCCTTATACAGACTATTTTACTCCTGGCCATAGGTATTTTTGGCTTCAAGGTCAATATTACAGGTAACTATTTCTACTTCTGGTTATTGCTTACATTTGGCTCGCTATGCTTCTTAAGTATAGGATTTGCTCTTGCTACCCTCATCAGAAGCACCAGAAGTGCTACACCTATTTGTTTGATCGTATTCTTTATGATGCTATTCCTGGGAGGCATTTTCTTCCCGCTTGATGTAATGCCTGATTTCATGTCAGTTATTGCAAAGTTTTTACCTTCAACTCATTTAAATGATGCCATAAGATTGGTTGTGATAGAGGGAGCCGGACTTGGCACAGCCTGGCTGGATCTTCTAATAGTGGGTGCCTGGTTTTTAGTCAGTTTAGTAGTATCAATTAAATTTTTCAGGTGGGAATAACTTAAGGAGGGATTATGGGGATATTATTATTAATCGTAGGAATTATTTTATTTGTTGTGGGAATTTTGGGCCTATTCCGTCCAATCGGGTGGGCTTATGTGAAAACATGGCGTGCAATATTAGAAATAGTCACTGGATTTATAGTACTATTATTTGCTATCTTTAGCTTCTTTTACTAACAGAAATATCTATATCTCTTAGCAATCAGTATAGGCTCTTACTTCTGATTTTCTGAATAATGATTCCAATGGTAATGACTGCAAGACCTATTATAGTTGTGATTATAACTGATTGCGCTGGCGTGTTTTTATCGCCCAATCTTTTAATCAATATTCCTATAAATGCCCAATCAACAACCAGTGAGTAAAAGATATCATTTCTAATAAAAAGTACAGCTAATGTTATAAGAATTCCAACAGCAATTACCAAAACAGTCCAGAACTGTTCGCTAAGCCCAAATCTATCCCAGCCCATTTTTACCAATAAGGCCGTTACATTAGCAATAGTAGCTATTGTTATCCAGCCCAGATAGACACTAAAGGGAATATGTACAAAAACTTTTTCGGAATTACTTGAATCTGACTTACCTATTTTGAGCCGCAGGTAAATAACTATTAGAGATGCAAGAAGCATTATCATTATTATTAGAGATAACCAGACTATTTCATAATGCCATGCCAGTATCCAGCCGACATTTAAAATAGCAGAAATAAAGAATATTATTCCAATTCTTTCAAATAAACCTTTATCCTTTATTTTTTCTTTAAAGGCAGCAACCAGCTGATAAACAATAAAAAGGGCCAGCAGTATATAGATAATACCCCATATCGAAAAAGTAATACCTGCAGGAACAAATAAGTTCGGATATTTATCAGACAACTCTTCTGTTGTTTTATTATTTATAGGGAGTATGACAGCAAGTGAATTTACAATGACTATGGCTAAAAATCCGATCAGGTTTAAAAACGAGAGTAATATTTTTGTAGGTTTCTTATTCATTTTACCTCCAGTATCATTTTGTTGATAAATATAAAGAGGACATAATTTATTTATGAAGAAATTATAATACTTTTTTAAAATTTACTATATATCGTTATTATTCTTTAGTTCCAGCAAGCGTCGATACTGCCAGGCCCTTTCTTTGGCTATGGCAGTATCAATATCAGGGGGATTGGTGGCTCTATGGATAGCCTGTAAGGCATAATTTGCAGCCCTGATAGAATGAGCTGAAACATGTACAGTTGCCACTGCTTGACCTGCAGCACGAGCCGCAGAGCGAGCTGCATTATTCTCTCCCACTTCACGAGCTGCAGCATGAGATGCAAGTGCAGTCCTGCGTATGTCAGCCATCTTAAGAACTCCTGTATTTATCCATGAATTAAGTGCCTCAATAGCCTTTCGAGGGCGATTGTCTTCCGGATATTTTTCCTCAAAGTATTGAATGACATGCTCGACACAATCATTAGCCCATATGGCTAATGCTTTGTGGGAAGTTTTTTTTACGAGCTCTACAATTGATTTGTCTTTGTGTGTGACTGAAAACTTGTATCTGTCTTTCATATTCTCATCCCCCTAGTATGCTATATTAAACTGAATTTAAATCAAGAGTTTTAAAACCCAACAAAATAAAAACTTTTTCCGTTTATATATATAAGGATAAAAATATATTAAAAAGGAGCACACAATGATTAAAAAAATTATTATAGGGATAATAATAGCAACTGTTCTTTCTCTCAGTGCTGTAGGATTTATTTATGCTTATCAGAAAGAGCAGTCTGGATTAAATACTGCTGTTTTAGCCGCAGATGATAAAAATGACAGTGCTGTTTCCAGTGCGGAAAATAAATATCAGTACAGCAATACTTACGGCAAAACTGAAAAAAATGGTAATTGCGAATCTGAAAACAACTGTTACTCATGGCAGCATAAACACAATCTTATAAATGAAAACTGTGACGAGGATAATTGTTTCAAGTACAATTATAGATACCAAAACTCCAATGTTGAATGCGAAAGTTCTTTCTTCGATGATCAGCCCCGAACCAGTGACAAGAACGAGTGTAAAAATATAAGAAATGACAAAAGGTAAATGAAAATGAGATTAAAAATAAAAACAAAAATCATAGTGGACATCCTATTATTGATTTCAGGTCTACTGAGCACAATAACAGGAATAATACTCCTGTTGAGCCCATCCGGCCCAGGAACATATAGAGGACTAAAGACTGCTGAATCCATACTCGATCTTACCAGCAGAAGTTCACTAAAACTCTTACATGACTGGGGTTCGATCATATTGGTACTGCTAGTCATTATCCACATTATATTGAACTGGTCTACTATAACCTGCTACATTAAAAATATGTTCAGGGCAGTAAGGAACCGAAGTTGTGAAAATTAAAATAGAATTAGTATATAATTAATGTTTACAGACCTTTACAGGATATTTAATAATACATCGGTAAGCATTAAATGGTAAACATTAATCTTTATTTTAAAAACTTTAAAAAGAGCGGCGATGATATATGGTTTGAAAAAATTTATATCAAATTCTTACCCAGAATATACAGATTCTTCTACTTAAAATTATTTGATAAACAGCTATCGGAAGACCTGGCTAGTGAAGTGTTCATAAGGGTGTATAAAAATTTACGGAAAATTAACTTAAATGCAAAGACTTTCCAGGTATGGATTTATAGAATTGCATCTAATTTACTAATAGACCATTATAGAAAAAAAACCGGGTACGGAAAAGAAGAACCTTTTGAAGAAAAAGCTGGTGATCTGATTGAAAACGATATGTTTATAAAGAATAGTCCTGTATTAAAAAAAGAACTGGGTTTTGAAAATTTTAAAATTATAGATGCTATTGGCAAACTGACAAAACTGCAGAAAGATATCATCATCCTGAAATTTGTAGAAGATTTCGATTTCGAGACAATAGCAAGAATTTTCGGTAAAAAACAATCCACAATAAGAGGGATACTATTCAGGGCCATGACAAAATTAAAAAATGAGGTTAAAAACAATAAATAATAAATATGGATGGAAAAACTAAAAAAATATTTAACAGGTGCTTAAATCTTATAAACCGGGGTTACAGTATACAATACTGCCTTAAAAAATATAGCAGATACAAAGATACACTGGAAGAATATTTTGAGACAATAAAATACCTGAAAGATTTAAAGAATATAAGGCCGAGAGATATTAACAGCAAGAGCAGTCTTGATAGAATTTATAAGTCCGCTAAAAATAGTACCGAACTGGACAAAGATATAAGCAAAAGCAAAACTGCTGCTCCTTATTCTAGTAGGAGAATTTCTCTTCTAAAGCCTGCTGTCGTATTTACAACGGTTTTATTAGTTTTAATTTTCTCTTTTGCGGGAACAGTTTATGCCTCCCAGGACAGCTTGCCGGGAGAAAATCTTTATGTAGTCAAAAGGGCTGCAGAGAATATGCAGCTGTTTTTCTACCCTGAATCAAAAAAAGGGCAGCTTCATTTCAAACTATTGAACAACAGAATATATGAAGCTGATAGATTAATAAAAACCGGCCAGGACGGCAATATGGAACTGATTAAAGGACTTCTGCTTGAAATCGATGAAGAATATAGCCAATGTAAGAAATATAATTTTTTTAAAGCTGTAGATGAAGAAGAAACAATTACCGCAATCAATAAAATAAAGAATAGATATCGCAATAAATATAGACAGTATAATCAGGATTCAGAAGAATCCAATAGATACAATAATAATACCGGGGCAAATGTTTTTCAGTATATTGTTATTGATATGAATCCTCTATATATCATCTCTGATATATAGCCAAATATAAGCCAGAAAGGTAAATAAAGAAGGTTGACCACTCCCTTTATAGTCCATCTTCCTTTATATTCCCAGGGGCACTTTTTAATGATAAGTTTTAGTAGATAACCGTAAGATAATTCTCCAGCAAATATCACTGCAAGGTAAATAAATCCTCTTAATATAAAAGGAATGACTTCAATCAAGTTGTATAAGGGTCCTATGACCAATCCCCAAATACCATAAAGCGGAAACATCCATAAATATGATCTACCCTTAAGAGAAATATCCTTATTTCTTACATAATCATGTATAGAGGAGAATATTACTTCAATTCCCACTCCAAAAAAACTGAAAATTAAAAATAAGATCAGATATTCCATAACTAAATATTAGCACTTATTTAAAATAACAACAGAATTTTAGAAGCTTAAAAATCCTTAACAGTCTTATGGCTAATAAATCTATCAAAGCCATTGGAGTAAACATATGCTTTATCCGGCCTTTTAATGAACCCTTATATTTTTTATTCTTGAATACATCTTTTATAAATATAAATTTGCAGAAAAAAGATTTTACTTTAAAATTGTTCTTATATTTTAAGAAAGAGAGGTTATATAAATGAAGATATTGATTGCTTATGCTACAAGGTTTGGGACTACGGAAAAATGCGCCGGCATGCTTGCAGAGATATTAAAGAAAAAAAATCTTGAAGTTGAGCTGGTAGACCTTAAAAAGAACAAAAAGGTAAAACCGGAAAATTACGATCTGGTAGTATTGGGGGGATCTTTTATTGCTTTCAGAATGAATTCTTTTGTAAGGAAGTTTGTAAAAAGGAACTTAAATGCACTTTTAAATACCAAGACAGGTATCTTTATGTGCGGCGCTGATGAGGACTGGGAAAATGAGATAAAAAGGGGATTTCCCCAGGAGCTTCTTGATAAAGCAGTAACCAAAGGTTACTTTGGCTATGAGATGATTTGGGATAAGATGAATCCAATGGTCAGAAGCATGATGCAAAAGGCTTCCAAAACTACAGAAAATATATCAAAGATAAATACTGAAAACATAAAAAAGTTCGCAGAAGAAATAATAAAAGTTTTAGATTAAATTATTGTAAGATCCCTCAGATCAATTAACTCTTCGAAAAATTGGCTCGAAATTTTGTAACCCGGGCCGGCTAAAAAACTAAGCTATAATTTTAATACTCAAAAAATATATTGAAGGAGATTAAAAAATGAATAAACAAGGAATACTGCCTACTCTAATCAGTGTTATTATTTTATCCATAATTATTATAAGTGCTTTATGGTTTATCTTAGAAAGAACCAGAGTTATAGGTCCGACACTCATAACCTTGGGATTAATCGCCTGGATACCCATAAGAATATCAGGAAGAACTATAAAGTCAGCAGGTGCAGATATTATTTTTGGAATAGTAGATACCGGATTATTAGGCGCAGCTGCCTTAATTGGTGCAAGATATGGAGGAATACTCGGAGCTATTGTAGGAGGCGCAGTAGGAGACGCTATAACAGATGGATTTGCCGGTATTTTTGAAGGTAAAGCATCTGAATTTCTAAGGAAGCACGGAATTGACGAGGCAAGAACTCCTATGAGTGCTTCCATGGGAAAGCTAAGTGGCTGCCTTATTGGTGTTGGTATAACACTGACAATAGCCTGGAGTATCTTAAATTTAAATATTGATATATTATCCGGTTAAGAATTAATAATTCTTTTCTTTGCAATTAAAACAATAATACCAATTGAACCAGCAAGTAATACTACCGGGCATAAATATTGTGCAAGTATGAAGAAGATCCATTCAGCCATAGCACCGGCTATACCCGGATAGTAACCTTCTCCAGGTGCAGGTTGTATGGCACACAAAGCCATAATTACTGCTGAAGACCCTACAAGAATAAGCAATGCTTTTAATATCTTTCTAAAATGAGCTTTTACAGCCCGTATAATAAGTACTACTCCTAAAATAAATGATAAAAATATCAAAGGCAGAGCAATAAAATTCCAGAGTAAATAATTGAAATCCTGGCCCTGCAGGCTCTGCAGACTTATTATAATAATTGTTGGAACAAATGCTGCAAATATTATCCAGAATATTACAAGAGTTGATGTATAATTTTTATTTTTCTTATCCTGCATTTACATCAATTATATTATTACCTTAACTCAGATGTACAATTTGGACAGCGGGTAGCTTTGATATCAATTACTGATGAATTTATAATAGCATCAAAAGCTATGCCAATAATTATACCTACAGCTATACTAATTGCATTGCCCCTCATTATAAATTCTTTAAAATCTTTTATCATTCAATCAACCCTCCTTAATCAAAATATTTTAAAAAAAATCATAAAGAATTATTAAAATGAACTGATATTACTTAAAAAATCATCTACCTTCGTGGTACGGATATAGCTTTCCTGTTCTAATAAATCAAGATACGAACCAAGTATTTCGCCAAATTTGGTATCACCATACTTATCAAGATTACTTTCAAACTCTGCCAGTCTACTTGCAAGTATCTTTTGGCTTGAATCAAATACCGGATTATTATCAATACCGCTGAGATACATATATATTCTTCCATCGTTAAACTGCTTTATTTCACCAAACCTTGGTGAATCAGGATAATCTTCCAGATATTTCATTGATTTTAAGATACGTTGGATAAAATCATCAATAGGTATTACAATCCCCGCATCCATCACCGAAGGCCTGTCTGATTCATCGAGTTTTATATCAAGATAATCATTCATTTCCTGTGTCAGATATTGTCTGTATGTATCATAAGCCTCGTAATCCACTAAGGGCATTACAAAACCTTCCACTGACATTAGCTTATACTTCTTATTTATGGCCTCTTCTATGATGTCTTTTACTTTTATATTATCGGTATTCTTAAGAAACTCCAGATTTAATTCTTCCATTGAAGGTGACAGCTCATAGATTGTATTCTGCACTTCCTGATCATTAAATTTATCTGTAAATGCAAATTTGTAATCCTCACATAGTTTAATCACTGTATAAACCATATTTACTGCAAGATCGGGATTACAAACTTTTATATTTTCATCAATAAAATTAAAGATCTCTTCAATATTTTCAGCTGTTTTTTCGAGCAGGTTAAATTTACTTTCTATTTCCTGTGATTTATCTGTTTCTTGTTCCGTTGTAGCAGTATCTTCTGTTTCCTGCATAGCAGTTTCCTCGGAAGTTGCTTCCTCCTCTGTTTCTTGCGACTGTGCAATATCCCCCTGGTTTTTAAGCGGTCCACAACCTGTTGCTAAAATCAAAGATAAAGTCAGTATCACAGCTGAAAAAATAAAAGTTTTTACTTTTTTTAGTCTTATGTTTTTACTCATTGTAACCCCTTTATGAAATTATAATTTCATCCTTATTGATTTACAATTTTCCTTTAACCGGCATCTCACTTAATATTTCCATTTGTATTTTTTGAATTTCCATAAGTCTTTCCCACTGGTGAATGAGCAGATTATCAATCTTTTCATTTAAATTTCTAATCTCAAGTTCAGCTTTTAAATTTATTATGTAATCGTTTCTTGATCTAAGTCTGTCTTTAGCCTCCTGTCTGTTCTGGCTCATCATAATGACAGGCGCCTGTATTGCTGCAAGACAGGAGAGAATCAAATTTAAAAGTATAAATGGGTATGGATCAAAATGTCTGCTGATTATAACTATTGTGTTGATGATGATCCATACAATTAGAAATGCCCCAAATATAATAATAAACTTCCAGCTGCCGCCAACACTTGCTAATTTATCAGATAATTTTTGCCCCAGTGTTAACTGTTCCTCAAATTCCTTATTTATATTTTTCGTTACCGTTTCCTGTTCCTTTAAATTATTTATAAGTCTCTTTTCAACAGAAGAAAGACTGCCCTTTTCTTTTTTAAGGATTTCCTCTACATATTGTAATCTGACAGCATTTAAATCAGGTTTACAGATATACCCGCTTAGATCACAATCCGGATATTTTTTAGCGATAAAATCTCTTAATGATTTATCAATAAGTATTATGGGAAACAGGTCTTCTTTTTTTACAGACTTTTTGCAGATCTGACATTTTTTTTGTCTTATTTTATTATTCATTTTAGTTTCCTTCCTAAAGATTTTATAGATAATTTCAAATATAGATTTATTACTTTCTTTTTAAAACCCTATATTTATCATTGAAGATATCTTATCTTGGAGGCGAGATAATTAATACATCAGTATCAAATATCTTTTTATATATCATGATACTGTCATTAATATGACTCATCTCTTTACCACCACACTGCTGGCGCCCATCGCAGTACTCAATTTTTTCCTCACAAAGCAGGACAATCTCGGTAGTGTATTTCAATCATCAATAACAAAGGTAACTTTCATCAAAACCCTGTATTCGGTGATCTTGCCTTCGCTATCTACCAGCACTTCAAAATCTTTTATCCATGATGACTTTACATTTCTTAAGGTCTTATTAGCACGTATTATCCCCTGCTGTATCGCATCATCAAAACTTTTTGGTGAAGATGCTTTGACCTCTGATATTTT
This sequence comes from uncultured Actinomycetota bacterium, assembly GCA_964561115.1. Lineage (GTDB taxonomy): Bacteria > Actinomycetota > Humimicrobiia > Humimicrobiales > Humimicrobiaceae > CAZBSE01. The sequence goes on from CAZLOE010000026.1 coordinate 15,661, forward strand.
AGCAATTGTCATTAGTAACTCCTATGGTTCATAATATTAAATATTTAATAAGTAGTTATATAAAATGCCTGCAATTAGTGTTTCTTTTATTCTAAGCCGGCTGCATAGTACCTGCAAATACAAGCCATGCCAAAAGTGATTTAGCCACCAGGCTCAGTATTATGTATCCCCTTTCACCATATAGGTAATCTCGCCATCTTCCTATCTTTTTATACTGCAGTACCATATTTATCGGGAAGAGGTTGAATAGAACAAAATAAGTACCAAAAATGGCATAAACAAACCACGGGATCTGTTCCAGTACTCCAGGTTCTTTTACCGCGGAACCCAGAAAATAAAGAAGGATCACGATCCAGGGGACAACTCCGGCAATGCACCCGATTGTAAAGGCAGCCCAGTTGGTCTTTTTAGTAGTCTGGTTGTGTATCTCCATCATAAGTCCCAGCAAGTTCATAGTTGCATTAAGACCTACAATAGCTACTATGGTCCCGATGTCCCTTGCTCCAAAAAGCATTGAGATTATCACTATCATAACCGAGGAGCTCAGAGCATATTCAAACCACCTGAAATAGTTTATACCTTTTTCCAGCCTGGAATTATAAAAATCATTGATCCGGGGAAGAACAACCAGGAAATGAGCTATTGCAGATAAGAACAGGAATATGGATACAAAAGCTCCTATTGGTATGGATCCTATTACATCCGAGTCTAAAAAGAGTCTCATCTTTTCAGTATCAAAAGACTGGAAATAGTAATCTACCGGTAACTTGAAGTCTTTGATATTGTTCAGGGTAAGACCCATCACCAGCATCAACACACCCTGTATAAAATGCAGTACTGCCATCACCCCGTTAAACCTTCTGAGATAAGGAAAGGTGATCCGGGATATGTTCTTTTCGGCCATAATTTACCTCCTCTTTATAAATTGCAACTTTATTATTACCGCCGGCTTTATTATCCTATATCATTTGATCTATTACAATTTTTTAATTTTATTATAAGACTGTTATAATACTTTTACCTTTACCATAATCTTTTATATATTAGCCCCCGCTTTTAAAAAATTCCTGTCCCCTCTTTATACAGCAGTATTTTGCCCTATTATCTAAATTGACAATATTTGTTTCTATTGATAAGATTTGCTTTGTAAATAAGATAAATCTTGTAATAAGATAATTTAAAGGTAATATTATATGAAAATTCCAGAAGGTAAAAAATTCTACGGCTCAATAACAGTAAGCGAGCGTGGGCAGGTAGTCATACCGGCAGAAGCCAGAAAAGATTTTGACATTAAAACCGGCGACAAGCTGCTTGTTTTCGGAGATTTTGAAAGAGGGCTCGGAATCGCCACCGTTGATATCATGCAGAGAACAATGAGCGGCACCACAGAGCTTTTCCGTGAAATAGGACCGATTTTAAAAAGTAAAGAGAAAAAACAATCAAATAAGGCAATTAGACTTAAGGACAATAAATGAACAAAGCTATAAGTATAGATAAGGTAAAAAAGACCCTTGGAAACCGCGAGGTCCTCAAAGGCATAAGCTTTGACGTGGAAAAGAGAGATATTTTTGGCTATCTCGGACCTAACGGTGCCGGTAAGACCACTACCATCAGAATACTTCTCGGCCTTCTTCAGGCTGATTCGGGCAGATTAAATATTCTGGGACAGGACATCAACCTGAGCAAGACCAGAAAAAAAATTGGTTTTGTCCTTGATACGGACGGACTCTACGAAAATATGACAGCTGAAGAAAATCTTACTTTTTACTCGCAGATATATGGACTGTCCGGAGCGGAAGTAAAGTTTGATAAACTCTTAAGTACGGTAGACCTTAAAGGCAGAGAAAAAGACAGGGTAAGCACCTATTCCAGAGGAATGAGGCAGAGGCTGGCTCTGGCAAGAGCTATGGTCCATGACCCGGAGGTTTTGATCATGGACGAGCCTACTACAGGAGTCGACCCTTCAGGACAGATAGAGATGAGACAGATAATGCTTGATATAGCACGCAAAGAAAATAAGACCATTTTTTTAAGTTCGCATAATCTGGATGAAGTACAGCGTATCTGCAACCGTATCGCACTTATAGACCGGGGTGAGATAAAGCTTTATGGTGAACTAAAAAACCTCCGCAAGAAAATGGGCAGGGGCGGAGTTTTAATTGAAATAGCAGGTAAAATCCCGGATTCGCTGCTGGCCGAACTAAAAAGTATAAAAAATCTGGGATTTCAGAAAAAAAGCAAAACCAGTCTTACTTTTTCACCGAGGGAAGGAACAGGAGTCTCAGATATAATAAACTTTCTTAGTACCCGGGGCATAAAAATTGAGGAAGCAGTAAAAAAAGAGGCATCTCTGGAAGAAATGTATGCTGCCATCCTAAAAGAGGTTGAACCACAATGAAGAATATAAGTCTCCTAATATCTACCAGCATCAGGAACAACTTGCGGTCGAAGGTTGTACTTATAGTCTATGTTTTTGTAACAATGCTATGTATTCTGGGTATAATAATAGCTTTATGCTATTTCCTCATATCCCCGGAAATGGATAAATCATCACCGGACAGATCTAAGCTTGAGCTCTATCTTGGCCTGATCATGTTTGCCACCTGTTTTATCAGCTTAGGAGTAAATCTAAATTCATTTGCCTTTCAGTCAATGACCAGGGAAAAGTCCAGAGGGATCATAGAGTCACTCCTTGCAACACCTTTTAAACCAAAGGATATCTGGATTGCCAAAAGCCTGGCTGTTTTTCTGCCCGGCCTGGTCCTGGGAGAGATTCTTACCTTTATAGTCCTGTTAGTAATAAATTATATCTATTTTGTTCCCAGTATAGGATTTATCTTTAATACCTGGGCAGCAGTAAGCAGTTTTATCGTTGCCCCGCTTATCTATTTATGTTTAAGTCTTCTGATCCACTTTATCGGACTGACCGGGAAACCGGCTGTCGGCAACGTCATAGTCCAGGTCTTTCTGCCTGTTTTCCTCTCGCTGATGATAAATCTTGCAGTCCGCTATATTCTTGATATTACTTCATGGTCTTTTGCTCTGGCTAATCTCGGAGTAGCCGTCCTGATATCCGTCATATTTATATTTCTCCGGTCCCGCCTAAACAGTGAAAGAATAGTATTATCGCGTTAGGAGCCTTATTTGAGAAGAATTAGTATTGTTTTTCATAGAGATTTCAGAGAACTAAGAAAAACCATTGCCTTTCTTATTATAGTCATCGTATTCATCATAATCACCATCGCTGCCGCCGTTTTGGTAAGTGTCCTTTTAAAAAGACAGGAATGGCTGCAGATAAAAGAAGCAGCCAAGCCCATGCTGGAGCTGATAATGGGTCTTATCGCTTACTTTTTTCCGCTGTTTATCCTGATGACCTTTATCTGGTCCTTTGCCAACTTCCCCATAATCAAGGAGAAGGTAAATGGAAATATTGAATCCCTTCTTGCCACGACACTCAGCCCAAAAGAGATCTTTATAGGTAAAAGTCTGGCTATTTTCCTTCCAGGATTTT
>CAZLOE010000027.1:0-18733 GCA_964561115.1 uncultured Actinomycetota bacterium
CTATTTTTTTTTAGTATTTGAACATATTATTAATTACTGCACATTTGTTCAATTTTAAGAGAGTTATGTATTGTTTAGAATGTGGAGGCAATGATTTACCATAATAGTTCACATTTATCTTATATTAAAATAGTATTTAATTAGTTCAAGTTATAATTACAAAAATTTTGGTTTTTATATTTTTATAAGTCAATGGTAAAAAAAATAGAAATGGTGAGCAGGTTGTCAATAAAGATAAGTGATAAAAATAATTACAGCATGTGAAAGAAATCATATTTAATTATATAAGACATTAAAATATGGTGTGAAAAGACAAAAAGTGAGATTTATTTTGTTATATAATTAAAAATACCAAAAAGATAGGAGGTGAAGTCTGAAAAAAGGATTACAGAGGCAATAACAAAAAGTGGATAGCGCACCTTCAGATGATTTTTAGTTGCCCGTAATCTCAATGATCTATTTTATTATAAAAGAAGTATGCTTAAGGATAACGGTTTTACATACCGTTATTTGCGCTAAAGCGAAGCGAAAGGAATTGGTTTAAAATGAAAAAATCATTATTATGGTTCATAGTTCTTGTGGTAAGCTTGTCTATGTTTTCAGTGTTTACATTTAGTGGCTGTAAGGCAGCTGAAGAAGAAGAAGCAGCAGCAGAAGAAGTAGAGGAAGCAGCTGAAGAAGTAGTGGAAGAAGAAGCAGTGGAAGAAGAAGCAGTGGAAGAAGAAGCTGAAGAAATGATAGAGATAGCTCTTATTGTTAAATCAGTAAATTCTGAGTTTTGGCAGTCAATGCTTGCTGGAGGGGAACAATTCGACGAGGAAAATGAAAATGTTAATGTTACCCCTTACGGCCCGGATTCTGAAACAGATATAGAAGGGGCTATTACAATTTTGGAAAATGTTGTGACTAGCGGGCCTGATGCAATAGTAATTGCATCCCAGTCGGGAGAAGGCGCTATAGCTTCTGTAGATGATGCAATGAGTCAAGGAATTCCGGTTATAACAACTGATACTATTATACCGACTGATGTAGTAAGTCATCTGGCAACAGATAATCTTGCTGGAGGAAAAACTGCTGCGGATGCGATGGTTGAGGCCCTTGATGCTAATGGTATAGAAAAATCGGGTACTATAATCATAATGCATGTAGTAGTTTGTGATACCGATACGCTTAGAGGTGAAGGTTTTGATGAGCGTATGACTGAAATTGCTCCGGATATTACTATAGTCCATTCTCGTTATACTGATGATGAAGTAGCTCAGGCAATGACTTGTACAGAAGAATCTATTACTGCTTACGATGACCTCATCGGTATATTCGGAATTGATTATAATATTGGAGAGGGAATAGCTTTGGCTATCGAACAAGCAGGTCTTCAGGATGAAATCATGATAGTAGCTTTTGATGACTCAGAGGCTGAAATCGAAGCATTGAAAAAAGGTGTTATTAAAGCTCTAATTGTTCAAGATCCTTACAATATGGGATATAAAGGGTGTACTTTAATAGTTGATTATTTAAATGGTGAAGATGTACCTGAATATGTAGACACTGGTGTTCAAGTAGTTAAGAAAGAAGATGTAGAGTAATAAAAAATATAGATTATGATAGTACGCAAGAAAACATTTTGAAGAATTGTTATATCATATAAGTTTACGGGCAATATTTATCATAAATATTGCCCGTAAAAAAATAGGGTTGTTTAATATACACGGTCAGTAGTCTATAGGAAATTGATTATAACCAAATGGCTGAGTATATTATTGGGTTGAAAGTAAAATAATAGCCATTTAATTTTTATGGTATTATATATATTAGTAGGGTTGAGATAAAAATAACCTAATGAAAATTTTATCAATCTTAGCATTTTCCCTAGCTAAGAGTGGAGGAAACAAGTGGTTTCAGAGAATAAAGAAATAATTAGAATGGAAGGAATTTATAAGCAATTCCCCGGTGTACTGGCACTTGAAAATGTAGATTTTCAAATTTATGAAGGCCAAATCCATGGAATTGTAGGTGAGAATGGTGCAGGTAAGTCCACATTGATTAAAATACTTACGGGAGCTCTTCAACCTAATGACGGAGATATTTTTGTTGATGGTAAAAAAGTTATTATTAGCGATCCAATAGTTGCCCGAAATCTTCAGATTGGCGCAGTCTATCAAGACCTGACTGTTGCAAGAGATTTAACTGTAGCTGAGAACTTTTTTCTTGGACAGATTCCAAAAAACCGATTTGGATTTGTTAGTTGGAGGAAAATGGTTAAAAAAACAGCTGAGATTTTAAAGGAGCTGAATATTGAAGTTAGTCCTAATATGATTCTTGAAAAACTTACTGCAGCCCAGAAAGAAATGGTTCTAATTGCGAAACAGTATTTTAAGAAGTATAGGGTAGTTATATTTGATGAGCCTACTGCACTTTTAACCAGTAAAGATACAGAAGAGTTATTTCGAATAATAAAAAAATTAAAAAAAGAGGGTGTTGGTATTATTTATATATCGCACCGCATCGAAGAGGTTTTTGAGATTTGTGATACGGTAACGGTGCTGCGCGATGGTAAGAAAATTGTATGCATTCCTATTAATGAAACTGACATAGATGGTCTTATTTCGAGGATGGTTGGTCGAAGTATTGATGATATGTATTCCATAAATCATCAAAAATTAATTAAAGAAGTACTCAGGGTTGAAAATTTATCAAAGACCGGAGTATTCAAAAATATTAATTTTACCGTTAATCGTGGCGAGATTTTTGGGCTTTTTGGACTTGTAAATTCTGGTACAACAAAAATAGCAAGGGCTATATATGGAGCTGAACAGTTTGATCAAGGCAGCATATATATAGATTCCAAGGGTATAAGAATAACTTCTCCATCTATAGCAGTTGCAAATGGTATTGGTTTTCTCCCGGAGGACAAAAAAACTGAAGGGCTGGCCATAAAGTTATCTGTCAGGCATAACATTAATCTAAGTTCTTATTCAAATATATCGAGAATGGGTTTTGTAAACGGGAAACTGGAAAAGAAGAATGCCCTGCAACAGGTTAAAGCTTTGAACATTAAAACACCAGGCATAGAGCAAATAGTTCTAAATTTGAGTGGAGGGAATCAGCAGAAAATTGTACTCGCGAAGTGGCTGGTAAGACAGTGTAAGATTTTTATCTTTGAGGAACCTACTGCAGGAATTGATGTTGGCGCAAAAGAAGAAATATATAAAATTTTGGAGTTGCTGATTGAAAAAGGGAGTGCTATTGTCATGATTTCTTCATACTTACCCGAATTAATGGGTATAGCTGACCAGATTACAGTAGTTTATGAGGGAACACAGATGGGGACTCTATCAAAGGGTGAATTCGATGAGAAAAGGCTTCTCCAGCTTGCTACTGGTGTAACTTAAAGGAGGACAATATTAGATGATTAAAGATAAAGTTAAGAAAATAATAGCTAAAACTAAGAGAATAACAGGCAGATTTCACGAAATGAATATCCTTTTAGTATTGATCGTTTTAATTATTTCTTTTGCCATAATGAATAATAGATTTATAGGCTTTGGGAATATTACTAATCTTTTAAGGTCGACATCTATTATCGGAGTTGTCGCAATTGGCATGACATTTGTTATTATTTCTGGTGGTATTGATCTTTCTGTAGGTTCAGTTTTAGCTTTAAGCAGTGTGATAGCAGCAAGGTTGATGGTATCAGGTGTCCCAATATCTTTATCGATTATCATTAGTCTTGCGACCGGAGCACTGGCGGGGCTTATAATGGGTGTAATTATCTATGAGGCCCGGGTTCCCCCGTTTATTGTAACATTAGCAGGACTAAGTGTCTTCAGAGGAATTGCGATGCTTTTGACAGATGCTAAAAAAATTATCGGTCTCCCTGAAAGTTTTGCTAATTTTGCTATTATAAGGGTTTTTGGATTGCCAGCTATGGCAATTGTTTGGTTGGTTCTTATTATTATCGGTGTGATTATAGCTCGTTTTACTGTGTTTGGCCGAAATATTTATGCGATTGGTAGCAATCAAGAAGCTGCGAGATTATCCGGAATAAATATTAGAGCTTCAATCTACAAAGTTTATGCTTTAGGTGGCTTTACTTCAGCAGTTGCAGGTATTCTTATGACTGCAAGGCTCGCTGGAGGGTCTCCTAGCGCAGGAAGCGGATATGAACTTGATGCAATTGCTGCTACTGTGCTGGGAGGTACATCACTTACTGGAGGAATTGGAGGAGTTTTTGGGACACTTTTTGGTACTATGATTATTGCAACAATTTCTAATGGGGGCAATATCATGGGTATCAATCCTTTTGTCCTCGAAATCATTATTGGCGTTTTGATAGTATTAGCAGTAGTATTCGATCACCTGCAAAAAAGAAGGGGAATTTAATCATCTATAAAAGAAGTAAGAGCATCGTAAATTAATTAATAACATGAAAATATGTAAGGAAGGGATTAACAGTCTCATGTCTGCAGACAAAAAAATTTTCGATAGTTCACATCAAACAGAAAATTCTATTCTCGAAGTATACGGGAAATCAGCAGTAATTACCGGTGCAGGAAGGGGAATTGGTAAATCCATCGCCTTTCTTTTATCTTCGCTTGGAGTGAAAGTAGGTATTAATGATATTACATCCAATGGTGAATCTACGGCAGAAGAGATTAGAAAAGCCGGAGGCAATGCAATATATGTAAAAGGGGATGTGACTGATATTAACCGCATGGAAGAATGTATGTCAAAAGTAGCTGAAGAATTCGGGGGGATTGATTTTCTGGTAAATAATGCTGGCATATCGGATCAAGTGAAATTTGAAAATTTAAAAATTGAAAAGTGGAATAAAATTTTGGATGTAAACCTGACAGGATCATATATCTGTACAAAATCAGCACTTAAGTATTTGAAACAAAAAAAATCTTCAAGCATTGTAATGTTTTCATCTGGTTCTACAATAACAGGAACCGGAGGGTGCTCTGCCTATGCTGCTGCAAAAGGAGGGATAGTCAGCTTAACCCGTGCTATGGCACGTGAACTTTCTGTTTATAACATACGTGTTAATGCTGTTGCCCCGAGGAATATCCGGACTGAGATGCTGGAAAGTGTATTCAGCAAAGATGAAATCGCTAAAAAGGAAGAACATATACCTTTAAAGAGACTGGGAAGAGTAGAAGATATTGCAAATGGTGTACTATTTTTACTCAGTAAAATGTCAGACTATATTACCGGAGAGACCATATTAATTGATGGAGGACGAACATTTTTGGGTTAAATTAATGATCAAGCAGGTATGTGGGTATGGAATATGAAACAGAAATATGTTTTGGGAATCGACTTTGGAACGCAATCAACGAAAGTTGTGGTATTTGATTTTGAAGGTAAGGCTATCACCTCAGCAAAAGAAGATATTCCTCTAAAACGAGTAAGGTCTGATTGGGCGGAACAAAACGCAGAGGATTGGTGGCACTCTCTTTGTTCAGTTTTAAAGTCAGTGATAGGCCAAGTAGATTCAGAGCAAATTGCTGGGTTAGCATTGGCGTACCAGCGGGAAACATTCGTACCTGTTGATTCAAATTTTAAAACTCTCAGGCCTGCTATTACCTGGATGGATCAACGTGCAACTGTTGAAGCAAAAGAGGTAAGGGAGAGTATATCAGATAATCGATTCTATAGCATTACGGGAAAGTTTCTAAATACAATCCCATCCATAATGAAGATTAAATGGATAAAAAATAATGAACCTCATATTTTTAAAAAGATAGACAAAGTTCTTACTGTTGGGGCTTACATCAACTATAAACTTACCGGTATAGAGATTGATTCAGCTGCAGGTGCAGACACAACTGGATTATATGACATCGAGGCAGGCAAGTGGTCTGATGAGCTGGTATCCATTAGCGGCTTGAATCCAGACCAGCTTTTTAATGTGCAACCATCTGGTTTTAAAGCCGGCTGCGTTACTAAAGAAGCCTCTAAACTAACAGGCCTTTATGAAGGGACTCCTGTTTTTCTGGCAGGAGGAGATGGGCAGGTATTCGCTGTAGGTATCGGTGCAATAAAAGAATCAGAAATGGCTGTAGGTATAGGAACAAGTGGAACTTGCTCTATTCATGGAACCAAGATTGATTCAAAAAGCGTTTGCAGGACTCTGGTATCCTGTATCGAGGGGCTGTATATCCATGAGTCGGTTATTATGTCAGCGGCGAATACTGTATCCTGGTTTGTAAAAAATATTGATATTACCGATGGAGAAAAACGAAATGAATCTGCTGAAGAAAGGCTGGACAGTGCGATAAATGCTATACCTCCATGTAGTAATGGGCTGATAACCATTCCTTACTGGAGGGGCTGCATGACGCCATATAATGATCCCAGTACAAGAGGTGCGACCTTAGGTTGGTCGGATATACATACAAGATTACATTTCTATAAATCTATTCTTGAAGGTATTGCTTTCGAAATAAAGCTTATTATTGAAACCTATGAAAAAAATAACGGTTTAGAAATTTCTTTAATAAATATCGGTGGCGGTGGAGCAGCCTCAAGCAATTGGTCCCAGATAATCGCTGATGTAATAGGTAAAAAAGTTAATATATCCGATACTACGGAGAATACGGCATTGGGTGCCGCAATTATGGCTGCTTATGGTCTGAAAATATACGAAAATATTGATTCTGCAATAAGCAAGATGTGTAGGATAAAAAATTCATTTGTGCCTGATAAGGAAAGATCGTCACTTTACAATAAATTTTTTAGTGAAGTGTATAAGGAAATATATCCGGCGGTTCGTAAATTTTTAAAATATCTTGGTAGTTTTAATTTAAGTACGGAAAGACAGTAGATTAAAAATATAACAGAATATACTGGCTGGATTTCATTTGAACTTACTGGGAACTGGACTCCTAGATGAACACAGTTAGGGGCATTAGGATTAATTGTGAAAGGTAGCATTTTTACTGAAATATTAAAAGATTACAATATCTCTGAATGAGAAAATAAAGTAATTTGTTTATTTGACTATTAATTTTTTTTTTGTATAATTTAAACAGTTGTTCATAACATCAACAATTGTGCATAATTGAGAAAAACATGAAATGGGTTGAAAATAAAAAATTTATATCTAAAATAGCAAGACTTTACTACCTTGGGAATCTAACACAGCAGGAGATTGCAGATAATCTAAATATATCCAGAACAAAAGTTTCTAGATGCTTGGATAAGGCAAGAGAAGAAAAAATAGTTGAAATTAAGATTAATTCACCACAAGAGGATTATACAGATTTAGAATATGAAATAGAAGAAAGGTACAAATTAAAAGAATGTATTATTGTTCCAACTTATGATAGAAGGGAAGATATTTTAAGAGATATGGCCGATAAATTGGCAGGCATGTTTAATAGAATAATAAAAGATGGAGATTATTTTGGTATTGGATGGGGAACTTCCCTTAAATCTATAGCAGATTACCTGAATCTTAGAATGAAAGTGGATATAAAAGTAGTACCCTTGATCGGCGGTATTGGAAAAGTTGGTACCGGGATTCATACAAATTCGGTAGCCAGGACTTTAGCAAATAAATTTGGTGGGGTTAGTTATATGATTAATTCCCCTGCAATTTTAGATAGCAGTGAAGCAAAAGAAATTATACAAAATGATAGTAATGCAAGAGAAATAATAAAGATGTCTGGTAGAGTTAGCACAGCTATGGTAGGTATGAGTGATATAGGTCCTCAGTCTACATTAATTAAAAATGGAAATTTCAAGGTTAAAGAATTCAATTATCTGAATAGTTTAGGAGTGGTAGGGGATGTGAACCTTATTTTTATAGATGAAAATGGGAAATATATACAAAATGAAATTAATAAAAGGATTATAACTACCCCTATTGAAAGAATTGAAAAAATCGAAAATGTAATCGGGATAGGATTCGGAGGTAGAAAATTGAAGGTTATTTTGGGTGCGCTACGTGGCAGAATTATAAATATTTTATTAACTGATGAAACTACAGCAAAAAGTATAATTAGCTCTAATTAAATAATTAAAGATAATTCAAAAGTATATTATGGATATAAAATAATAGTAAAAACTAAAGTTATGAGCTGTCAAAAATATAATAAAAATAAAATTATTAGCTAAAATTAATTTTTTTTAATTAGTGAGGTTCGAATGAAAAAGGATGTTAATAAAAAAAGTAAATACATAGATATCAATGGATATAAAATAGAGGATAAATTCAAAGACTTAAATGAGAATATAAAAATTGAAATGTTAAGAAAAATGTACCAGATAAGACACTTCGAATATCAAACTGAGCAATTTATTATAAGAGGTAAGATTCATGGGACATGTCACCTTTATACCGGTGAAGAAGCAACAGCAGTAGGGTCTATTTATGCTATTCGCAGTAATGATTATATTGCTTCTACTCATAGAGGGCATGGTCATTGCATATCAAAGGGTGCAGATTTAAATATAATGATGGCAGAACTATTAGGCAAGAAGACTGGATATTGTAAGGGAAAAGGTGGTTCAATGCATATTGCAGATTTAGATACCTCGAACCTTGGTGCAAATGGAGTTGTAGGCGGGGGTTTAGGGATAGCAACAGGTGCTGCGCTTACCTGCAAGTTGAAGAAAAATGGCAGGATTGTTGTATGCTTTTTTGGAGATGGTGCAGCAAATAGGGGCATATTCCATGAGACTATAAATTTAGCTTCCATCTGGAGCCTTCCAGTTATATATCTTTGTGAAAACAATGTATATGCGATGTCAACGCCTAAAAAAGAGGCATTTAATATTAAGAGAATATCAGACAGAAGAGCTTCATACGGTATTGAAGGGTTAACAATTGATGGCAATAACCTTATTGAGGTATTCAATACAGTCTCACACTTTGCTGATGAATGCAGGGCAGGGAGAGGCCCTGTTTTAATTGAGAGTTTGACTTATAGATGGGGTGGACATTCTAAGAGCGATGCTCAGGTTTATAGAAGTAAGGAAGAAGTTAAATCGTGGATGAAAAAGGATCCAATTGTGCAGTACAAAAAAGTCCTTATGCGAGAAGGGGTATTAATTGAAAAAGAGGATGAGGAACTTGAAAAAGAAGTAGAAGAGCAATTAAAGGAAGCAGCCGAGTTTGCAAAAGAGAGTCCCTTCCCAGATAAGTCAGAAGTTGAAGAAGATGTTTATGCCTGAATAGTTCATGTTTTTATGATTTAAAACCTTTATAAAATTATTTAAGCTAAAGGAGAAATTTACAAGATATGAGGAAAATAACTTATCTTGAGGCAATAAGAGAGGCAATGTCGCAGATAATGAGGAAAAATAGTGACGTTTACATTATTGGTGAAGATATCGCTGAGTATGGAGGGGCATTTGGGGTAACGGTAGGGATGTATGAAGAATTTGGTAAAGAGAGAATCAGGAATACCCCTATATCAGAAGCTGCAATAGTGGGAGTTGGCATTGGAAGTGCCCTTACCGGTATGAGGCCAATAGTTGAGATAATGTTTTCAGATTTTATAACTATAGCTATGGAACAGATTATCAATCAAGCTGCAAAAATACGATATATGTTTGGTGGAAAGGGGAAAGTTCCTCTTGTGATCAGAACAGCAGGAGGTGGAGGAACAGGTGCTGCTGAACAGCATTCTCAAAGTCTCGAAGGTCTTGTTACACACATCCCTGGACTTAAAGTGGTTATGCCTTCATGCCCATATGATGCAAAAGGGCTGCTTATTGCGTCAATTAATGATAATAATCCGGTTATTTTTATAGAACATAAGCTTCTTTATAAAAATAAAAAATATATAGAGGATGTACCGGAAGAAATTTATGAAATAAAACTTGGAAGTGCAGATATAAAAAGAAAGGGCACGGATATTAGTATAGTTGCTACTTCTTTAATGGTTCAGAAGTCAATTGAAGTTGCACAAATACTTGAAGAAGAAAAAAATATAAAATGTGAAGTAATAGATTTAAGAACACTCCGCCCCCTTGATATAGATACAGTGCTTAATTCAGTTAAAAAAACTGGAAGGCTGCTGTGTGTAGAAGAAGCATGTAGCTTTGGAGGTTTTATGGGAGAGGTCTCAGCTCAGGTAGCTGAAAAAGGATTTGACTGGCTGGATGCTCCTATAGTCAGAGTCGCGGGTAGAAACTGTCCTGTTCCATACAGCCTGGTGCTTGAGCAGGAAATGATTCCCAGTGTTGAGAGGATTGAAAGAGGAATTTTAAATTTCTTTAAATAGGGCAGTGTATTTTATTGGATTTCTATGTGCTATTATATGTATTGCTTTAAATTTAATATTTATTAAAGGATTTGATCATGCATGAAGTGATTATGCCTAAACTGGGCCTTACTATGGAGACGGGAAGAATAGAAAAATGGCATAAAAAAGAAGGAGATAGGGTAGAAAAAGGAGAAGTACTTTTTGAGGTTATGACTGATAAGGTAACAATCGAAGTGGAGTCATATAATTCAGGTACTTTATTAAAGATACTGCGGGCTGAGGGTGAAGATGTACCTGTGACTGAAGTGGTAGCGTATATTGGCGAGCAAGGTGAAAAGGTCCCTGAAAATGTAATTAAAAAGGAAACTGCTAAAAAAAACAAAGAACCGGAATTAAAAGATGCATTGGAGTCAAAGGATAGAGAAAAGAAAACAGATAGGAGTTCAGGGAAAGAAAAAGGAATAAAAATATCACCGCTGGCAAGAAAAATCGCTGAAGATATGGGTATTGATTACAGGTCGGAAGAAATCGCAGGCTCCGGTCCAGGAGGAAGAATAGTAAAAGAGGATGTAATAGCCTATGGTAAATTAAGAAAAAAGAAAGAAGAGGAAGAGCCGGCATCTCAACAGGGAGCTATTTCTGTAAAATCATCCAGTAAGCTTACGGGGTTGAGAAAGGTGATAGCGGAGCGTATGAGTCATTCAAAGTCAGCTATCCCTCATTTAGTCTTAAATATAAAAGCTGATGCTACAAAGCTTGTGGAGCTTAAAGAAAAGCTTGAGGAAGAAATTATAAAAAAATACGGAGTAAAGATAACTTATACTGATTTTATATTAAAAGCAGCTGCTGTTTCGCTGAGGGAAAATCTGGAGGTAAATTCAACTTTTTCCGATGGAAATTATATAATATATGACGAGGTAAATATAGGAGTGGCAGTTTCACTGGAAGAGGGTCTTATAGTCCCAAGTATTATTAATTGTGATAAACTAAAGATTACTGATATTGCAAAAAAGAGAGTGGAGCTGGTAAAAAAAGCACGGGAAGGAAAACTAAGTCTGGAGGAAGTCTCAAATGGTACGTTTACCGTAACAAATTTAGGGATGTACGGGATAAGGTCTTTTTCACCTATTATAAATCCTCCGCAGGCGGCAATACTTGCTGTTGGTGAAATATATGTCGAGCCTGCAGTGGTAAAGGGAAAAATAGAGCCGAGATCCTTTATGAACCTTTCTGTTTCGTGTGACCATAGAATAATCAATGGAACAGTAGGGGCAAAATTCTTAAGAAGAGTAGTGGAATTTATAGAGGACCCTGATAAATTAACTTTTAATTAGATTTAATGTTTTTTAAAAGTGGAAGATAAAAAGGCAAAAATAGTATTATTTTGTGTTAATTGTAATAAAGAATCATCACATACGGTATATTACATAGGTAACTATCTGCGTAGTGTGGTCTGTGACAGCTGCAATAAAAAAATAGAGATTGACAGGCGCCATCTCAGGACTGTATTTGCCGAGGATTTTATAAATAGAATTTTAACCAAACCGCATAGGATGACAGAGGATATGAAAAAAGCGATAGCTACAATGATGCCTTTTTTCCCCAAACGGTTGTTCAGGGAGCCGTTAAAAGTGATGAAAGAGATATATGCGGTTTTAAAGAAGGAAAACGGCAATTCAAAAAAAAGCAGTCAGTGATTCAAAGCAGTTAAGTAATTTTTATAATCGGGATTTTAAAAGTATTTTCAAAGCTGTGCACTATTTGTTCTTTGACATCACAAATAGGGATAGGACGATTAAGGATTTTTTTTATAGAGGTCTGGGGGTGATCTTTTAAACCGCAGGCTATTATATAATCAAAGTATTTCAGGTCGTTGTTTACATTTATTGAAAAGCCGTGGAAAGTTATCCATTTTTTAATTTTTAGGCCGATTGATGCTATTTTAAAATTGTTGACAAATATCCCCCTGTGTCTTCTTACCCTGGTTCCCTGTATATCATAACAGGCAAGCACATCTATTATGACCTGTTCAAGATTATGGACAAAAAAGGTCAGATCTTTTTTTATCCTGACCAGATTTAGAATCGTATAGCAGACGACCTGTCCCGGAGTATGAAG
This sequence comes from uncultured Actinomycetota bacterium, assembly GCA_964561115.1. Taxonomy (GTDB): domain Bacteria; phylum Actinomycetota; class Humimicrobiia; order Humimicrobiales; family Humimicrobiaceae; genus CAZBSE01. The sequence goes on from CAZLOE010000027.1 coordinate 12,339, forward strand.
AGTGATATCGCCGCCTCGGTCGGACTGGACCAGTTCTATGTTTTGATCTTTAAGTTTCTCTCTGTTTGCAAGTAGGTTGCCGGTATTTCTGTTGCTTCCAATAGTGATGACCGGGTAGTGCTCAAGTACTAATATTGCACCGGGCCTGTCATCTGATCTTATAAGTTCGAAAAGTCTTATCTGCAGATCATAGGCTTCATTATAGGAAATAAGACCGAGATCAAGACCCAAGATGTTCTTTTGTGTATTACTGCAGCTAACACTATCTATTATTTTATTAATGTTAAATGGAGTTTTTTGTTTTAATATTTTCATAACTCAAAATACCATGATCAATTAAATTATTTTATCATATTAAGTAATATATTTTTTAGTATATTAAATGATCTATGAAAGGAGTTTTTAGGCTATGGATATTGTAAAGGTAGACCTTGCCGTGCTGGGAGGAGGACCCGGGGGATATGTAGCATCCATAAGGGCTTCAAAAATGGGTCTAAAGACTGCAGTGATTGAAAGAGATTATCTGGGAGGAGTATGCATGAACTGCGGCTGCATACCTACAAAAACTCTTTATCATGTGGCATTTATACTAAATGAAATAAAAAAGGCAAAAGATTTCGGCATAGATGTCTCTGAGCCAAAACTTGATTTTAAAAAGACAATGGCCAGAAAAGACCAGATAATCGAGATGCAGAGAAAGGGTCTTCAATCTCATTTCAAAAAAAATAACATAGAACTTATAAAAGGCAGCGGCAGAATAATTGCAAGAGACAGGGTAGCAGTAAGGACATTAGACAGTCAGGAAATCGAAGTTGAAGCAAAAAATATAATTATTGCAACCGGCTCATCTGCTGCAAACGTAAAGCCGTTTGATCTGTCTGAAAAGGGAGTAGTGGATAATGCTGGAATATTATCTATTGAGGAAATACCGAAGTCACTATTGATCATAGGCGGTGGAGTTATCGGAAGTGAGTTTGCAAATATCTTCTCTTCATTAGGGACGAAGGTCACTATAATAGAGCTTCTCCCAAGGATACTTTCAACTGAAGATGAAGATGTCTCAAAAGTGATTTATAACGTATTCAGGAAAAAAGGAATTGAAATATTTACAGATACGGTAATAGAAAAGGTTGAAAAAAGCGGCGATGATTTTATCTGTACTACAAGCGGCGGGAATAAAATAACTGCGGATAAGGTACTAATATCAGTGGGCAGAAGACCAAATTCTTCTGATATAGGTATTGAAAAAGCCGGTGTAGAGGTGGACCAGAAAGGTTATATAAAAGTTGACTCACATCTTAGGACAAATATTGATGGAATATATGCTGTAGGTGATGTAATAGGAGGGCTTCAACTGGCTCATGTAGCCTCTGAAGAAGGTAAGATTGCTGCAGAAAATATTGCCGGGAAAAATAAAGAAATGGATTACAGTGTTGTCCCCTGGGCAGTGTTTACGTCTCCCGAGATCGGGACTGTCGGAATTAATGAAGCTCAGGCAAGAAAAAAGAATATAAAGGTGTGTACAGGAATATTTCCATTCAGCTCCAGCGGTAAAGCTTATATCTCAGGGGAGACCGAGGGTTTTATAAAAGTCGTTACAGACAGTGAGACGGGAGAAATTCTCGGTGCCCAGATGGTAGGACCAAGGGCGACTGAATTAGTCCATGAGATCGCTGTGGCTATGAAGGGAGAGATCCTGGTAGATGATCTTGTTTCAACTATCCATGCTCATCCGACATTCTCCGAATCTGTTTTGGAGGCTGCAGAAGATTGTTTTGGGATCGCAACTCATAAATAATATATTTAGATAATAGAAGCCCGTGTTTAAATACTTTGACATAATATGAAGTTGTGTTAGAATTATTTTCCTAAATCTAAAATATTGTTATTTTATTATAAGATATAAAATATTTAAGATTTCTATGAATACTGATAGTTCGGTAGTTTTAACCAAAAGAGTGATAATAACATCGTCTAATCCTGTAGCTAAGGAAGATTTTGTTAAGAAAATTAAGGAATTTGCTAAAAATATTATTGCTTTCTTAAAAAAGAACGGCTGCAGGAAGTTAGGTCATATGAAAGTGATCTCTACTACTGACGGAGAAGATTATCTGCAGCTCAGTATTTTAGGTATGACCCAAAGGCCTAAAGTCCAGGGTATCCTAAAAAAGACTTTCGAAAAAATCAAATTGACCCTTAATATAATCGAATTTGGAGTCGGCAAGGAAATAATCGACAGCAAAGTTGATGAGGAAATAAAAAATATACAGACATATTTTGTCAATAAGTGATCTACTGATCCTATATAACAGTTTTAAGTGTCATTATCGTGCTCAAATTCAAAATCAGACGGAAGATATTTTAAGTAAATGAATTTCGATATATTTCTATAATCTATATTCAGAAGGTCTTCTGGATCAAGATATTTATTGTTATATATTACACCGAAGTGAAGGTGGCACCCGGAACTTGAAGGGTCATCATCTGCACCTATGGAAGCGATTATCTCACCCTGTTTAATATAAGTGCCGGTAGATACATAGATATTCATAAGATTAAGATAAGTAGTCCTGATTTTTTGGTTATGTTTTATTACCAGTGTCCTTCCGCCTGTAGGGGAAAAGCCTATATAGCTGACTACACCGCTTCCGGCTGCAGCCACTTTCTGGCCGTATTTTCCTTCTATGTCTATTCCTGTATGTTTATAATCTTTCCCCTTTTCCTCACTCCAGTAGATCTGTCTAAACCCGACTATTATTTCTCCTTCGAGTGGTGTAATAAATGGAGTCCTGTAGTCCGGATAAACCGGTGATGCCAGGCCTGTAAGAATATAGACCAACAACAGCAGGAATATAATAGGACCAAGTATATAGGTCCTTTTGATACTGCCTGAAATATTATTTAATTTATTCTTTGAAGTTACTCTACCCCTTTTTATCATAAAGTGTTTCCTGTCGGTTTTTACGGTTATATCGGATGTTAAGTATATAGCAAAAGCATATATATGTAAATACACATATTACCTAAAGCACATGATAATAGAGGGAAGTTTTACTATTTGAGTGTTAAACATTATAATTATAACAATCTGTAATCCTACAAGAGGAGTAAATATGAACAGTAGAATAAAGGAAATACTCTCATGGTATGAAAGCGAAAACCCCGGAACTATTAGAAATCTGTATAGCATATTGATGCACGGAAAATTAGGCGGGACAGGAAAACTTGTGATCCTGCCTGTCGACCAGGGATTTGAGCACGGTCCTGCAAGAAGTTTCGCTCCCAATCCGGATGGTTATGACCCGACCTATCATGTAAAACTGGCAATTGATGCCGGTCTGAATGCACATGCGGCACCGCTCGGTTCCATGCAGATAATCGCAAAGGAATATGCCGGACAGATCCCCCTTATTTTAAAGGCCAATAGTCATGATGTAATGGATAGCAGTTCTAATCCGACTCCGGCTGTGACCGCTTCTGTAGAGGACGCTTTAAGACTTGGATGCGCTGCAATCGGTTTTAGTATTTATCCTGGCAGTGCTAATTTTAAACAGATGTATGAGGAGATAAGAGAAATAGCCCTTGAAGCAAAGAGAAATGGCCTGGTAGTGGTAATATGGTCCTATCCCAGAGGCTCGGACCTGTCAAAAAAGGGAGAAACTGCAGTGGATATAGTAGCCTATGCTGCGCAGATCGCAGTTCAGTTGGGCGCACATTTAATAAAAGTAAAACCCCCTACTGATCACATAGAGCTCGAAGAGGCAAAAAAAGTATATGAAAAGTATAATATTCCGATAGGTACACTGGCCGAGAGAGTAAGCCATGTAGTACAGAGTGCCTTTGATGGAAAGAGGATCGTTATATTTTCAGGCGGTCCGGCAAAAGGCAGAGAAGAAGTAATTGAGGAAATAAAACAGATAAACAAAGGCGGAGGATTTGGCTCTATAATCGGAAGGAATTCTTTCCAGAGACAAAGGAAAGAAGCTCTGGATTTTCTTGATGAAGTGCTCGCAGTTTACAGTGGAAATTAAAGCCGTAAAAGAACTATTTAGAAATTACTTTTAAAAGGAGTTTTTTGTGCAGAGAAAGAGGCTATACATTATCCTTATTATAATATCCCTGATCTTTTTCATGAGCAGTGCAGTCACCTGCAGCCGGTGCAGCAGAGATTTTAAAATAATCCCAAAGCAAGTTGTGGAAGAAGAGGAAGAAGTCCAAGATGAGGAGGAAGAAGCCGAGGAGGAAAAAGAAGACGAAGATGTTGATGAATTAATAGCGGAAACAGAAGAAGAGATCGAGGAAATAATAAATGATACCAAAGAAGAAATCGTATGTATGATCGAAGAAGCAGATGAAATGATAGATAAAACTGATGATGCTGAAGATCTAGCGAACCTGAAATCAGAGATAGATGACATGGCTGAAGAAGCGGAAGACCTGGTTTTAGAAGCAGAATACGAGATTGAAAATTTATTGGATGATCTTGAAGAAGTAGTAGGGGAAGCTGGCCAGGAGGAACTGCAGCAGCTGGAGGAAGATGTGGATGCTATGATCGATGAAGCTTATCAGGAAATCGAGGAAATGATAGATGACCTTATGGTAAAGGCATTGAAGAAATATTTATAAAATAGTCACTTTGAAGTTGATTTAAGTTTATCTGATAAGAATTTTTAATAGTGAAAAAATATTTTTATAAGGTATAATTTGATTATATTAAGTTTTTTAAATTATTAATGTTATTTCGGGAGATATCATGAAGAAAAACAAATTGTATATCATAATTGCTGTCCTGACAATAATCTGTCTATTCAGTTTTTCAGCTCTCTGCAGCGACTGGAAAGCTACACCTGAAGAAGAGGTAGATGTAGAAGAGGAAGCAGCCGAGGAGGAAGCAACTGAAGAAGAAGCTGAAGAAGAGGAAGCAGCCGAGGAGGAAGCAGCTGAAGAAGAAGCTGAAGAGGAAGAAGAAGCAGAGGAAGAAGAGGAAGAAAAAGTAGCACCGACAATTGATCTTGAAATATACCTGGATGCCACTCCTACTGACGGTATATGTTACTACAGGGTACAGGCAAATGTTACCGGTAATCCTTCTCCTTCTGTAAGTTGGAATAAAGATGACAGTGGTGGTGCCTGGGGCAGCAGAAAAGCGCAGGTCAATCTGTATGACCCCAGCGAGACATATACGCTTATTGCCACTGCTACCAATTCGGAAGGTACTGCAACAGATTCGATTGAATTATCCTGGGGATGTGCAATACCAGAGCCGGAAATATTAGAGGACGGTGGAGATATAACGGCAAATACTGCATTAAGCGGATGGATCCGTGTAACTGAATCGGCATATCCAGGTAGTAGTATAGTATATGTCGGAGACAGTAATACTAATAAGGAATGTAAGGCTTATTTAAGCTTTGATATAGACCATATAGGTGATTTAACCAATGCGACTGTAACTGATGCCTATTTGGTAATACCACTCCATCCTGGTGAACCTGTTCATAATCATCCTGAACTGGCAGCAAGTCTGGTAGTTATAAAAGTATACGATTACGGAAGTTCATTGGATCTTGGAGATGGGGCACTCGGTGGTACGGAGGTAAAGACTATTGGTACTACGGATTCTTTGACCGATTTTAATTTCTCAAGTAATAAATTAAAAGAGGAACTGCAGAAAGCAATTGATATTGATAAAAACTGGTTTCAGTTAAAATTTGGTCTTAATGGTAAAACCAATGATGGTATTGCTGATTATTATAAATTCTATACCAATACGGCAAAACTTCATATTGAGTATCAATATGAAGAGAGTTAATGATGATTAAATTTACGAAAGTTTGATTGAATTAAGAATATACTTTTTTATATAAAAGTAATTGGAAGGAAGGCTCTGTGGAATATACAAGAGCAATGTTTCACAGAGCCTTTTCTTTAATATACACAGGTTTCTAATTATTATTACAAAGGTTTATAGTTGTTGATGATAAAATTCTTGGGAGGAATAATTATGAAATCAAATAAACTATATTTTATAGCTGCATTATTAGTCTTATTTTTAGCTTTCAGTTTCTCAACAGCATGTGAAAAAGTTTCAGATGTTACTGGGGAATCTGTAGCAGAGATAACGGATGTGATAACAGACATACTTGAAGATGAAACTGCTGCTGAAGAAGAACAAGATGGTGAAACAATAGAAGCAGAAGTAGAAGTACCTGTATTTCAGGAAGAGCTGGATGAAATACAGCAGCAGTACTCAGTAGAATTCAGGCAGTATCTGGAAACCCTTGATGAAGACTATCTGGAAAGCCTATTAGATGACGATAATGCGGTAAAGCAGGAATACGATCTTTTTGACTGGAGAAACACATTCTATGAAAATAATATAATTTTTATCGCAG
>CAZLOE010000028.1:0-17247 GCA_964561115.1 uncultured Actinomycetota bacterium
TATACAATAAAACAATTTAATTCTAATACTCGTAGCTTAATATTCCCCAGAGACCGTTTTTATATTTGGAACCTGCAACAACTTTCATTACTTTTCCCCTTAGCAAAGAAAAATCTTTTTTCCCCTTAGAAAAATATACCTTGATGTAATTTTCGGATGTCCCGCTTATAATGCTGTCTTTATCACTTATCTTTTCACAAACGACGTTCAATGATTTTCCAATACTTTTTTTAATATAATCGTCCCTTAACCGGTTACCTATATCCCTTAAGATCTTACTTCTTTCAGATTTGACTTCCTCGCTTACCTGTCTGTCAAGCAGGTAGGCTTTAGTATCCATTCTTTTCGAAAATTTAAAGACATGGATCTTACTAAAATTGACTTCCCTCATCATTTCCACTGTCTGAGTAAAATCTTTTTTACTTTCACCTGGAAATCCTACCATTACATCCGTGGTCAATGTAATATCGGGAAAAATACGCCTTAGGGCTTTGATTTTTTTTAGATAGTACTGCACAGTATATGGCCTTCTCATAAATCCAAGAACCTGGTTGCTGCCGCTCTGAAGTGGAATATGCAGATGGTGGACAAAGCGCCCGCTGCTCTTTTTTAAAGCACCTAAAAGACTGCTGTCAATATCGTTGATTTCAATAGAGCTTATTCTTATTCTTTTTATTTCGGTTCCTGCGGCGATTTTTTCAAGCAGCTCTGCCAAACTGTTTATTTTACCTTTCATGTCCGGACTGTCGGTTCTAAAATCTATTCCGTATTTTCCCAAATTTATACCTGTAAGGACGACCTCTTCAAAACCGTCTCTTTGGAAATCTTCTATTTCTTTTAAAATCTGATGGTAAGGAGTGCTTCTGTATTTTCCCCTGACTTTCGGGACTATGCAGTAGCTGCATTTTTGCTGGCAGCCGTCCTGTATTTTTACCATCGGTCTTGAATGAAGGCAGCCGGACCACATATAGCCTACCGGTTTAAAATTATTTAGATTTTCACTGATTTTAGCTCTCTTTGCTATCAATTCCGGTATTCTGTTTTTATCTTTATTACTTATTACAAAGTCAATCTCCTGTCTGTCTAAAAATTCTCTGTTATTGACAACAAAACAGCCGGTAACAGCTATTTTACCGGATTTGTTTTTAGATTTTATCTTCCTTATCAGCTGTCTGGCTTTTCTATCACTCTGTGAAGTTACCGTACAGGTATTGATAACACAAAAATCAGGATGATCCTGCCAGGAAACCGGTTCCAGTCCTTTTTCTAGTAATCTTTTTGCAATAAAATCAGATTCACTATGATTGACCTTGCAGCCAAGTGTGTCTATAGAAAACTTCATTTCTGTAGTTTTTGGTTTTTGATCAAATAATCTAATATGGATAAAAAATAAATCGCTGCGGTCTCAGAACGGTAGATATTTTTCCCGAATTTTATTTCCCTTGCTTTTTTGTCCTTTAAAAAACTAACTTCACCATCCTCAAAACCGCCCTCAGGTCCTATTATGTAACCGATACTGGAAACATTTCCGATCCTGGTCAGATTTTTGTTGTCAGAACCTTCTTCATAGGGGATAAAAAACAGATCATGATCTGAAATCTTAATATCGCAGATATCTTCCGGCGGAAGGACCTTACACTTAAAATCTCTTCCGCACTGCTTTGAAGCCCGGTCTGAAATTTTTTGCCATCTCTCTACCTTGCCGGCAATTTTTTTCTTATCCGTAATGACCCTTCCGCTTATGACAGGTATTATCCTGTCCACTCCTATTTCAGTTGATTTCTGTATAACGAATTCCATTGAATTCTTCTTAAGTACACACTGGTAAAGGGCTACAGCAGGGGTTTTTTTTGTAATTTTTTTCTTATCTCTTATATATAATATGACTTCATCCTTATCTATATCTGCAATCTCGGTCTTATATTTATAGCTTTCATTATCTGAAATATAGACTTCATCTCCTATTCTGTTTCTGAGAACATTGACCAGGTGATTTAAGTCCTCTCCTGTGATCTTTATCCTGTCACCTTCAATACCTTCAGCACCAATAAAAAAATATGGATAACTCATATCTTAAAATGTATAAATAATTTTGATAATTACATAAAGGTCATAAAAAGGAACTTCAAAAAAGTGACCCGGTTTTAATCACCGGTTACTTCTTTTCTATTTTCTGCATATTCTTTAAGAAGCTCCTTTTCCCTCCTGGTAAGTCTTTTGGGAATCTTGACATCTACATTAATGATATGGTCACCTCTCCTGAACCCGTTGAGATTGACCATTCCCATAGATTTTAGAACAATTTTATCATTGGGCTGAGTCCCCGGCTTTATTTTTATTTCTTCTATACCGTCAAGGGTCTCAGCCTTTAGCTTACATCCCAGAGCAGCCTGTACAAAAGATATCTCCACCTTAGATAGTATATTATTACCGTCCCTTTCAAATCCAGGGCGAGGGATCACCCTTACTATTATATATAGATCACCCCTTACGGAATTTTTGCCGAGCGAGTTTCCTTTCCCGGTGACCCTTAACCTGTCCTCGTCATTAATACCGGGAGGGATATCTATTTTAATTCTTTTTTTTCTGCTGTAGTGTCCCTTTCCTCTGCATTTTTTGCACGGGTCTTTTATTATCCTTCCAGTACCTTCACAGACCCTGCAAGTCGATGTTGTAATAATATTTCCTATGAAAGTCTGCCTGACAGTTTTGATTCTTCCGGTTCCATCACACTGGCTGCAGGTCACAATCCCGCCGACAGTAGTACTGCCTTTTCCATGACACACTTCGCAGATATCGTCAACCCTGTATTCAATCTCTTTTTTTAATCCATATGCGGCCTGCTTTAAACTGATTCTCACTTCGGCAGTCAGATCGGAACCTCTTTCTCTTGTCCTGCTTCTCAAGAATGTATCAAATATATTCCCAAAGCCGAATTCTGAAAATATACTGCTAAAATCAAAATCTTCAAAAAGATTTCTGCTGAATCCAAACCGGTCATACTGACTTCTTTTTTCATTATTGCTCAGCACAGCGTATGCTTCAGTTATTTCTTTAAACTTCTCCTCTGCTTCAGGATTACCATTGTTAACGTCAGGGTGATATTTATGAGCAAGCCTTCTATATTCTCTTTTTATTTCATCTAAGATACAGTCCCTGGGCAATCCCAGAACATCATAATAGTCTCTTTTATTTGCAGCCAATTAAAAACACCTCAAAAAAGCTCGATTTCTAAATTTTGAGAAACAGCAGCGCAGAAATGATAACTCATTTTATTATTTTTTTCCAGTTTTTATCAGGCAGTTATGCTCTGGAGTCAAATATATCGGTAAGATTTTTTCTGAAAAGATTGAGATTTCTTATAACTCTCGGGTAGTCCATTCTTTTTGGTCCCAAAACTCCTATGGCTCCCGTGGAGTTCCCGTAAATCTTATACCTTGATGCTATAAGACTTAAGTCTTCGGTTCCTTCTTCAAATAATTCCGAACCGATTTTTACCATAAAATCTCCACCCCTGGAAAAATCCAGCAGCAACCTGGTAAGCAAATATTCATCTTCCACAACCTGCATGATGTTTTGGATCTTTTTCAAGTCTATAAATTCAGGCTGCTGCAGTATCACTGATGTTCCATGGATAAAGATCCTATTATAATGAAAGCTCTCTTTGATGCACTCTTTTATCAGTTCTACAATCTTATTAATAAGCAGTATCAGATAGGAATCGCCTTCCTGTATCTTTATATCCTCTGTAGTAATATCAATAATATTTTTATCCCTTAACTGTGAGTTTAGAATACCAGCTACCCCCTGCAGATCAAGGTCGGTATATTTGCCTTCCAGAACGGTGCTCTTTTTATAAACTCTGCCGGTGTCAGTTATCAAAACCATAAGCAGGCTCCCGCCGTGAAATTTTAAAAGCTCAATATGCTTTATTTTGCTTTGGTGAATTGCAGGAGCTGCAACCATAGACAGATAATTTGTAAATTTAGCCAGTATCTCAGCAGATTTCTGTAGGATAGTCTCTATCTCCATATCCTTATTAATTGCCAGATTAAGTCCGGGACTGTCTTTGGCATCCATTACACCTGTATCAAGCTCTTCCCTGATAACATTATCAACATAAAACCTATATCCTTTATCTGTAGGCGTCCTCCCTGCTGACGTGTGTGGATGGGTCAGATAGCCCATCTCTTCAAGCTCGGCCATTTCTTTTCTTATGGTTGCCGGACTCAGTTCCAATTCAAAATTTTGTGCTATTTTCTTTGAAGAGACAGGGTCTGCTTTCATTATAAATCTGCTTATGACTTCCCGCAGTATCATATGTTTTCTTTCTGTAAATTGCACTTTGACCACTATCCAAACACTTAAATATATTTTAGGTAATATCCCTTACCGTTGTCAGCCTATGCTTTTTATGATAGTATCCTTTAAGCTGATCAATTTATATGTATTTTTTCTTCTATATTATAAAGAAAAATTTTTGAAAATTAAATATTTATAAATACTTGGGGGAGCTTATTTAGCTGAGAGGGCGGTTTTTAGTAAGCCGTCGACCCCTAAACCTGACCTAGATAATGCTAGCGTAGGAAAAGTCAAAACTTTAAAAACTGCTTACCGGGCCGGAAATCTATAATCAGGTTAGCAGTTTTTTGTTTTTTAACAGAGTAAATTAACAACACTTAAAATAATAAAATAGATCCGGCAAGAAAGGAAACTTTAATGAGTATGATTGAGATTTTAACTAAAATAAAAGAACAGAAGCCGTTGATACATCATATAACAAACTGGGTGACCATCTATGACTGTGCAAATATCGTAAGGATTGCAGGTGCCTTACCTGTTATGGCTCATGCGCCGGAAGAGGTAGAACAGATGACTTCCATATCCGGAGCTCTGGTTTTAAATATCGGAACTCTTACAGTGGATCTGGTAAATTCAATGGTCCTGGCAGGCAGGAAGGCAAATGAAAAAGACATACCGGTCGTACTGGACGCAGTCGGAGTGGGTGCCACGGATTTAAGAACAGATAAGGCAAAAGAGATCCTGGAGAAAGTCAAAATCTCGATTCTTAAGGGTAATTCCTCAGAAATCGGAACACTTGCCGGAGCAGATGCAGAAACAAAAGGAGTTGAAGCAATATCGGTAAAGGGTGATCTGACAGAAATAGCAAAAAATTTAGCTAACAGCAACCATCTTACTGCTGTAATAACCGGAAAGGAAGATATTATATCAAACGGAAAAGATATTTATATCTGTAAAAACGGTCACCCTATGATGGGAAAATTTGTCGGTTCAGGATGTATGGCTGCCTCATTAATAGGGACATTCGCTGCAGTGGAGAAAGACTATGCAATGGCTTCCGCATATGCCCTTTCCTTTCTTGGGATAGCAGGTGAGATCGCTGCTGAAACAGCAAAGACACCGGATGCTTTCAAAGCTGCTTTATTTGATAAAATTTTTGACCTAAGAGAAGATGAGATTAAAAAAATGGAAAAAATTGAAAAAAGAGGATAGATGAAAGAAAAATTGAATGACATAGATCTATATTTTATAACTGATTCAAGACTTACCGGAAGAACCGTACTTGAGGATGTTGGGTCAGCAATACGTGCAGGGGTTAAAATAATCCAGTATAGAGAAAAAGATCTCACTACGAGAGAGATGATAGATGAAGCGGGAAAAATAAGTCGGCTCTGCAGGGAAAACGACGTTCTTTTTATAATAAATGACAGGGTGGATATTGCCCTGGCAGTAGATGCCGACGGGGTACACCTCGGAAATGAGGATATGCCTTACGAAGCTGCCAGGAGAATACTGGGGAATACGAAAATAATCGGGCTTACTGTTCATGATGTTGGTGAAGCAATAGAAGCCGAAAGAATCGGTGCAGATTATATTGGAATCAGCCCTATTTTTGAAACAACTACAAAGCCAGATGCCGGAACGCCGGCAGGGATCGATTTAATAAAATATATAAAAAAAGCAGTAAAAATCCCCTTTGTAGCTATCGGCGGAATAAACCAAGACAATATTAAAAGTGTGCTTGAAGCAGGCGCAAGGTCAATAGCGGTCATCTCAGCCATAGTGACCAAGGATGATGTGGAGAAGGAATGTAAAAAATTTAGGGAGGTTATTATAAGTGACTCTATTAAATAATGCCAGATCGGGAAAAACAACAAAAGAAATGAAAACTGTAGCTAAAAAAGAAGGAGTAGAGCTGCGGTACTTGATTAAGAATATAGCAGGGGGAAGTATTGTAATCCCCTACAATAAAAAGCACAAAACTCTAAAATTATTATCAGGGATCGGAAAGGGCCTGAGGACAAAAGTCAATGCGAATATAGGGACTTCTTCGGAGCATACCAGCCTTAAGGATGAAATAGAAAAATTAGACACGGCAGTCAAGGCCGGGACCGATACCATTATGGATTTAAGCACCGGCGGTAACATTGATAAAATCAGGAAGACTATCATAGAGAGGTCCCCCGTACCGGTGGGGACAGTCCCCATCTACCAGGCTGCCATAGAATGTGCAAAGACCAAAGGCATTATAAATATGAGCAAGGACTATATATTTGATGTGATAGAAAAACAGGCAGAGGACGGCGTTGACTTTATGACCGTACACTGCGGTGTGACCATGGAAGCCCTAAAAAGATTAAAGAATCAGGGCAGGCTCCTTGACATTGTAAGTAGAGGTGGAGCTTTTCTTGCAGTATGGATGCTGTATAACCAGAAAGAAAACCCTCTTTTTGAACATTACGACAGGCTCCTGGAAATAGCAAAAAAATATGATGTGACTTTGAGTCTGGGAGACGGTCTGAGGCCCGGCTGCCTGGCCGATGCTACTGACAGAGGACAGATACAGGAACTGGTCATACTGGGCGAACTGGCTAAAAGAGCCAGGGTCGAGGGGGTACAGATAATAATAGAAGGTCCCGGCCATATGCCTGTCGATCATATAAAAGCAAATGTCTTACTTGAAAAAAAGCTCTGCAGCGATGCACCCTTTTATGTGCTGGGGCCGCTTGTTACCGATATATCACCGGGCTATGACCATATTACAGGCGCTATCGGCGGGACTCTGGCCGCTTATTATGGTGCCGACTATTTATGTTATCTTACACCCTCCGAGCATCTAAGACTCCCTACCGTTGACGATGTCAGGGAAGGAGTCATCATCACCAGAATTGCAGCTCATGCTGCAGATATTGCCAAGGGTACCAGAGGTGCCATGGATAAAGATATAGAGATGGCAATAGCCAGAAAAAATTTAGACTGGAAAAAACAAATAAATCTATCTATTGACCCTGAAAAAGCAAGTAGGTTTAGAAAAGAGAGCAAGATCAGCGGCAATAAATGCACCATGTGCGGAAAATACTGCGCAATTGACATAGTAAACAAATATTTTGGGGAGGATAAAGGAAAGGGTAAGAAGTAAGATGGCCGATAAAAGATCTGTCGGGAAACCAAAATTTAATGTCTCACAAATCGGCGGAGAATTTGCGCTAATAGGAAGACTTACAGAAAAGCCTGCCAGCAGAAAAATAGTAAAAGGCATAGGCGATGATGCTGCTGTCATAAAAGCAGGAAGCAAGTATCTTGTATTTACCACCGATACACTGGTCGAAGGAGACCATTTTTCACTTAAATATTTTAAACCTGAGCAGATAGGTAAAAAAGCAGTAGAGATCAATGTATCCGATATCGGGGCTATGGGCGCAGAGCCAAATTATTTTTTAGTTTCTCTTGTCCTACCTGAAGATATAGATGTAAAAATAATTGAGGATATATATAAAGGCATGCGGCAAAAAGGCAGGAAATACAAAATTGAAATAATAGGCGGCAATATAACCCACGGCAAGCAGTTTATTATAGATATATTTATGATAGGAGAGGCAAAAAAGAAAAATTTAAAACTACGCTCAGCCGCAAGACCTGATGACTTAATCTTTGTAAGCGGAGATCTTGGCTCAAGCGCAGCGGGTTTAAAGCTTTTTTTAAAAAATAAAAAGGGCTTTAACCGAATAAAAAAAAGACATCTGGAGCCGGAGGCAAAATTTCATAAGGTCAAACCTTTTCTTAAATATATTAATGCAATGATCGACGTTTCAGACGGACTCGCTTCAGAAGTCACAAGAATATGTGAGCAGAGCAACACCGGTGCAGTTATTTATCCTGACCAGGTTCCTATAAACCCGGAGACCATAAAAGCTGCTGAGGCCTGCAAAAAAAATGCTATGGATTATGCATTATACGGCGGAGAAGATTTTGAACTGGTCTATACAGTTTCAAGAAAAAATATAAATAAAGTCAAAGGATTTATGGTAGGTAAAATAACCAGAGAGAAAGGGGTAAGGCTCTTTAAAGAAGGCCGGGAAGAACCACTGGCAAAACACGGATATGATCATTTTTTAACCTGACTTGATGATTAAAATGTAGAAAATGCCCCTTTACATCACTGCCCTCATAGGCTGTATCTACAGCATATGATTCCTGCTCCAATCCTTTTTTTATGGAATCAGCCAGTTTTTTTTCATCTTCAATAATAAGAACCCTCATGTTAATATATTATAACAGTTTACTGAGAAATAACTGAAAGACGAACTCTTTATAAACAGACACTATAAATCAATTGAAAAAAGGTGGTAGCATGGATCCGAGACTAAAAAAACTGGCAAAAAACCTTACAGGTTACTCCTGCAGGATAAAAAAAGGTGAAAATGTCCTGATCGATTGCACTGGAAGCTCAGGAATTCCACTGGTCAGAGCCCTCATAAAAGAAATATATAAATCCGGAGGGTCACCCTATGTAGAATTAAGAGACAGCAGTATTACAAGAGAACTGCTCAGAGAAAGCACGACCGAGCAGCTAAAGTCTCTTTCCAGATATGAGCTGGTCCGCATGAAGGAAATGGATGCCTTTATAAAGATACAGGCAGGTGATAACGCAAGTGAATTAAGTGATATTCCGCCCGAAAAAATGAATTCTTTTATGAAACACTACGCCAAGCCGGTGACCGAGGAAAGAGTTGACAATACCAAGTGGGTAAATATAAGGTATCCCAATAATTCCATGGCCCAGCTCGCAAATACCAGTCTGGAAGCTTTTGAAGACTTTTACTTTGATGTGTGCAACCTTGATTACAGCAAGATGTCAAAGGCGATGGATAAACTGGTAGTGCTTATGAGTAAAACAGATAAGGTACACATAAAAGGCATGGGTACCGATCTCTCTTTCTCCATCAAAGACATCCCGGTTATAAAATGTGACGGTGAATTTAATATACCGGACGGTGAAGTCTTTACCGCTCCAGTAAAAGACTCCATAAACGGCAGGCTTACCTATAACTGCCCTGCTGTCTACCAGGGCATCACTTTTGAAAACATCAGTCTGCATTTTGAAAATGGTAAAATCACCAGGGCTGAATCCAACCATACCAAAAGAATCAACGATATCTTTGATACTGACCAGGGAGCAAGGTATGTTGGAGAATTTTCACTGGGCGTTAATCCCTATATAACTGCACCTATAAAAGACACCCTTTTTGATGAAAAAATAATGGGAAGCTTTCATTTTACCCCCGGCAAATGCTATAAGGAAGCATCCAATGGAAATGATTCTGCCATACACTGGGACCTGGTATGCATACAAACGCCTGAATACGGAGGCGGGGAGATCTATTTTGATGATGTCCTGATACGGAAGGACGGAAGATTTTTAATTCCTGAGCTTGAGTGCCTGAATCCCGAGAATTTAAAATAAAAAAGTTATTTTATCCTCTTTATAGGAGCAAAGCTCAACAGCAGATGCTTCATACCAACGGAGTCAAACATCACATCCAGTTCGCTGTCCCCTGTCAGTTTTTTTACTTTTAAGATCTTGCCCCGGCCCCAGTATTTATGGTCTATCAGATCGCCTTTCCTGTATCTGCGATATCCGCCGTAACCGTCTTTATCCGCTACTCTGCCCCGCTCCAAATTATCGGACTCGATTTTATTCTCATCAATCACCAGATTTGCCGGTATTTCTTTTATGAACCTTGAAACATTTCTGAAACTTGTGTCGCCATAAATACTATGGGACTGCGAAGAAGATAAAAACACCTTTTCTTTAGCTCTGGTGACACCCACATAGCAAAGCCTTCTTTCCTCCTCCAGTTCCTCTATACTGTTCATACTCCTGGAATGAGGAAAAATCCCTTCCTCCATACCTATTATAAATACTACCGGGAACTCAAGCCCTTTCGCATTGTGAAGAGTCATAAGGACCAGCCCGTTTGTATTTTCATCATAATTATCAATATCAGTAAGAAGTGACACCTCTTCTAAAAACCCGCTGAGATTATAAAAGCCTTTACCATCTTCAGAGCTGTCAGCTGTGTCTTGACGGCTTATCTCTTCAGGCGAACCAGCGGCTATATCAATCCCTCCTGCTTTTTCCCCATATTCTTTAGTAACAGTCAAAAGTTCCTTTAAATTTTCTATTCTGTTTAGTGCTTCTATAGTGTTTTCCCTCTCCAGTTCCTTCATATAGCCTGTTTTTGACCATATATTCTTAAGAACTTCGCTCACGCCGTTTTCCAGTGCAAAATCCCTGAAAACAGCAATAAGCGATATGAATTTATTTATCCTCTCCTTTGCATTGGTGCTGATTGCAGGGATACTTTCACTGTTGTAAAAGGCCTCGCAGAAAGTCATATTGTTCTTCCTGGCATACTTTTCAATAACTGCAATTGTAGTCTTCCCTATTTTGCGTCTGGGAACGTTTACTATTCTTACCAGGCTTACAACATCTTTGGGATTTGCAATAAGCTTCATATAGGCAAGCATATCTTTTATTTCTTTTCTATCATAAAATCTAAGACCTCCATATATCTTGTAGGGGATGTTCTGCCTTACCAGGTATTCCTCAACAGCTCTGGACTGGGCATTGGTCCTATAAAAAACAGCAAAATCCTTATATTTTTTATTTTTTTCTTTTATATATTTTTCAATATTCCTGACCACGAAATCCACTTCAACTTTTTCATCCGGGGCAATATATTTGGAGACCATTTCTCCATCCGGATTTTCTGTCCATAATTTCTTATGTTTCCTGTTCTCGTTATTGCTTATAATAAAATTGGCCGCATTTAATATATTCTGGGTGGATCTGTAATTCTGCTCGAGCTTGATTACTACGGTGTCCTTAAACTTACGGTCAAAATCAATAATATTCTTGATCTCGGCACCCCTCCAGCTGTATATGTTTTGGTCATCATCCCCGACAGCACAGATCCTTTTGTGTCTTTCAGATAGAAGCATCACCAGCTCGTTTTGTGCAATATTGGTATCCTGAAACTCATCCACCAGAATATATTTGAATTTTTCCTGATATTTCTTTTTCGCCTCAGGAAATAATTTTAAAACATCCACCGTAAACATCAGAAGGTCATCAAAATCAAGTGCATTTGCCTTGAAAAGCTTTTCCTGATATAAGACATAGATTTTAGCAGCTATTTTATCAAAATAATCAACGGCTTTTTTTGAAAATGCCTCATAATCTATAAGCTTATTTTTTGCATCACTGATAACTGCTCTGACCGCTTTAGGGGGAAACCTCCTGATATCTATATCCAGTTCCTTCTCGACCTTTGTTATAAGGCTAAGGGTGTCATCGGCATCATAGATAACATAATTTCTGGACATGCCCAGATGGTGTATCTCATACCTTAAAAGCCTCGCGCAGAATGAATGAAAGGTGCTTACCCACATATATTCCCCTACGCTACCCACCAGTTCTATTACTCTCCTTTTCATTTCTCTTGCTGCCTTATTAGTAAAGGTGATAGCGAGGATATTGAATGGGTCTACCTGCTTATTTTTGATAAGATACGCTATCCTATAAGTAAGTACTCTGGTCTTGCCGCTTCCTGCACCTGCAATAACCAGTAGCGGCTTTTCAGTGTTCTTAACTGCTTTAATTTGCTGGGGATTTAAATATTTTTCTAATTTCAAGTCTCACTAATTTATCTAATTTTCTTTCCTATGACACCGGCAACGTTTCTGACCTGTCGCACAAGCTCCGATAATTCCTTTGCATTCAGAGATTGCTGTCCGTCACTGAGTGCCTTAGAGGGGTCAACATGGACCTCTACTATAAGACCGTCTGCTCCTGCTGCAATTGCTGCCCTGCTCATTGGAATGACCAGATCACTTTGTCCTGTGGCGTGAGAAGGATCGATGATTATGGGGAGCTTACTTAGTTTTTTGATAACCGGAACAGCCGACAGGTCCAGAGTAAATCTGGTACTGGTCTCAAATGTTCTTATTCCTCTTTCACACAGCACTACTTCTGTATTCCCTCTCAAAGTTATATATTCAACCGCAAGCAGCCATTCTCTTATTAAAGATGCCCACCCTCTTTTAAGGATAACACTTTTATTTCTCTCATTTGCTACTCTGCCTATTTTTTTAAGCAGTTCAAAATTTGACATATTTCTGGTGCCTACCTGCAGGACATCTGCATTATCAGCTATTATTTCAACATTTTCAGTATCAGTCACCTCAGTGACAGTCTTGAGGCCGTATTTAATACTGACTTCTTTAAGGTACTTAAGACCTTTTTCCTCCAGTCCCTGGAAACTATATGGAGATGTCCTTGGCTTATAAGCACCGCCCCTCATAAATAAAAGACCTGCATCCTTTACTATCTTTGCAGTAGCATCCAGCTGCTTCCAGCCCTCAATAGCACAGGGCCCTCCGATTATAGTGATATAGCCTTCCTCAATAAGTTTTATATCGCTTTTGTTTTCGAACTTTTTGTTTTTTTCTTCCTTTTTTTTCATTTAAGATTTATCTTTCCAGTTTTTAAATTGACTATTTACTATTATTTTATGATTTTAAAAACTATACGTGGTAATGATTAAAGGTTCTCATCCTTTTCCAGAACCTGGACATTTCTAAGGATACTTTCAAAAATTTGTATTACATTATCATTATATAAGGGACCTTTATTATATTTAATTATATTATTGATCAATTCTTCTTCCCTTTTTGCATCATATAGGGGTACATCCCTGTTTTCCTTCAGTTTTTTTATTTTCATTACAACTTCTGCCCTTTTATTTAGAAAATCTACCAGACTTTTATCGATTTTGTTTATTTCTTCTCTGTATTTCTCCAACTTCTCCTTGAAACTGTCTTTCATTTATACTCCTTTAATTTTCTTTTATTTGTATCTATCTATTCCCACTCTATGGTACTGGGCGGCTTTGAACTTATATCATATACTACTCTGTTCACTCCTTCAACCTCATTTACGATTCTGGTACTTATTCTTTCCAGAACTTTATGAGGAAGCCTTACCCAGTCTGCAGTCATAGCATCAACACTGTTTACCGCCCTTATTATTACGGGATAGGCATATGTCCTTTCATCACCCATCACTCCCACACTCTTTATGGCAGGAAGTACGGCAAAAGACTGCCAGATCTTCTTATACAGACCTGCTCTTTTTATTTCCTCGGTCACTATAGCATCTGCGTTCTTGAGTATCTCAAGCCTTTCTTCCGTAATATCACCGATTATCCTTATAGCCAGCCCGGGGCCAGGAAACGGCTGTCTCCATACTATCTCGTCGGGAAGACCAAGCTCTTTTCCTATCTTCCTTATTTCATCTTTAAATAATAACCTCAATGGCTCGATCAGCCTGAGTTTCATATCATCCGGAAGCCCCCCTACATTATGGTGTGATTTTATTCTTGCAGCATCACGGGTACCACTTTCTATGACATCAGAATAAAGTGTCCCCTGTACCAGATAATCCGCATTCTTTATCTTTGATGCTTCTTCTTCAAATATTCTTATAAACTCATTTCCTATTATCTTTCTTTTCTTTTCCGGTTCTGAGACTCCTTTCAGTTTTTTAAGAAATCTTTCTTTTGCATTTATATGAATCAGATTTATTTTAAAATTCTCTCTGAATGTCTCTATGACTTTATTCGCCTCTCCCTTGCGGAGCAACCCGTGGTCAACAAAAATACAGGTAAGCCTGTCGCCTACAGCTTTGTTTACCAGAACTGCTGCAACAGATGAATCCACCCCGCCGCTCAGGCCGCATATCACCCTCCCGCCTTTCACTTCATCTTTTATTTTCTTTACCTGCTCTCCAATGATGGAAGCCATAGTCCATGTTGGAGAGCACTTGCAAATACCAAAAAGGAAATTCTTGAGTATATCCATACCGGACGGAGTATGTATCACTTCCGGGTGAAATTGTATTCCATAAATCTTGCTTATAGGTTCTTCTATGCCTGCAATGGGAATATTAGTCGTGGAAGCTATTAAGTCAAAAGAGGGAGGTACTTCTGATACACTGTCTTTATGACTCATCCAGCAGGTTTCTAACGGTTTTAGTCCTTCAAAAAGACGCGATTTTAAATTTATCTTTACCTTTGTCTTTCCGTACTCATTTTTCCCACTCCTGGTAATTTTTCCGCCAAGCAGTTTGGCAATAAGCTGCATGCCAAAGCATATCCCCAGAACCGGTATACCCATAGACAAGATATTTTTATTAAATTTAAGGAGATCTTTATTTATTGACAGGATACTATAGGGAGAACCGGAAAGTATCAGACCCCTGGGTTTCATCTGCCTTATTTTATCAATCTCGGTATCATAGGGAACGAGCTTGGAATAAACACTTAGTTCCCTGACCCTCCTGGCAATCAAATGGCTGTATTGACCACCGAAATCAATGACAAATACACTGTCCATATTATAATCCCATACCTATTTCCTGCTGCCTCTGGAGGAGTTTCCCTTCCGTTTTTATGGAGGGAGCAACCATTACCTCAGCCTTCTGGAAGTCCTTGATGTTCTCATAACCGCATGTAGCCATTGAAGTCCTCAGTGCTCCGCACAGATTTAAAGTTCCGTCATTTTCAAAAGCAGGACCGATCAGTATTTCCTTAAGTGTGGCAACTACATCTGTTCTGATCCTTGTTCCCCGCGGAAGATCGGGGTGAAAGGTGGCCATACCCCAGTGGTATCCCCTTCCTGGAGCTTCCTTGGCCCTTGCAAGTGGAGAACCTACCATTACCAGATCAGCCCCGCAGGCAATAGCTTTTGAGATATCTCCGCCGGTGCGCATTCCTCCATCAGCAATTACCAGTGAGTACTGGCCTGTTTCCTCAAGATGTCTTATTCTTGCCGCTGCAGCATCTGAAATAGCAGTTGCCTGCGGCACACCTATCCCCAATACCTGCCTTGTAGTGCAGGCCGCTCCTGGACCTACACCAATAAGAACGCCTACCGCTCCTGTACGCATAAGGTGCAACGAGGTCGAATATGACGCACATCCGCCGACTATCACCGGAACAGGACATTTGGGAATAAACTTTTTTAAATCCAATGGCTCTTTTGTTTTGCTGACATGCTCGGCACTGACTACTGTAGCCTGGATCACCAGAATATTAAGACCGGCATCTAAAGCTATTTTATAGTACCTTTCCACATTCTTGGGAGTCAGCGAGGCACAGGTGATATCGCTTTCCTTCTTTATCTGCTTTACTCTCTTAGCAATTAATTCCTTTTTTATAGGTTCTCTATAAATCTCCTGCATCTTTCTGGTAGCCCCTTCCGGTGAAAATTTTGAGATCTTATCCAGAATCTCATCCGCATTTTCATATCTACACTGCAGGCCCTCCAGATTCAATACGGCAAGGCCTCCTATTTTTCTCATCTCAATTGCGAATTTAACATCCACAACACCATCCATTGCCGAAGCCAGTACAGGCAGTTCCAGTTTATATTTTCCAATATTCACTGAAATATCGATATCCTCAGGATCTCTGGTCCTTCTGCTCGGCACTATTGATATTTCATCAAATCCATATGACCTTCTGCCGGTTTTCCCCTTACCAATTTCTATTTCCATTTATTCCCCTTATCTCTTAAGTTTTTTCTCCTCTCCTCTTATCAATCTCCTAATATTTTCCCTATGAGTAATAAAAACAAGTAATCCCCAGAAAAATGCCGCAATCACTATAGGCCAGTTATATCCGGTAAAAAAAAATGAGATGGGAGTAACTACAGCTGCACACAATGATCCGACGGATACGATTCTAAATATCCCAAAGATCAAAGCCCAGGTACCAAGAATGGCAAAAATGGGAATTATTTCCAGCCATACAGGATCATTCATAAATGGAAGACTGCAGATCCCTGTAATCACTCCAAAAGAAACCGCGATTCCTTTCCCGCCTTTAAAACTGATAAAGACAGGAAAATCGTGTCCCAGTATGACAACAACAGATACAACAGCAATAAGTACAAAATCCTGGGGATAAAAAAAGTACAATACCAGTATGGGTATAAACCCTTTTATAATATCTGCGATTATAGTTATAATGCCGTAAGTCACTCCAAGAGTACGTGTGACATTAGTACCGCCCACATTTCCACTGCCATATTTTCTTATATCATCGCCCTTTTTTATTTTATATATTACATATGCAGTGGGAAAAGATCCGAAGAGATACGCTGCGATTACGATTAAAATTTTGTAAAATAAATCAATGCCCATAATAGATATATTAGAGATATATTATATTAGTATAAAAATTCCAGAAAAAACAAAAAGATATAAATATTTTAAAAACAGTAAATTACTGCCCGAAAATCCGTAGAATAAATATTAAAAGAAATATTACTATAAGTTTCTGATTTATTCAATTTATTATGCTGCTGTATGGTGATATATCCATTATAGATCAGCAATCGGAAGATATTACACAGCTTAAGCAGTATTATTGTGAATAAGCTTTAACTAGCTTAGTGCTTCTTTTCCTGACCATAATAAGCATCTTTTCCATGTTTTCTTAAATAGTGTTTTTCAAGAAGACTTTTTTTTATATTTCCAAGCTGTGAGTTGATAATTACTGAGTAGAGCGCAACCTCCGCAATCCCCTCTAATGCAATACTAATTTTTACAGCCTCTTCAGCATTCTCTCCCCAGCTGAAGGGACCATGACACGCAACAAGTACCGCCTTGATACTATGATAATCTTTAGATTTAAAAGTATCCACGATCAGCTTCCCAGTTTCCAATTCATAATCTTTGGATATAGAGCTGTCACTTATAACCTTGGTACAGGGTACCTCCCCGTAAAAAAAATCTGCATGAGTAGTACCAAAGCATGGTATAGCTTTTTTAGCTTGGGCCCAGGCAGTAGCATAGGTCGAGTGAGTATGGGCTACTCC
>CAZLOE010000029.1:0-16004 GCA_964561115.1 uncultured Actinomycetota bacterium
CTACCACATCAGCTACAGTTAATATCTTTGCTTCTAACATTATATCTTTGCCTTTCAAGCCTCTGGGATACCCTGAACCATCTATCTTTTCATGATGCTGGAGTATAATATCTGCAATAGGAAGAGGGAATTCAATTCTCTTTATCATATTGTAACTTAACTGGGGATGTGTTTTTATCATTTCAAATTCAATATCAGTCAATTTACCCGGCTTGGACAGAATCGAGGCCGGTATGTTCACTTTTCCTAAATCATGAATCAACGATGCTATTCTTATAGCTTCCACTTTATTTTCATCCAACCCAAGATCCTCTGCTATAGTAGTAGCCAGCTTGCAGACTCTTTGCTGATGACCGTAAGTATAGGGGTCTTTTGTCTCAACTATCGCTGCCAGCGTATTTATAGCACCATTAAGAGTCTTTTTAAGTGTATCTTCACTCTTTAGCAATTTAACTTCTGCTTTTTTCCTTCCGGTTATATTCATCACGGTTCCTATTAATCTCTGTGGCTTATTGGATTTATCATAAAAAGGTTTGGCTTTTACACCAATAAAGATCTCGGTTTTATCTTTAAGTAGGACCTTGTGCTCAATATCAAGAAAAGTCTTATTTCTTATTGCATTATCCAGAGCTGTAAGTACAAATTCCTTATCCTCTGGATGAAATAAATCCTTTATAACATCGAAATCTCTATCAAATTTTTCCGGATCGATCTTTAAAATCTTAAAGACTTCTTCTGACATAGTTATTTTATTATTCTGTAAATCCATGTTAAAAGATCCTATATGAGCGACCCTCTGGGCTTCTCTGAGGGTTCTTTCATTTTCGATTATTTCTCCATCTATCTTTTTTCTTTCTGTTTCATCTATCACAACTTCAATTACCTGGTCAATTGTCTTGCCTGGGTTTGGTAACGGAGCAGAAATTAATCTATAATATCTATTATCGCTACCCTCTGATTCTATCTCAAAAACTTTCATTTCCCTTACCGCATTATTTATCTTACATTTATCGCAGGGTTCATTCCTGTCCATATAAACTTGATAGCATAATTTACCGAATGATTTACCGAATTTTTTTTCCAAAACGCTGTTTTGATAATAAATCTTATGATCAAGCCCTACTATGCCTATTCCGATTTCAGTATTTGCGAGACCTTCTATCAAAGACTTAAATTTATTTCTCTCAGATTCTATAATATCAAAGGCTTCTTTTTTTTCAGTCACATCCGTACCGGTCCCAATTACGTACTTTAGTTTCCCATTTTCCTTAATAGGATTTACGGTAATATCTAAATACCTGATCTCTCCACTTTTAGTAATAATCCGCATGGAGTCATATTTAACTTTCTTTTCAGATATTTCTTTAATAAATCTATTACTTTCTTTATGAGTTAATTCTTCCCACCAGGGATAAGGCGGTTTTTTACCTATCATATCGTTTAATTTATAGCCTACGATTTTTTCAAATGCAGGATTCATATACCTCATAGAAAAATCTGCATTCATAACCATGATTGGTGTGGAGGCATTCTTCATAAGAGTCGAACCGAACTCTTCACTTATTTTAAGTAATTCTTCTGTCTCCTTCTGCCTTGTCCTATCATCAAATACAGATACTATTTCGCCTGTGGGCAGCTTATAGACATAATTTCGCCTCCACCCGGAAATTCTATTATCACGGTAATAAGAAATGTGGTGTTCCTCCGGTTTACCGGTTTTATAGACCCTTTTAAAGATGTCAAAAACTCCAAAGTTTTTTATTTCCGGGAATAACTTTAAAACACTTTTTCCTACAATATCCTTTTTTTTGACTTTATCGATTTCCTCTCCAGCCTTGTTAATATCCTTGAAGATAAAATCATCCCCGTCGCCTTTAACTTCATAAATGGCCACGCCGCTGCTTATATGTTCAAACAATTCTCTGAACGTCTTTTCATTTATACTTTTCTTCTTAAAAGATTTTTCTTTTAACATAATAATTAAAACTAATATTTTAAATGCTTTTGATAAAGAAATATAAATATATCTTTATAAAAATTATATTTATATATATAATATTAATAATATTTTAGTACGTCAATAAAAATATTAATGAATTAAATTCTTAAAAAGCATCCTTTATATGCTCTATTTCTAAAAAGTTATTATTTTCAGAATAATCTAAATTAAGCTTCTTATTTAAAATTCCATCCTCTTTCGATATCTTTTTAGCCAGATCTCTATTTATGATTATTGTAATAACGTCAAATCGAATATCCAGTCCTGTAGTTTTATTACTTGCTATATAGATATCAGCTGCTCTTCTTATTCTTTTGATCTTGGTTGAATCAATAGATTCCAGAGGACTACCATAGGTCAAATCAGTCCTGGTCTTTACTTCTATAAAAACCAGATAACCGTCCTTTCTGGCTATAAGATCTATCTCTCCGCATTTATTTCTATAATTTTGATGTATTATAAGGTATCCTTCTTTTTTAAGGTATTCCAGGGCAGTTATCTCCCCTATTTTTCCTGTGTTTTTTTTACTTATACTGCTAACTTAAAACACCCCTGAAAGAAGACCTGTGAATAATGGTAGGACCATACTTCTGGAGGGCCCTTAAATGTTCTTGAGTGCCGTAACCCTTATTATGTTCAAATCCATACTCGGGATAAATCTTTGATAACTTTAACATTACCCGATCCCTTATTACCTTGGCGATTATTGAAGCCGCGGCAATCGAAATACTGATTTGATCACCTTTTACCATGGGCAAAAATTCGTCGCCTAAATCTTTACCGATAAAATCCGATAATATGATATCCGGCTTTTTCTTCAGACCTCGCACCGCTCTTTTAAATGCAATGGCATTGGCTCTTGCCATTGAAAGCCTGTCGATCTCGGCGGGAGATATCCTGACTACAGACCAGCACATACAGCTTTTGATTATTTCTTTAAAAATATGTTTTCTTCTTTCCTCGGTGATCTTCTTGGAATCATTTATATTTTCAATTATCAAATTTTTTCTGTCCATAATAACAGCCGCAGCCACTAGAGGGCCTGCCAGTGAACCACGCCCCACTTCATCAACACCTGCTATTCTTCTGTAACCTGCAATATATAGATCATCCTCATATCTGCATAGATTTATAAGTCTTCTGACTTCTTTTAGTTCCATATATACTTAAAATTCTATTACTACCACCTTGAAGGAGGCCAGTATATCACCAGAAATTCCCCAAAAACATCCTCTTCGGGAATAGCTCCAAAATACCTGCTGTCGAAACTGTTATTTCTGTTATCCCCCATTACAAATACTTCATCCTCTCCTAAAGTTACGGTCTGGTTGATGTAGGATACGGCCTGATCGGCTGGTATATAACTTTCAGTGATTCTTTCACCGTTTATATATATTTCACCTTCACTGGTCAGTGTGATTTCATCACCTTCTACAGCTACTGCTCTCTTTACCAGATCTTTTTCTTCCAGCGGTGAATGAAATGCGACAATATCACCTCTCTCAATACCGCCGACCCTGTAAGCTATCTTATTTATTATTACTTTATCGCCGACTTTTAATGTAGGATCCATTGAGGGAGAGGGGACGATGAAGGGCTCAAATATGAAAACTCTTATCAGAGTGGCTAAGACAACCGCTGCCAGGACTACTATGGTATACATCAGTATTTCTTTCAGAACGACTTGCTTTTTAGTTTTGTCCTGTCTTTTTGGGAGCGGCATTAATATAAAAAAGTCAGATCATTATAGATTTATTTAAACTTAACCTTTGATTTTTTGCCTACTTTATCTCTAAGATAATACAGTTTAGCTTTTCTAACTATACCCTGGTTGACGCGTTCGATAGATTGAATCACAGGTGAATTTAAAAGAAAAGTTCTTTCAACCCCCACATTATTAAAAGAGATTTTTCTTACCGTAAATGTTTTATTAATGCCGGAACCTTTGATTTTTATTACAATCCCTTCAAATATCTGAATCCTGTCTTTATTTTCTTCACTGATCTTTATTTTTACTCTTACCTTGTCACCAGGATTAAATTCAGGAATATCAGTCTTTAAATATTTACTCTCTATTTTATCCAACTTTTTCATATCATACCCAGCCCATATCATTTTCAATCTAATAAGCTCAAACAAATATAATGAATTTAACTGTCTTTGTCAAATAAATCAGGCCTCTTTGTTCTTGTAATCTCAAGCGACTTTTCTTTTCTCCATTTTTTGATTTTCTTATGGTTCCCGCTTAAAAGAACACCAGGAACAGACATACCTTTAAAAATTTCAGGTCTTGTATATTGGGGATAATCAAGCAGGTTATTTTCAAAAGACTCTGTTTTTAAAGATTCTTCTTTTCCGACAACCCCGGGCAGCAGTCTTATTACCCCGTCTATTATGACCATAGCCGGGACCTCACCGCCCGTCAGAACATAATCACCTATTGACAGTTCCAGATCCACCAGGGACTCTATTACTCTCTGATCTACACCTTCATACCTTCCGCAGATCAGTATTATATTTTCCAGACCGGCAAGATACTTTAAACCTGCCTGATTCAGCTTGTTACCCCTGGGGGTAAGCAGTAATGTTTTTTGCTTTTCCTTATTTCCTACTTTATTTTTTTTCCTGATGAAATTGACCGCCCTATCCAGAGGTTCAGGCATCAATACCATACCGGTTCCGCCGCCATAAGGCCTGTCGTCTACCCTGCCGTGTTTATAATCTGAGAAATCTCTTAGATTATATATATTAAGCTTACAGAGATTTTTTTTAAAAGCTTCCTTTACTACCCCGAAGGCGGTAATACCATCAAATATTTCAGGAAAAATAGTAATTACATCTATCTTGATCATGGCAGATATAAAAAGGATTTATGATATATATTTAAACATATTCCGGAATCTTTTTTAATATTACTTTTTTTTCTTTTATATTTATACTGTCAATATATCTTTCAATGACCGGAACATACAAAATGCCGCTATCTATTCCCTTTATTTTAAATTCTATATTCTCTATTTTTACTTCAAGATTATCATTGGATGAAAATTTTTCTACATCTATGACTCTTCCGATAAATACTTCACTTTTACTGTAGACCCTGCAATCCACTATATCATCCACCCAGTATTGGCCTTTTTTAAGTTTGGGGCTCTCTTTGGTATTCCTGAAAATACTTGTACCTTTTATTTTTTCTGCCTGGTTCCTGCTGTCTATCCCCTTGAATTTTATTATCAGGGTCAAGTGTTTTTTAATGTTCTTCTTCCTGATGCTTTCCACTTCTGCTTTTCTCTGGCATTTTTTATCAAAAAAAAGAACACTCCCCTTTTTAACGGTTTTGGGATAATCAGTAAGCAACATTACATTTGTTTCTCCTCTTATCCCATGCGGCTTACCGGTTATCCCAATCAACCTTGCATCTACATTTATTTTTGACATTTATATGCCTGTTAAAAATAAATCTATCTAGATTTATATATTAAATTATCAATCCATAATCTTTACAATAGAGGACTTTCCCCTCTTAGCAGATGCAGCTCTCATTATAACCCTTAGAGCATTTGCGGTTCTTCCCTTTTTTCCGATTACCTTTCCCAGATCATCTTCAGCAACTTTTAGCTTGAAAATTACTGTTTTGTCATCTTCCTCCTCTTCTATGATTTCCACAGTATCCGGGGTGTCAACCAACTCTTTTACCATGTACTCTAGTAGCTCTTTCACTGTTTACCTCCAGTCTAAATTGTAATAACTACTTCTTTAAACCAATTATATCGAAAAGTTTTTGAACCGTGTCTGTCGGTTTTGCACCTTTCTTGATCCAGCCGATTGCCTTTTCCTTGTCCACTTCTATTCTTGAAGGATCGGTTTTTGGATCATAAATTCCTATTTTTTCAATGAACCTCCCATCTCTTGGTGATCTGATATCAGATACCACAATCCTGTAAAAGGGCTTCTTCTTCGAACCGATTCTAGTCAATCTTATCTTTACGCTCAATCAATACCTCCACATTCTGAAAATAGATAGCTTCACGCTTCCATAATTATATATTTTTCTTCAAAACTTGCAAAATGTTTTTTATGCTAAAAAACTTTGAAAGGAAGATTGAATTTTCCCTTCAAGCCCGAAAATTGTTTTAACATCTGTTTGGTCTTACTGAACTGTTTCAGCAGTTTGTTCACTTCCGATACCGAGCTTCCGCTACCCTTTGCTATCCTCTTTTTCCTGCTGCCGTTGATAATATTAGGCTTTCTTCTCTCTTCTACTGTCATAGAATTGATTATAGCTTCTACGCGGCCCAGTTGTGAATCATCCAGATTAACATTTTTAAATACCTTATTTTTATTGGGTATGGGCATCATCGATAATATCTTATCCAGTGAACCTATCTTTTTTATGCTCTTCAGCTGCTCCACAAAATCCTCAAAATTCAATTCATCTCTATAGATCTTTTCCTCTATCTTCTTTGCTTCTTTTTCGCTTACTGCCTTTTCCGCCTTTTCGATCAAAGTCAGGACGTCTCCCTTGCCCAGTATCCTTGAAGCTATTCTATCCGGATGAAATATATCAAAATCTTCAACCTTCTCTCCGTTTGACATAAATTTTATGGGTTTTTTCACCACGTGGTAAACCGATAATGCAGCGCCTCCCCTGGTATCACTATCTAATTTAGTCAGTATTATTCCGTCACATTCGACTTTCCGGTTAAAACTGAAAGCAATATTTACCGCCTCCTGACCGGTCATGGAATCCAGTACCAGATATACCTGATGCGGACTGGTCTTTTTCTTTATATTTGCAATCTCGTTCATCATATCTTCATCAATATGAAGCCTTCCTGCGGTGTCTATTATGATCACATCGCTTCCTGATCTCTTAAAAGATTCCAGGCCCTTTACTGATATAGTCACAGGATCAGATTTTTCCATGGAATAAACATCCACATCTATATCCTTTGCCATATCCTCCAGCTGCAGTACTGCTGCCGGCCGGTACACATCTGCAGCTACTATGGATACCTTTTTGGCAAATTTGGTTTTTAAGAAATTAGCTAATTTTATGACCGATGAAGTCTTTCCGGAACCCTGAAGACCTACTGTCATTATAATTGTAGGACCCTTTGCAGCAAAATTAATACTACCGCTGCTCGACCCAAGCATTTTTATAATCTCTTCATTCACTATTTTTACCACCTGCTGATAGGGAGTCAGGCTCTCCAGTATCTTCTCACCCAGCGCTTTTGCCTTTACGTTATCCAGAAATTCTTTTACCACTTTAAAATTTACATCAGCCTCAAGAAGCGTCAGTTTGATTTCCCTTAAGGCGCTGTCAAGGTCGCCGGCGTTTAATTTGCCTTTATTTTTTATTTTGGAAAAAAGATCTTCAAATTTTTTTGTAAGCAGATCAAACATCTTACAAAACTCCTTCTTATCTACAGATTAAAATCAGGAAAATATCATCTCGGTAAATTTGACCGGGTCAAAATAAGATATGTCCTCAAGCTTCTCACCATTGGTCACCATTTTTATAGGAATACCCAGGTCATTTTTTATAGTAAGTACTATTCCCCCTCTTGAAGTACTGTCAGTCTTGGTAAGAATAATCCCTGTAAGATCCAGTGCTACGTTAAACAGCTCAGCTTGAATCCTTGCATTCTGACCTGTGGTCGAATCAACTACCAGCAGTATTTCGTCAACTTCCCTGTCAATCCTCCTGCTGACCACTTTTTTTATCTTCTTAAGCTCCTCCATCAGATTATAGGACGTCTGCATTCTTCCAGCGGTATCGATTATAACTAGGTCAACACCCCTGGCCTTTGCTTTTTCTACACTGTCATAGACTACTGCTCCTGGATCCGAAAATTTCTGATGGTAAACGATATCCAGTTTTAATTTATCCGCATAATGCTGTATCTGTTCCACTGCGGCAGATCTGTAAGTATCAGCTGCTGATATCAATACATTTTTCCCTTCTTTTTTAAACATATTTGCCAGTTTTGCTACCGCAGTCGTCTTGCCCACACCATTTACACCTACTATTAAAAATACTGTTGGCGGACTGGGAGACAGATTTAATTTACTGGTCCCATCACTGCTCAAGATCCCTACTATCTGCTTCTTCAGCAGGGTTTTTACTTTTTCCAGATCATTTATGTTTTCCCGATAAACTTGATCTTTTACTTCTTCCAATATCTTTCCTGCAGTATTTATGCTTATATCGCTTGACACCATCTGTTCTTCAAGCTCGTCCCAGAATGACTGGCGGTTATCTTTAAACTTATTCCATATATGACTTAGATTTTTAATTAACTTCCGCATATTTTTCAATCTTTTCCGAAACTATCTTAGAAATACCGTTTGACTGCATGGTTACACCGTAAATGGTATCTGCTACTTCCATAGTCCGCTTCTGGTGAGTGATTATTATTATCTGCTGCTTTTCGGAAAATTTTTTTACTAAAGTCAAAAACCTCCCGATATTGACATCATCCAGTGAAGCATCTACTTCATCAAAAACATAAAAAGGTGAAGGATTTATAGAATATATAGAGAAAAGAAAGGCCATGGAAACCAGAGATTTCTCACCGCCGGAAAGTAGCGATATGGGGACAAACTTGTTATTTCCTATATCTACCTTAAGATCAATACCTATTTCGTCACTATCGGCTTCACGGTTTTTCTCCAGCGCCATCTCACCCTCGCCCAGCGGAAAAAGGATCTTAAAATAGTTGCCAAAACATCTGTTTATCTCATCAAACTTTTTATAAAAGAAATCTGCTATTTTTTTATTAATATCTTTGATCAGCTCCTCCAGATTCTTCCCGCTTTCAATAAGATCAAGTCTCTGCTTTGCTAAAAAGTCGAATCTCTTTTTTATTTTGCCGTACTCTACAGCCGCATTTGGATTTACGCTTCCGTATCTTTTTATTTGGCTTTTAAGTTTTTTTACCCTTTCCTGTGACTGTGCTATATCTGAACAGGGACTATAGCTTTTAAGAGCATATTCCATCGATAGATTATAATCATCTGAAATACTGTCAGTTATTATTTTCACCTTTTCTTTTATCTGCTCTTTTTTTAGATCAGCTTTATATATATTATTTTCCAGGTTTAATCTGAATGTATTTAATTGGTCTTTCTTACCATCAAACTCGCTGATCCTGCTCCTGTCGTTTGAAAGTAAATCTTTTCCTCTCTCAAATTCAGGGTAAAGGCTGCTTTTTATTTTTCCCGAAGCTGATATATACTTATTTAGGATCAAAGAAATCTTTTGCGATCTCTTTAAATTGATCATACAGATTTCTTTAACCGCCTTAACACGGTCCAGCCTTTCCTTAAAACCAGCTACTTTCTTTCCGCTTTTTTTATTCAACTCCTCACTATGATTTCCTGAAATCCTATCCCTTAGGCCTTTTTCGGCTTTCTTGTTTAAACTTTTTAATTCCTCTTGGATTAATCTGCTTTCATTTTCAATATAATCTGAAATTTTCTCATCTTTTATTTTTTCTTTTAATTTTGTCATAAAATTTAAAATAAGCCCGTCGACTTTTTTAAGCCCTTTTGAGATTTCCTTATAATAAGCAACACCAGCGTTATCTGATTCTTGACTGGTACCTTCCTCCATACTTTTTGTGCTGCTTTTAAATCCGGCAAGTTCCAGATCAAACATATTGTATAAGGTACCAAATAAATTCTTTTTGCTTTCTATCAAAGCTGCAATACTGCTTATTTGATCCCTTTCTGAATTAAACCGGTCAGTCTTATTCTTCCAGAATTCATACTCGCTGGCCTTTTTATCAATAAGCTTTAAAAGATCTTCTCTTTCATTTTCTACCCTTAAAATCTCTTCCTCAGTTTCTTTCAGTTTTCTTTTGCTGTCTTCATAGCTTTGATTTTCGCTTTCCCAATTTTTATTTAATCTTTTTAGACGGGCAATAAAAAGGGATATTTCTTCATTTTTTAGCGAATTTGATATTTCGGCATACTTTTGAGCTCTTTTTGCCTCGATCTCAAGGGGATCCATAGTCCTTTTTATTTCTTCCATCAAATCATTTACTCTATCAATATCATTTCTTACTTTCTGAAGCTTGACTATAGATTTATCTCTCCTGTTTTTATGTTTTGATATCCCCAGTATCTCGTCTATTATTATTTTCCTTTCAACGGGTTTAAGTACTGCAATATCATTTATCTGTCCCTGATTGACTATGATATTCAATCCCTTGCCTATCCCGCTGTCAGCAGTCATCTCCTGGATGTCAAGCAACCTGCATGGTGATGAATTAATAAAATATTCACTTCCCCCTCTTGAAAATACCCTGCGGGTAAATTTGACATCTCTGAATTCCGTATTAAACAGATTGTCAGAGTTATCAAACATTAGAGAGACTTCTGCAATCCCCATTTCTTCTTCTTTGCTTCTAAAAATGACATCTCCCATAGAGCTCCCCCTTAGCGACTTAGGGCTCTGTTCTCCTAAAACCCAGGATACTGCATCTGCTATATTGCTTTTTCCGCTCCCATTGGGCCCTACAATTATACTGATACCAGGTTCAAAGAATAGCTGGCTTTTGTTTTTAAAAGATTTAAACCCCCGGAGAGTCATGTGTTTTAAATACAATTTTTTATCCTTGCAAAGATTATAATTTTAAATTATATAGTTTTTTCAAAGTATTTTTCGCAGCATCCTGTTCGGATTCCTTTTTGCTTTTACCTTCACCTTTCCCGATTATCTTATCACCAAGCATTACTGCGGAATAAAAGGACTTATCATGATCGGGACCTCTGGATCTGACCATTTTGTATCTGGCAAGCTTGGAATAGTCCGCCTGGATGACTTCCTGTAGATAAGTCTTGTAATCCAAAATCCCCGGTTTCTTTATCATGTCTTCGATCTTCTTTTTATACCTTTTTAAAACCCAGTTTAATGCAAAATCAATTCCCTTATTAATATAAACAGCACCGATAAGAGCCTCAAAGCAGTCTGCCAGGATAGATACTTTTTCCCTTCCCCCGCATAGTTCTTCATTCTCACTTAACAGTATATGCTGGCCTATTTTTATTTCCCGGGCCATTTCCGAAAGCATCTTCTTATTAATCAAAAAAGCTCTTATTTTAGCCATCTTACCTTCAGTAAAATGGCCGTATTCTTTATACAGGTATGATGTAATGATAAAAGAAAGTATGCTGTCACCCAGGAATTCAAGCTGTTCGTTCCCCCGTGATTTAATGTTGATCAGACGTGCATATGATCTGTGAGTCAAACTCTGTATATAAATATCTAAATCAACAGCATTGATATCTATGCTTTTCAGCCAGTTCTTTACATTAGTCCTCTGCAATTTTCTATTTTTCATTAAACAAGTTTCGCCGCCTTATTTAGCTGCAGAACTTTTTTATATCTTTAAAACGCCCTTACTTCTTGGAATGGGCCTCAATATAGTCCAGAGCATCCTTTACTGTAATAATTTTTTCGGCATCCTCATCACTTATCTCTATATCAAATTTATCTTCTAATGCCATGATAAGCTCAACCAGATCCAGTGAATCAGCTCCAAGGTCATCAATGAATTTACTTTCAGCCTTTATATCTTCTGACTTAACACCAAGTACATCGACCAGAATTTCTTTAAGCTTGTCAAAATTCTCCATTATTACTCCTTTTGTCCTTGTTTAAGTTATTTTTTATTAATTTCTTTACCAATTTTTACAGTCAAATTGGTATTTAAACCCTCCACAGCAACTTTTATGGCATTCTTAGTTGCTCTGGCTTTTGAACTTCCATGAGAAATGATCACCAGTTCCTTAAGTCCTAAGAGTTGTGCACCTCCGTATTCCTCATAATCAAATTTTTTCTTCATTTTAATAAAAGAGCTCTTAAGACCAAGGACCGAGAGTTTGCTTAATAAATTGGCGGTCAACACTCTTTTTATTTCCTTAAAAAACAGATTTGCCAGACCTTCTATGGACTTTAAAATCACATTTCCTACAAAGCCGTCACAAACCGCTACATCCGCTCCGCCGTTAAACATTTCTCTGCCTTCAATATTCCCCATAAAATTAATATTTGAACAGCTCTTAAGCAGCCCGTGGCTTTCGACTGCAAGCTCACTTCCCTTCTTTTCTTCTTCGCCAATATTCACCAGGGCTACTCTCGGATTATCTATCCCTAATATGTTTTCAGCATAAACTTTCCCCATTATAGCAAATTGCAAAAGATAACGGGGCTTGCAATCAGCATTGGCGCCTGCATCTATCAATACAAATTTTTTGTCCGAAAGCGGTACCACCACTGCAATAGCTGGCCTTGCTATATTCTCTATTCTTCTTATATTAAACAGGGAGCATGCCATGACCGCGCCTGTGTTGCCGGCAGAAAGAAAAGCACTTCTGCTGGTCTTTGATACAAGCTGTGAACCTATAAAAATAGAAGAATCTCTTTTTTTTCTCAACACTTCCGACGGTGATTCATCCATGCTGACTTCCTGGGAGCTTTCTATGATCTCAA
The DNA here is from genome assembly GCA_964561115.1 of uncultured Actinomycetota bacterium. Lineage (GTDB taxonomy): Bacteria > Actinomycetota > Humimicrobiia > Humimicrobiales > Humimicrobiaceae > CAZBSE01. The sequence continues at coordinate 12,504 of CAZLOE010000029.1, forward strand.
TGCCTTCCAGATCCAGCCTGTTGGAACCAGCAGCTTCCTTTATTCTCTTTCCGCTGCCTACCAGCTTTATCTTTATTCCAGGAAAATGCTTTGCTTCTACAGCACCCTTTACAATCTCTTCGGGAGCAAAATCCCCTCCCATTGCATCTATAACCACCGTATGGTCATTTAAATCAAATTCCGCCATATTATAAAAAGTTATACTATTTTTTTGAAATTTCCATCAGTTTATTTATATCAACGTACTCTCTTACCACATCCACTATCTTGTCTATCTTTTTGATCTCGTGAAATCTTACATGACCGATAATCTCTCCCACTTTTTCCACTGCAGTAAGAGTATCAAAATTAACCAGGATCATGGGAACACCCAGTTCTTCAGCTCTTCCCAGAACTACTGTGCTCGGCTGAAAATTACCGGTAAGTATAAGACATTTGGTAGGAGTTTCAAGAGCAGCCAGTTGAACATCAGCCCTGTCTCCACCGGTTATAACTGCTTTATTTGCTTTTCTTCTAAAAAATTTGAGAGCCTGTTCCTGGCCCATTGCACCGACCATAAATGTCTCAACAAGTTCATCTACCTTATCCTGTGCACAGATTATCTGCCCTCCTAAAAGTTCGGACATCTCCTTTATACTCACCGAAGATAACATTTTATCCGATACAATATAGCCAAAGATCTCTATTTTGTTTTTCACCAGGAATGGTACTATCAGCTCTTCGACATATTCCAGCTGACTTCTTGGGACCCAGTTTATAATTATTCCTGCCACACAGCTGCCCAGGAACTGCTTGGCATACAGGACCTGATCTACTATCTCAGAACTGTATTTGATCACCATAACTGCCTTAGCTCCCAGACTTTCACAGATCTTATCCGAAGATATCCCTAAAAAGTATCCATCCTCAATGCTCTTGGCTCCTTCCAAAATTATAATATCCTTGCCCTTTTGGATCTTGTTATAAGAGTTCTTGATAAGATCTATAAATCCTTTTGAAAAATTCTTATCCTTAAGACCCTCTCTATTGTATTGCTGAGTCAGTACAATAGGACATATATCCTCGAGTTCCTCCTTGACACCAAGTATATTGGAAATATACTGCGCATCTTCATCCGTAGTTATTCCACCTACCCGGGTTGGCAGAGTACCCACCGGTTTCATATATCCTACTTTTAGTCCTTTTTCGGCAAATAATTTTCCCACACCTACGCACATTGAACTTTTACCAGAAAAGGGCTGGTTTGAAATAAAAAATAAAGGAATCATTTTAACCTCCTATTCTTATTCTTGCATCTCCTGCTATAGAACCTTCTCCCTGTCTTTTTACAAACAGGGGGTTTATATCCATTTCCATTATTTCAGAAAAATCTGTTACCAGCTGTGACACTTTGAGTATAATATCAATTATACTGTCAATATCCGAGGGGTCCTCACCCCTGGTACCCTTAAGCAGTTTGACTGCCTTGATCTCTTCTATCATATCAGAAGCAGCCCTCCTGCTGACAGGAGCAATTCTAAAAGAAACATCTTTAAGCGCCTCAACATATATCCCGCCGAGCCCGAACATAATCACGGGACCAAACTGGGGATCCTCGCTCATTCCAATTATGGTCTCTTTTTTATCCTCAATAAATTCCTGAACCAAAATGCCACGTATATTGGCACCAGGCATATATTTTTTTACATTAAAAAGAATCTGATCATAATTTTCTTCAAGGTCCTTTTCATCCTCTATCCTTACTTTGACACCGCCGACATCGGTTTTATGCAAAATATTGGGAGAAACAATCTTCAGCACCAGCGGGTATCCTATTTTTTTTGCTATTTGCTTTGCTCCTCCTATATCACGCGCAAGCTCTGCTTTTGGTACTCTAATGCCATATATTTTCAGGATTTCCCGCGATTCCATCTCTCCCAACTCAATCCTGCCTTCACAGCGGCACCGTTCAAATATCTCTTTGACCCTTCTGTTATCAATATCAAACTTTTCAACAGTGAAGATTTCTGCCGATTTCCACTTGTTATAATCCATCATCACTTTTAATGTATCTATGGCCTCTTCCGGAATTTTAAAATTAGGTATATTTTTTTCAGCTAAAAACTCTATTGCTTTCTCTACTTCAAAACCCCCCATAAAACTTGTCAGGACCGGAACTGGGTTCCTGCTGTCTTTTATTACCTGTACAATTGCCCTGGCCGTTTCTAAAGATTGAGTCATACCCTGCGGTGTAAGAATTACTACTACAGCGTCGATATTAGCATCCTCTATTACAGTTTCCAGTGTTTTCCTATACCTGTCTGCCAGAGCATCCCCTAATATATCAACAGGATTATATAGATTTGCCGCCTTCGGTAAAAATTTCTTCAAGTTGTCTATAGTTTTATTTCCAAAACCGGCCAGCAGTATATCATTTTTCTCACACGCGTCAGTAGCCATGATACCGGGCCCACCTGCATTTGTTATTATTACAACTTTTTTACCTTTAGGCAATGGTTGATAGGAAAAAGCAGAAGCATAATTAAAAAGATCTCTTATGGTATACGCTCTTATTATTCCTGCCTGCTTGAAGGCTGCTTCATAAGCTCTTGCTGAACCGGCAAGCGTCCCGGTATGAGAAGACACAGCCCTTGCTCCGGCATCGGTATTACCGGATTTTATTACAATTATAGGCTTCTTTTTAGAAACTTTTGAAGATATCTTTATAAATTCCCTTCCATATTTTACTCCTTCAAGATAAGCAGTAATGACATCAGTGTCTTTCTCATTCTCCCATTTTTCAATAAAGTCGTTCTCTGAAATATCAGCTTTATTACCCAAGGATACAAACTTTGAAAATCCAATATTATTAGTCTTTGCCCAATCCAGTATCGCTACTCCAAGCGCCCCTGACTGTGATATAAAACCTATACTACCTCTGGGCGGCATACTGGATGAAAAAGAAGCATTTATAGGACAGCTTGTGTCTATTATACCAAGGCAGTTCGGCCCAAGTATCCTGATCCCGTAATTCTTTACCTTCTCAATTAACTGTCTCTCTCTTCTCACTCCGTCTATGCCGGATTCCTTAAACCCTGAAGAAATAATAATAGACCACTTTACATTCTTTTTCGAACACTCTTCAAGGACTCCCATCACGAGCACGGAAGGTATCACTATTATTGCTAAATCAATATCACAGGGGACATTCAGGACCGACGGATAGCACTTGACACCACCTATTTTCTCTGCTTTTGGATTTATTGGAAATAATTTGCCCTTATATCCTGAACTTATTATGTTGCTGAGGATGATGTGACCTACTTTTCTTTTTCCTCTAGCAGCTCCTATTACTGCCACAGATTTAGGACAAAAAAGATGGTGCAAACTCAAATCACAGACCTCCAATTTCAGTTATATGACTCATTTTTTCTTGCTTGCTTCTGTGGTTTCTTTCTTGCCTTCTGCTTTGCCTTTTTCTTTGCCTTTTTCTTTGCCTTTTTCTTCGAATATTATAATCTC
>CAZLOE010000030.1:0-15746 GCA_964561115.1 uncultured Actinomycetota bacterium
TCCGGAATTTCCTCTTCTTCACCGCTTTGGATGGGTTTTAAAATAATCTGGGTCCCGCCTTTTAGATCAAGCCCCAGATTAATTGGTTCGGTAAGTATGTAGTACAGACTCACACCTACTATTATTATAAATATTACAATAATAGTAATATGAACTTTTTTGTTTCTCATATGTCTTACTGAGTTGTTTTCTTGGAAACAGCGCTTTTGCTTACTTTTACATCTACTCCGCTGGCAATTGTGATTATAATCGAATCATCCCTTATATCCTTTATTCGGCCGTGAAATCCTCCTATTGTAACTACCTCATCGCCTCTCTGCAGGCTGGTCATTAAGTCCTTAGCCTTTTTTGATCTTACTCTCTGCGGCCTTATCAAAAGGAAATAGAATGCCACAACTAAAATAACTAGCCAGATCCATGTCCCATAACTTGAAAATAGATTGGCAAATGTTCCAGTCTCCTCTGTTTCAGTCCCCTCAGCTGTTCCACCTTCCTCAGTTGTTGTTGGAAAACATGCAACAGTCAAAGTTCCCACACTTATTATTAGTATACTGACAATCAGTATACTAATAATCTTTTTAGATAACCTCATAATCACTCCTTAAAAAATAATTATTATTCTAAAGATTAAACTACTATTATTAACTTTTTTAAATATTTTGCAAATATTTATTCAAAAACTATTTTAACCCAAGCTATTTTAGTATACAACACCTGCAGGTCTAAAAACTTCCCTTAATTTTGAACTAAAATACTGTATAAAATCGTTTTAAAGCGATGATTTTAGTTTCTGTTATATTCTTTTATAAATCCTTTTCTGAAATCTTCAAATTCCCCTGACATAATCGCATCTCTTGCCCGGCTTATCAGATTAAAAATAAAATGAAGGTTATGTACTGTAAGCAGTATGCTTGACAGTATTTCTTTGCTTTTAAACAGATGCTTAATATAAGCTCTGCTGTAATTTCTACATGTATAACACCTGCATCTTTCATCCAGGGGATTAAAATCATTCAGATATTTCTTATTTTTTATATTTATCCTTCCCCCTGAAGTAAAGGCACTCCCGTTTCTGGAAATTCTTGTCGGCATCACACAATCAAACATATCAATACCGCTGCCTATTGCTTCTATTATACCTATGGGATCTCCCAGTCCCATAAAATACAACGGCTTACTTATGTCCAGAAATTCGACCGTATATTTCAACATATCAAGGGTCTGATCTCTTTCTTCGCCTACGCTTAAACCTCCCAGAGCTATACCGTCAAATTCCATCTCGGATATGGACCCGGCACAAAATTTTCTTATTTTTTTTATAAATCCCCCCTGAACAATTCCGAACATTCTGATCTTATCGCCCATCCCAATTTCAACCTTTTTCTTAAGCGATGTCTCTGCCCACTTTAAAGTCCTTTTTGCGGCATCCAGAGTATAATGGTAATCCTCATTGAAAGGAATACACTCGTCAAGGACCATAATAATATCCGAGCCTATCTGGCACTGCATCTCTATTACTTTCTCGGGAGTGAAAAAATGTTTTGACCCATCTATTATAGACCTGAACTCCACACCATCATCAAGTACCTTTTTTATTTTACTTAAGCTAAATACCTGAAACCCTCCGCTGTCAGTCAAAATGCTTCTCTTCCAGTTCATAAACTTGTGAAGCCCGCCTGCTCTTTTAATTACTTCTATCCCGGGTTGAAGGTAAAGGTGATAAAGATTTCCAAGTACTATCTGGCATCCGGCTTTATAAAGCATCTCATTTGTCACTGCTTTTACCGTTGCTTTGGTACCCACCGGCATAAATACAGGCGTTTTTATAGTCCCTCTTTCTGTGGTTATTATACCTGCCCTGGCAGGCGAACTACTATCTTTTCTTATTACTTTAAAAAAGGCCAAGACTTTTCTCCATCATAATCTGTACCGGTCTTTTTTACCTTAAAACACTGACTTTTCTAACTAAAAATTATCTGAAATATTCTATAATTTTTCAAAAGATTAGTAAAATAAAGTTTTATTGACTTTTTAATATTTTTAAAATATTATTAGCGCGATATCTGCAAAAGTAGATATCATCCTTTAGAATAAAAGAGGTAAAAATGGCAACTAAGTCTAAAAAAGGCAAGAAAAAAAAGTAGATTGTTTTTTATTGAAAGTCCTGTATCCTAAAAAAATACAGGACTCAATTTTTTATAGGGCCGGCTACTTTTTCTTTAGACCTCTTATAAATCCTCCCCGCATCTTATCCAGCATATAACTGGCCATAAAAGCTGAAGGATCTTTTAAGTAGACCAGTTTATTTAATCTGGTAAGACTTGAATGGCTGCACACTACATTTATTATTTCAACCTTGCCCTGCATTCCGGCACCTTTATAGCATGTAAATCCAAAACCCTCGCTGGAGATTAATTTTTTTATTTCTTCATTATGCTCTTTGGAAATTATATTGGTACTTATCAGGTCCCTGGTCAGCTTTTCTGATATTATAATACCCAGTACAGTACCGACTGCAAATCCGGCACCATAAGCAAGTATTCCATAAATATTATCAATATCTTTGATTATCCGGACTATAATAGATATAAAAATTGTCACTTCAAAGAACCCTACAATAGCAGCAAGGGTCTTTTTCCTTCTTATTATCATATTTACTCTAATAGTACCCAGGCTTACATCGATTATTCTTCCTACAAATATGATCAATGTCCATATTAAAGTATTGACCATCTTATTATCCCCATTTTATATAAAATATTTTATGCTTTCTCTATATCAACAAATCATTTTAACATTAAAATATAAAAGTTCTACTGATTTATATGTAACCGGATCATCCTTCAACTTTCCTCTATATTAATAAACAATTTAATCGTTTATTTACTGATCAAAGTCTAATGATGGTTCTTTTCTACTATCCCATACCCGCCAGTCACAGCATCTTTAAATAACTGATATCTGGGCGGAAAATAAGAAAATATGCTGAATGAAACAAGACATATTAAAATGATCACTGCTCCAATAATATTTAAAGATAAAAATTTCTTCCTCGTAAGCATTATTCTGTAACCTGCTGCCTGGGCGACTGCTATGGCTGCAAAGAATATTGCAATATCTACTGCCAGAAATTCTGTACCTGTGACATATGTATATGAATAAAACAAAATAACTATTACAAACGGGATCAATAAAAACGTGACCGCCTTGGCAAAAAAGAAATTCTTAATTTTTCTCCCGAAAATAAAAAATTCAATCACTCCCCAGATAAATGCCGGCCAAAAACCTATTTTCAAATGTTCCCATACACTTTCATTCACTGCGCTTATAACAGCCAGCGGTTTCCAGAACCCGCTTAGTTCAAATGTGAAATGCAGAAATGACCCCGCCAGTGATATAAACAGTATTCCAAACATTTCCCACCTTAACACTTTTTTTCTCTCCATCTGGCCTCCCTTCTCAATAATTAAAAATAGCTAATCCCTATTGTATCAAACCATAAAAATATATTAAAAGCATATCAGCCATGTGTAACATTTTAAAAAAACATGAAAAATAATAAAAAAAATTATAAAATTATAATCAAAGTCCAAATAAAACATTGGCGATTATGACCGATAAAATAAAAATTATAAAATCATCCTGCTTTTCATTATTCTGCCTGCTGCTGGCAGTAGCATTCTGGTATTCTCTTAATAATCTCTTTTTATGGAGAGAAGGCAGTTTTATAAACGATTTATTACTTGCTTTTTTGCTCTTCAGTATCTTTTTTATATTTACAATGATATATCTGCTTCTGGTCTATAATAGAAAGATAGTGATTATTTCCTCATTTTTTATAGTCTTCAGCTCCCTTATATTCCTGCTTAGAAGAAATGGTACCTGGGTAGGAATACCGGCTATAATCAGCTATGCTGCCTCCACTTTAATTCTCTTCGCAGTTTACAATATGACCAATAAAAACATCCTACATGACAGAAAAAACAGTATTGTTTTCCATGCCGGTAACTCTATAATCAAGGCAGGACCAATGCTTCTGGTCGTATTTGCTCTGCTGTTTTCAGTAATTTTCTACTTTAATTTTCCTCTTCTTAACAGCGAAGGTGGAATAGAAGTAGAAGAGCCATTGATTGAATTGGTATCCAGGCCTTTTGGAAACATCATAAACAATTTCATACCTATCTACGACTTTGATATTAATGTAGACGAATTTATAGTGCTTACTACCATGCTGGGGCTGCCCTTTACCCAAAAAGAAGGGGTGGAATTGGAGCCCCTTATCAATATGGAGGAGCCTCCTGAAGAAGTCATAAACTACCTTAAGAACAAGGGTATACAAAATCTTGAAGAAATAAATTTTGCTGAATATCTTCGGGAAGATGATGATTTCAAGAACATACTGATGCAAGAAATAAAAAAACTCGTAACAGAAGCAGACCCTTTTATTTTGTATGAATACCGAAGAAACCTTTCCGAAAACTGGGAAATCAAAATAGGCCCTGATGAAAGAATGGGGCAAGTTTATACAAGACTTATAAACAGCAAGATAGACCAGATGCCTAAAAAATCCCTAAGCCTGATTCTGATATTCCCCGCGGTAATATTTTTCGGGATTCTACAGGTATCTTTTTTAATTTTGAATTTCCTATATGCCTTTTTATGCTGGGCAATACTTATTATTTTTTATAAAACCAAATTCTATCACTTTAAGAAAATCCAGGTTGAAAAAGAAGAAATAGAGCTGTAAACCGTATAAGATATTAAAAAATTCAGCTACTTTATCAGCATGCAGTCTCCAAAACTATAAAAACGGTAATCATTTTTCTTTGCCTGCTGGTATGCGTTTAAAATCTTTTCTCTTCCTGCAAAAGCAGAGACCATTACCAGTAAGGTAGATCTCGGCAGATGGAAATTAGTTATCATCCAGTCCACGATCTTAAAATCATAGCCGGGATATATATAAATATCAGTGGCTCCCCTGTCTCCCCTTATTTTTCCGTATTTTGACATCAATGTTTCTAAAACCCTTACCACTGTCGTTCCTACTGCAATGACCTTGTTACTCATACTCTTTGACCTGACGATTTTTTCTGCTTCTGTATCTTTTATATAATAATTTTCACTGTGCATCTTATGTTCTTCGATCTCTTTTGATGAAATAGGTCTGAATGTATCAAGCCCTACCTCCAGGCCTACTTTTGCTATAATGACACCCATATTATCTATCTTTTCCATCAGCTTTTTGGAAAAATGAAGGCCTGCTGTCGGGGCAGCAGAGGAACCATCCCCTTTCGCGTAAACAGTCTGATACCGGGACCGGTCTACGTCCTTACTTTTAATATAGGGAGGGAGAGGAATAATACCGTGTTTTTTAAAAATGATTTCTGCGGGTCCATTAAACTCCACCAGAGCTTTTCCGTAATCAAGTTTTGACCTTACAGTAAAATAATATTCACCTATATATACTTTATCTGCGGATTTTAGTCTTTTCGCAGGTTTAAGCAGTACCAAATAATCATTATTTTCTACTTTATTTAAAACAAAGCATTCAATCTTTGCTCCTGTCTTTTCTTTTACTCCTATCAGCCTGCACTTTGAAACTTTACTCTCATTTACTACCAGCACGTCCCCTTTTTTTAAATAATTTAAAATATTATAGAAAATATCATGCTTTATACTGCCCGTTTTCTTGTCCAGGACAAGAAGCTTGGAATTATCTCTCTTTGGCAGTGGTCTTTGGGCTATAAATTTTTGGGGCAGTTTGTAGTCAAATAATTCAATTCTCATGACTTGAGTAAACTATTTAAACAGTTTTGGGTTTGATTCTTTCTTTATTCCCATATATCTATAAGCGAGATTTGTAGCCACCCTACCCTTAGAAGTCCTTTTCACGAAGCCAAGCTGCAGCAGATATGGTTCATAAACATCTTCAATAGTATCAGCCTCTTCTCCTATCGATGCTGCTATGGTCCCAACACCCACAGGCCCTCCATCAAACTTGAGCACCAGTGTGTTTAAGATCTTTTTATCAACTACATCCAGGCCTAATTTATCTATATCCAGCCTGCTAAGCGCTTTTCCTGCTATCTGGTCATCTATTAGATTATTGCTGTACATAAGAGCATAATCGCGCACTCTTCTGAGCAGCCTGTTAGCTATTCTCGGCGTCCCCCTGCTTCTGCCTGCAATTACTTTTGCCCCTTTATCGGTTATATCTATTCCAAATATACCTGCCGATCTTTTAATGATTTTTATTATGCTCTTTTCATTATAATAATCTAACCTCAAGTTCACCCCAAACCTCTCTCTCAGGGGTGAAGCTACCAGTCCTATTCTGGTAGTGGCGCCGATGATTGTAAAAGGGGCAATATCAATCCTGATCGATTTTGCAGAAGGACCTTTCCCTATTATTATATCCAATTTATAGTCTTCCATTGCAGGATACAGTATCTCTTCGACTCCCCTGCTTAATCTGTGGATCTCATCAACAAATAAGACGTCAAAATCCTCAAGATTTGTAAGAATGGCAGCTAAATCTCCTGCTCTTTCAATAGCAGGACCGGAAGTTATCTTAAAGCCTACCTCCAGCTCATTTGCAATCACTTCTGCAAGACAGGTTTTACCAAGGCCGGGTGGACCTGAAAGTATCACATGATCCAGAGGTTCTTTTCTTTTTTTTGCCGACTTAATAAAAACCAGCAGGTTTTCTATTATTTTCTCCTGTCCTATAAATTCCGATATAAATCTGGGGCGCAGACTTTTATCCAGCTCGGTATCCACCTTTATATGCTTGGGATTTATATCGTTGATCTCCTGATCATTTTTATTTATATTTTCTTTCTTATCCATTTCTCTTAGATCTCCTTCAGGGTCAACTTCAAAATCTCCTCAACTCTTTCCTTTCCAATGACCTCAGCGCTTAACTTTAATATTGCCTTATCGATCTCCCTGGAGCTGTAACCCAGAGTCTTTAAAGCCTGCTTTACTTCATATACTTTTTCACTTTCCGCTATGCCGGCAAGAGTGACTCCTTCTATTTTTTCTTCTTTTATTTTATCCCTTAGCTCTAAAATCATCCTTTCTGCCAGTTTTCGGCCTATCCCGGGTATTCTCCTCATCAGGTCCACTTCTTTATTTGCAATTGTTCTTTTCAGCTCACTGCTGCTGTATATGGATAAAGCACTTAAAGCTATTTTAATTGATATGCCGGAAACTCCAAGCATTTTTAAGAAAAAATCCTTTTCATCTACATCAAGAAATCCTACCAATCTCAGCTCGTCTTCTCTGACATGTGTATATACGTCAAGTTCTATTTCGGAATTTTCCTCCGGTATCTTTGCGAAAGTCCTACTGGATATCAATACTTCAAATCCTATTCCTCCTGTCTGTACTATAATACTTGAAGGCGATTTTTTAATTATTTTTCCGAATATTTTTGCTATCATAATAAACTGCCTTTACTTTTCAAAAGCTTTGACCTTATCTTTAAACTTTTTATTATTGGCATGGCATAAAGATACTGCCATGGCATCCCAGGCATCATCCTTATTGGGGAAAAACTCATCTTCTACCTTAAGTATGGCCCTGAGCATATATTTTATTTGTTTCTTGGTCGCTTTTCCGTAACCCACTACAGCCTGTTTTACCTCAAGAGGAGTGTATTCAAATATTTTAAGATCATTGACACTCCCGGCCAGAATTGATACGCCTCTTGCCTGGCCAACATCCAGAGCTGTTTTTGCATTCATACTGAAAAAAATTTCCTCAATTGCCAGGCAGTCAGGATTGAATTTTTTGATTATCTGATTTATCTTTATATAGATATCTTCTAACCTTTTACAGATAGGCTTGTTCCTCTTGGTTACAATACAACCGGAAAAAACAGGATGATATTTTCCTTTTTCAACATCCAGTACGCTTACACCTGTAGTTTCAAGTCCGGGATCTATGCCCAATATTCTTATTTTATCAGTCATTACTTTAATCTTTATACTTCACTCAATATCTCATCTGATATCTCAAGATTTGAGTTTACATTCTGTACATCATCATGCTCATCCAGGGCATTTATCAGTTTTAAAGCTTTTACACCATCTTCTTTTGATAATTTGATAGTAGTTTTGGGTATGAGCCCGATCTCACTTGATTTTATCTTTATGCTCTTTTTCTCTACGGCCTGTTTTATCTTCATGAAATTATCAGGAGAGACCTTAATCTCATACTCTTCTTCATCCTCGTCAATATCCTCGGCACCTGAATCGATCATATCAAGCATAAATTCTTCTCCGTTTTTGACTTCACTTCTATCTATTATTATTATACCTTTTGTTTCAAACTGCCAGTTTACACTTCCGCTCTCGCCAAGAGTCCCATTATACCTGCTTAAAATATTCCTGATATCCGAAGTGCTTCTGTTCCTGTTTTCAGTCATGACTTCTATTATTATAGCTATCCCTCCGGGACCATAGCCCTCGTAAAGTATGCTTTCATAGTTTTCTCCTTCTATCTCTCCTGTTCCCTTTTTGATAGCCCTCTCTATGTTACTCTGCGGCATATTAAATTCCTTTGCTTTTGCAATCGCATTAGCAAGAGTTATATTGTCTTTTGGGTCACCCCCTCCTCCTTCTCTTACCGCCACGATGATATTCCTGCTGAGCTTCCCAAAAATATTTCCCCTTTTCGCATCTTCTTTTGCTTTTTTATGTTTAATTGAATGCCATTTAGAATGCCCGGACATGCTAGTTTTCTCCTTTATTATGTTTAATCATACTTATAAAATACCTGTGTATTCTTAAATCATCTGTCAGCTCGGGATGGAAGGTACTTGCCATGATATTATTCTCTCTTATCAAAACCGCCTCCTGTCCAAATTTACCCAGTATTTCTACTTTCTCTCCTACATTTAATATCTTAGGAGCTCTTATAAAAATAGAGTTAAATTTCCTTCCGTTCTGACTTCCATCCAGGTTTATATTCAGAAGCTCTTCAAAACTGTCGATCTGCCTCCCATAGGCATTTCTCTCCACATCAACATCTATATAACCCAAACCCATACCCTCGCCTTTAATGTTTTTAGCGATCAGGACCAGACCGGCACAGGTCACAAATATTGGTTTGCAGTCTTTATAAAATTTATCCAGTCTGCTTCTGAATTTATATTTTTCAAGCAGCTTTCTTATGGTGGTACTCTCGCCCCCGGGTATTATAAGGGCATCAATATCATCAAGCTGGTCAGGAGATTTTATTTCCACTGTAGAAACTCCGCATTTTTCCAGACTTTTAATATGCTCCCGAAATGCTCCCTGTAGGGCGAGTACACCTACTCTGATATCCATATTCTTTTACCATCCTCTTTTAGAAATCATTTTTTCACTGGTAAGTTCAGAGACAGCAGTACCGCTCATAGGACTTCCAAGACCTTTTGAAACCCTGGCAAGGATTTCAGGATCATTGTAATGGGTCGTCGCTTCTACAATAGCCTTGGCCATCTTTAAAGGATTTTCCGATTTAAAGATCCCGGACCCTACAAATATACCGTCAGCTCCCAGCTGCATTATCATTGCCGCATCGGCAGGAGTCGCTATACCGCCGGCTGAAAAATTGACTACAGGCAATTTTTTATTCTCATGTACATATATAACCAGATCGTAAGGAGCACCCAGCTCCTTAGCCGCAGTCATAAGCTCTTCTTTTGGCATCGAGACAATTTTTGCTATATCATCCTTTATGCACCTCATATGCTTTACAGCTTCGACTACATCTCCGGTGCCAGCTTCCCCTTTGGTCCTTATCATCGCGGCGCCTTCACCTATTCTTCTTAAAGCCTCTCCAAGATTAACGGCACCGCAGACAAAGGGGACCTTAAAATCCCATTTATTTATGTGGTATTTTTCATCAGCTGGAGTCAGTACCTCACTCTCGTCTATATAATCTACTCCTATAGCTTCCAGTATCTGCGCTTCGGCAAAATGGCCGATCCTTGCCTTGGCCATGACCGGTATGGAAACTGTATCCATTATTTTTAATATAATCTCAGGATCAGTCATCCTGGCCACGCCTCCTGCTTCCCTTATATCAGCAGGTATTCTCTCCAGTGCCATAACCGAAACTGCTCCGGATTCCTCAGCTACTTTAGCCTGTTGCGGTGAAGTAACGTCCATTATTACTCCGCCCTTCAGCATCTGGGCAAGCCCTGATTTTACTTTTAATGTTCCTTTCTCCATATATTAAAACACCTCCAGTTATTTTACTCCTACTCCCAGCGACATACTTTCAAGCCTTCTAATCCTCTCTTCAGTCGGTGGGTGAGTGTTAAACAAACTTTTAAAAGCGACTTTTGATTTACTGCCGATAGGATTGGCAATAAACAAATGCGCGGTAGCACTGCTGGCAGTTTTTACTTCACTATGTTCACTTATCTTTTTCAGAGCGTTTGCCAGTCCTGCCGGATATCTGGAAATCAGGGCCCCGGTAGAATCTGCCAGGTATTCCCTGTTTCTGCTCACAGCAAGCCTTATTAATGTGGCGATTATAGGCGAGAGCAATATAAGCAGTATTCCGATTATAAGCAGCACAAGGGATATTATCGCACCGGCAGATCCCCTGGATGACCTTCTCCTGCCTGCACCGCCGAATATCATAGACCTAAACATAATATTACTTATAATAGAGAGCATCCCCACCAGAACCACTATGACTGTTCCCAGCAGTATATCATAATTTTTTATATGGGAAAGCTCGTGTGATATAACTCCTTTCAGCTCTTCATCATTGAGATTATCAAGAAGACCCTGGGTAAAGACAAGTATGCTGTTCTTCGGATTTCTTCCGGTAGTAAAGGCATTCATACCGCTATCCCTTATTATATAAATCCTGGGCATGGGCAGACCGGCAGCTATCGCCAGCCCCTCTACTGCATAGTATACTCTCGGGTTCTCCTCTCGGGACAAGGGCATCGCTCTTGTAAGACCGAGCACAATCCTGTCGCTGTAATAATAACTGGAAAAACACATAATAATTGCCAGGATAAGAGCTATTACCATAATCAATATTGAGTAATTATTGCTTATGCCAAAACGCCAGTCTATATAATAGCCTATTGCAAGCCCTACCAGAGTTATAAACGCTACAAACCCAACCATTATAGCTATTGTCTTTGCCCTGTTGCGGGCAATATGTTCATACATTAATAAATAACACCCTTTTATTGATAAATCTTATACTGTTAAAACTCTACCTTGACCGGACCTCTTGCCGAAGCTTCTTCAATTTCAAAATAATCTCTTGGAGAAAAATGAAATATCCTTGCAAACATATTTCCGGGGAATGTCTGTATCCTAGTATTGAATCTCATCACCGTATCATTGTAAAACTGCCTTGAAAAAGCGATGTTACTCTCAATCCCGTTTAGTTGGTCCATAAGTTTTGAAAACTGCTGATCCGCCTTCAGGTTAGGATAATTTTCCGAAACAGCAAACAACGACTTCAATGCGCCCGTTATCGTATTTTCAGCTTTTACCTGTGATTTTACATCTTTGGCATCAATACCCAGCTTTCTTGCATTGATAACGTTTTGAAGGGTCTCCCTTTCATGCTTGGCATAGCCCTTCACAGTCTCAACCAGATTTGGTATCAGGTCATATCTCTTTCTGAGCTGTACATCGATCTGGTGCCACGAATTGTCTACCGTATTCCTCAGAGACACCATTGAATTATAGATACCTATCACCGCTATGATCAGTATTAATATTATTCCTCCGAGTACTGCTAGGAGAACTATAACACCTGGTAACATAACAACCTCCTAATTAGTTTTTTTTATTATTTACTTAATTCCAAAGTACCGTATTTTACATCTAATCCTGGCAAAAATAAACAACTTAAGATTATATCACATAACCAATATTTATTTTATTTTCAACCACCCCCCTGACTCCTGAGACAGCCAATATTGTTTTTACACAAAAAAAGTTTTATGGTATATTTCTTCTATTGTTTTGACAGCTTTTAAAACTATAAAACAAATCTTACGCTTTTGGGAGGATCTTAATGAATAAAAAAGTCATCGGCCTGGTCTCTGGGAACAGTGTTGGAAAAACCTCACTGGCAGAATGTTTTTTATATAATTCTAATTCTACCGACAGACTTGGCACTATAGAGTCAAAAAACACTGTCTCCGATTTTACCCCTCTTGAGACTAAAAAAGGATTCAGCATTAATTCCAGTATACTTAATTACAAATGGAAGGATTTTGAAATAAATCTTATTGATTGCCCGGGATATATGGATTTTATAGGCCAGACTCAGACCGCCCTTAAAGTGATAGACAGCGCGCTTCTGGTCATAGATGCAAAGTCAGGAGTGCAGGCCCCTACTGAAATGGTAGTAGAGCTGCTCGGCAGCAACCCCAAACCTGTTTTCTGCATACTTAATAAGCTGGATCTGGAAAATATAGATTACTTTAAAATGGTAGAAAGTATAAAAAAAGAATACGGCCTTAATCTTGTCCCAATAACTGTACCTGCAAACAGCGGAGAGGGTTTTTCAAAGATCATAGACCTGCTGCAGAATCAGGCATATGAGTACAAAGACAAAGACTTCAAGGGGAATAAAGCCGCTGTAGACAAAAATATTAAAGACAAGATCGAAAGTCATCACAGCGAACTGGTCGAGTCTATCGTGGAAACAGATGACGAGTTGTTAAGCAAATATCTTGATGGTGAAAAGATCGACGATAAGATGATCAGCGATATCTTTAAAAAAGCAGTAGTTGCAAGGCAGGTGATCCCGGTATTTGCAGTATCATCGGGTAGGAATTTCGGAGTAGATATACTGATGGACTATATAAATGCTCTTCTTCCTTCAGCTCTTGATATTCCACCGATAAAAGTCAAAGAGATAGGCAAGGATTCTGAAGCTGAGATAAAACCCTCACCTGATGGTCCTGTTCTGGCTTGCGTTTTTAAAACAATGGCGGACCCCTATATCGGGAAGCTATCTATTTTCAGAATTTTTTCCGGTACAATCAAAGTCAATTCAAGCTACTACCTCTCAAGTTCAGAGAAGACATATAAATTTACAAACCTTTTCAGACTCCAGGGAAAAAATCAGAGTGATATCAGTGAAGCTTCCTGTGGAGATATTGTTGCAGTATCAAAGATCATGGATATATCAAATGATGACACTATCTCAACTCAGGATAAACCGCTTAAAATACCCCAAACCCAGTATTTTTCCCCAACCCTGCCCAAGGCAGTCACGCCAAAGAGTAAGGGAGACGAAGAAAAGATAAGCAACGGCATATCTAAACTAATGCAGGAAGATCCCACTATCAAGCAGGAACTGGATCTTGAAGTGCACCAAAACATTGTATGGGGAATGGGAGAACTCCATCATTCCATCATAAAGGAAAAACTAAAGGAAAAATTTGACGTAGGTGTTGATATAGCAACACCTGATGTAGCATATAAAGAAACCATAAGGAGAGATGCAAAGGCTGAATATAAATATAAGAAACAATCAGGCGGCAGGGGCCAGTACGGACATGTATTCCTTGAGATAAAACCGATGGAAAGCGGGGGAGGTTTTGAATTTAAGGACAGTATCTTCGGAGGTGCCATCCCAAAGGGTTATATACCGGGAGTTGAAAAAGGAGTAAAGGAAGCCCTTCAAAAAGGAGTCCTGGCAGAATCTCCGGTAGTGGATATCAGCGTAAATCTTTATGATGGTTCATTTCACAACGTAGACTCATCCGAAATGGCCTTTAAAATAGCAGGGTCTATGGCTTTTAAAAAAGCAATGCAGGAAGCCTCACCGGTCATCCTGGAACCCATCATGGAACTGGAAATAACAGTGCCTGAAAAGTATATGGGAGACATAATCGGAGACATAAACGCAAAAAGAGGGAAAATCATTTCAATGACTCAGACCGGAAATAAAAAACAGCTTATTAAAGCTTCTGTTCCTCAATATGAGACATTCAATTACACAACAGACCTTACATCTCTCACCCAGGGCAGAGGGCGGTTTACACAGAAATTCCTGGCTTATGAAGAAATGCCTCCCAATCTAGCCCAGAGAGTAATTGATGAAAGGAAAAGCAAAAAGGATGAGTAAAAAAGTCCCTAAAAGAAGTAAGTTCATACTGGATAAATTCCCCTATATCCTCTTTGCCTTAATTTTGATAATATCCATAATAATATTTTTTTCAGTCAGAAGCTGTCTGCCTCTTCCATTCTTTTCAGGAGTTACTGATGAGACCGGAGAAGAGACTGGATATACTCTGTACATAGCTTCGCCTATAAATGATAAAGTCTTTGACTTCATCAACCAGAATGAGACTGTCCCGGTAGAAATTAAGGCGAAAGAAGCAGAAAACACAGATTATACTATAAAAGTTTTTGCAAATGATGAAGAAATAAAGACATTTAGCTCTCCCCCCTATGAGTTTAACTGGAATCCGGGAAATTCCGGTGCTTATGAGATGACAGCACAGCTTTTAGATGAAAATGATACTGTTATTGAAAATTCAAATACAGTCAACTTTTCTGTGGAATACGAAATGGAAACTGCAGAAAACACTATAATAAGCACTGATGTAGAAGAAAAGAAGAGCAGGATACTAAGCGAATCTACTTTTAGATCCCAGAATACCATTCCTACAGGTATACCGCTGTTTTCCTATAAATGCTATATTCCTCCGGTAATAGACGGAAGCCTTCAGGAATGGGACGATTTTGAGAGTTTCTCAGCCTTTGAGCCTACCATCAAAAAAGAAAATTATACCACTCACACCGATATCTCAGGCACATTT
The DNA here is from genome assembly GCA_964561115.1 of uncultured Actinomycetota bacterium. Classification (GTDB taxonomy): domain Bacteria; phylum Actinomycetota; class Humimicrobiia; order Humimicrobiales; family Humimicrobiaceae; genus CAZBSE01. Next base: position 14,813 of record CAZLOE010000030.1, read on the forward strand.
TATTCCTGCTGGGATGATGATAACTTTTATTTTTCAATACAGGTAACTGATGACGTTTTCAGCCAGAACTATACCGGAAATCAATTAAGTAATGGAGACAGTATAATAATTGCTTTAGATATGAAGCTGGAAGAAGATATGTATATACAATTCTATACCGGTGACGATTATTTGATCAATTTTTCACCGGGTAATTTTACCAGTACGATTGCTGAATCTTATATAAGCTATCCTGCTGCAATTCCAAGAGGTGTCCTCATTGATTCTACGAGGCTGACAAATGGATATACAATTGAAGCAGCCATTCCCTGGTATAATTTTAACTACACTCCCAGTGATGAAGATATCCTGGGTTTTACAGTCTCCATATTTGACACCGACAACCTTGAATCAACTGAATTGGTAATCTCGTCTTCTAAAGAATTTGATCCCATAAGTACTGCCACATTAGGTGCTATTGCACTCATAGATGCCGGAGATATACAGAGAGAGGATCAAGAACAGGCAGATAGTGAAGAAGATACAGACGGAAGTACTGATTAATCCATTTCTTTGAGACAATTTCAATTATTTTTATTCTCGTTAATAACTGTAATTGTATGCTCTATCAAACTAATATCCCCTGGGTTTCCGTGGCCTGGTACTACTATTTCAGCATTTTTATATTTTTCCATTACTCTTCCAAGCGATAATGGCCATTCCTCAACATTTCCATCTTTGATAAAACCCAATTTTTCAGCGTCTGATGATAAAACCATACAACCACCAAAAAGTATCTTTTTACTTGGCATATAGACGACTATATTATCATAAGTATGTGTTGGCCCAGGATAATATATTTCAACAGTTTCTTTACCAAAATTTAATATTTGTCCATCGTTAATGTTAAAAATATGTGTGGGCTCAGCAAATTCGAAACTCGCGTATTTGTCAA
>CAZLOE010000031.1:0-14434 GCA_964561115.1 uncultured Actinomycetota bacterium
AAGTAAAAAATAGTCTAAATTTTAAATGAGCTTTTTTCTTAATATATATTTATTTTTAATATTAAAAGGTTAAAATTTATACATCTTTAATGTTTATAGAGTTCTAAAAGTGTCCAATACGGGGAGCCACTGAATTTGAGCTCAATTGCTCTTAGCCAATAACAAGTACAGCCTGTCCCTGATAGTTTACTCAATAATTGTTTTGTATAATTTTTCTTTAAAATCTTCCGCTTTCATCTTTTTTGCTATCTCCAAAGCTTTGGCCTTGTAAGATTGATTTTTAAATAAATCTACGATTTTTGGCTCGAGATTTTTATTTGTTATCTTGCTGATGTATACACCTTTAGGTCCAACACCTAAATCACTCACAATATCATTACATGCATATTGATCGATTATGTGCGGGATAATCATGGAAACACATCCATATTTAAGGGATAGATGTGTTGTTCCAGAACCACCATGATGAATCACAGCATATATTTTTGGAAAAATCCAATCGTAGGGAATTTGTTTCACAAAGTAAAACAATTTGGTGTCATATTTTAAAGGCTTAATTAAACCTCCAGAAGCAGTGTTAATAATTGCTGGAATTTTATGTTTTTCCAAAACATCTAAGATAGTCTTTGTCTTTTTTTCAGGTTTTGGATTAGTCATGCTTCCAAAGGTAATTAACAATATCTTATTGTGGTTAGTGATAAACTGATCCAGACTCTTATCCGCTTTCCAGTTTATGGTTTTGTCTCTTTCATGATACCCCAGTACTTTAATATTTTCATTCCAGTAATCCGGTCTTGGAAAAAGAAAGGGAGAGATTGTATAAATTGCCTTTCTTGATAAAAGGGTATTGTTGATTTGTTTTCGGGTTATTTTTCTTGTGATCTTCAACCATTTTATCGATATCATTACTGTCATAACCAATCCGAAATCTGCTAATGAATAAGTCAGCTTATTTAGGAAAGGACCATAGTTGTTATGAAAAGCAATATGAGTATGATCTTTAACATAATGCACATATGGAACAGGACTTATAAGAATTGTCTTCCCCCTATTATTTAACCCCCAAATTATAGGGTAAATAGTTTTTCCATTATATACAATCCTATCAGGATTTTCATTTTCAGTTATTTCATATTGTTTATTAATGAGTTCTTTATTGATTTCTGTAGAATTTAATGTAAGTCTTATATTTGCAAAAAGTTTCTTTAATCCCGAGCCACTCCCTCCAAGGGCAGCTTTTCCATCTTCACTACCCAACATCTTAATAAATTTTGTTCCTAAAGAAGCAAATTTCATATTGGATTCTTTGGCAAGACTTCTAAACTGGTCTGGGAAGGCAAAGATTACCTGATGTCCTTTTTCTCTCAGTATTTCTCCAATCGCTAAAAAAGGCTCCATATCTCCACGGGTCCCAATTGACATTAAAAGTATTTTCATATCATTACGATTAAATTATTAGATCCTTAATATTTTGTGATTTATATTAGAGTATTTATGAGTGTTAATCCATTCGAAAAGATTCTAATGCTGCCCAGAAAAGCTCTAGATTTTTTGTAACTTTCATTTTTTCTCTCCTTATTTTATCTGGTTATTTTGGTATAGAGTTCTTTAACTTTTCTTATTGTTACGGCAGGCCGGAAGGTGTGAAAAACCTGATTATTATTGTGATGTGGTCCTTTTTTTGGCTATTAAAACTATGCTGCCGATTATTCCGACCAGTAGAGCTATGGGGCATACAATTACGGAAAGAATAAAAAATACCGGCTCATCGCCCAGACCTGCCCAGAATCCTTCTCCGAACAGTTTTATGAAAAGTGCATATACAAGATTGTGAAGCATTGCGCCTATAACTATACCGATAGCTGAAGCACCGGTAAGAATAAAAAATGTTTTTGAGATCCTGGTAAAATTTGCTTTTACAGCCAGAACAATAAGAGCTATACCCAGGCAGGGTAACGCAAACGCTGAAGAATAGAATGAAACTCTACTGAATAAGTCGATTAAATTCATAACAAAAATATTTAGTAATGCTAGAATGGAAAACGCAAATAATATCCAGAAGACCACTAAAGTAGAGATATAAATTTTATTTTTCTTATTACCCATTTTATAGTCCTTTCAATTATTTTTATAATCTTTTCAGTTTATTAGACGTTATTATATAAAAAAGGATTTGATTAAATTTATTTCCAGATTTTTTAGGATTTTTTTCTTACATTGCATTGACTACAATTATAAAAAAATATATCATTAAAAAACGACCGAACTACGGGACCGGGGATGACCCGGGGAAATAGAACATTCCTCAAGGAAGGGGACAAAATCATGCCAAAAGAAAATGCAGATGTTTCAAAGAGTGGCAGTACAGTAACGATAACTGCCGTAAACAAGCTTCAGATTGAACGACTCAACCAGACTATTGAGATTTCAGCCGAAGATTTGGCAGCACTTGACGAAAAGGACTTGACCAAGATACATGTCAAGGACGAAACCGTCAAGGAGGTTCTCTGTCAGGCAGTGGACACTGATGGGGACTATGCCGCGGACCAGCTGATATTCCAGGCTGACTTTGCTCCTGGACAAACCCAGACTTTTACAGCCACCGCAGGTGACAAGCGGGTGTATACCAAAGAACAGTTTAGGGCTTATGGCCGCTTTGTACGAGAAAGATGCGACGACTTCTGCTGGGAAAACGATCGTATTGCCCTAAGAATCTACGGAAAGACCCTGGAGACCTGTGTACTATATCCATTGACCAGCAGTACAGTGGATATATGGTCAAAGCGTACGACCCGCATGGTCATAAATGACTGGTATATGGTGGATAACTACCATGGGGACACAGGAGAAGGCGGGGATTTCTACTCAGCCGGACTAAGCCGCGGTTGTGGCGGTAACGGTCTGTGGGCAGCAGACAAGCTCTGGGTTTCTAAGAATTTTATAAGTTCACGTCCTCTAGCTAACGGTCCGATCCGTGTGCTTTTTGAGCTGACTTACGAGCCTTTTGAAGTCAACGGGGTAATGGTTTCTGAGGTCAAAAGGATTTCTCTGGATGCCGGGCATAATCTGACTCACTTTCAAAGCATCTACAAACCTGAAAATCAAATGGGACTTATTAACGGCGCCGGGCTCAAGAAGGTAGAAGGCGAGCGTTTTGACGTGAACGAAGAAAGGGGCTGGCTGGCCAAGTGGGAACCCATGGAAATGAATGCCGGCATGCAGGGTCTGGCAGCCATAGTGGACGCCAATCTCTTTGAGAAACAAATGGAAGACCAGTTAAATCTTCTTATGTTGGCCCGGGTACCAGATGACAAAACGGCTTCCTATTGGGCTGGTTTTTTCTGGGACAAGAGTGGTCAGTTTGCAGACTACGAGGCATGGAAGAAATATGTAGATCAGTTCGCCCAGGGGTTAATCTCGCCAATAGAGATCAGTATATAGGACTATTAAATTAAGAATCAGGGGCAGGTCAGGTAGATCTAAAATAAGATTCTGACACTAATCAACTACCCCACATTTTGTGGGGTATGAGTAGCCCCATAATATCTTTTATTACTGAAAAAATTTCGTTTTATTTGTTAATTTTAAAAAGCACAATTGTAAAATTAAAAGATCAGTTACACAAATCAATTATTTAACTTATTTTTATAATTTGCTTGACTAACTAATTATTTTCTCTTAGTATATTTTATAAAATAGAGGAGTATATTGATGAGAAATGATAATGTTGATAATGACTCAAAAAAGTCTGTCGGTGTATTAAAGAAAGTATTATCCGTAATAAAATTCAAAGAAGCAAATATCCTTATTGCACTTGTTGTTCTCTGCCTCTTTTTCTACTTCATGAACAATGTTTTTTTCATTCCTGCGAACTTACAAATAATCTCCCGTTGGATGAGCAACTTTGCTCTCCTGGGTATTGGAGAGACTCTGGTTATCATAACTGGAGGAATTGACCTCTCCTTGGGCTCCATGGTCGCCTTTACAAATATGTTAGTTGCATATCTGATGGTTGACATGGGATTACCGATTTGGCTATCAATTATTATTGTTTTATCAGTATCCTGTCTTATTGGTCTATTCCACGGTGTTTTTGTGACTAAACTCCGAGTTCCTGCTTTTATTATTACCTTAGGTACACTTATGTGGGCACGAGGCCTGGCTTCGTATATTAAAAGAGGTTGGATTATCTCCGGGTTACCTGAATCTTTTCTCTTTTTTGGTCAGGGCAAAGTATTTGGTATTCCCTTTCAATTTCTTGTTTTAATAGTTATAGCCCTCATTGTAGCTTTTATTCTCCGCTTCACTGCTCTTGGCCGGTACATATTTGCAGTTGGCGGAAATATTGAAGCTGCAAGATTGTCAGGCGTTCATATTGATAGGGTAAGAATTTTTTGTTATATGGCCAGCAGCTTTATTGCCGGTATTACTGGTATAATTATAGCTTCCCGTCTAAGCGAGGGTAATCCTGCTACAGGAGGAAGCTGGGAGTTGTGGGCTATCGCTGCCTCAGTAATTGGAGGCACAAGTCTCTTTGGTGGCAGGGGTACTATCTTAGGAACAGTAATAGGAGCTTCCATAATGGGTGTTGTTGTAAATGGTATGGTTTTGATACGAGTATCTTCTTATCTTCAGGATGTAGTCCTTGGTGTCATTTTAATTATAGCAGTGACCTATGATACTATTCGTCGGAGGAAAGAACTGTAACGTTTTAAATCAGATGCCTGACCTGACTAAACAAATGACTTTTAGTTATATTATTTTTTTTCACAAATAGGTAAAGTCTTTGCGGGTGCTTCATTGTTGCTATCTTTCATGTCCTTTACCATTAGACTGATTATCTCATCTATATTTGTTTCTTTGGTTTTTTTAACAGTCACTCTTTTACCTGTCTTCAGCACCATAATTCGGTCAGAAACAGTGAAAATGTCCTGTAAACGATGGCTGATTATAATAATAGAAATTCCTCTTTTTTTCAGTTGCATGATCAATCCGAGAAGTTCACCTATCGTTTTTATTGATAGACTTGCTGTCGGTTCGTCCATGATTATGACCTGTGCATCGAAAGCAGTTGCACGGCCAATAGCTACACTCTGGCGCTGTCCGCCAGAAAGATGCTCGGCTTCGGTCTTAACTGACTCCAGATCGATCTTAATACGATCCAGCACCCGGCAGGCTCCCTCCTCCATTTTCTTTTTATCCAGAAGATTGATGAAGCCAAGATATTTTTTCTTGATCTCCCGGCCCAAATATATATTTGATGCTACGTCCAGATTATTAGCAAGGGCGAAATCCTGGTAAATCATCTCAATGCCCATATTCCGGGAATCCTCCGGTCCTTTTATATGGACTTTTTTCCCCTTAACATATATCTCCCCTTTATCAGGTAAAATAGCTCCGCTCAATACTTTCATTAAAGTAGATTTTCCGGCGGCATTGTCTCCTACCAGGCCCAATACTTCCTTTGGCATAAGCTCAAGACTGGTGTCCCGCAAAGCAATAACAGGACCAAAAGTCTTTGTTATATTCTTCATTTCAATCAATGGCGTTTCTTTTGTCATCTCTAACTCATCTTCCTTATAAAAAGTTTTGGGTGGTTAATATTTTACTAAGAATAATAAAAATAAGCCACCCAAAACTGTTCGCTAAAAGCTTGTTACTAAACTAAATTTGGATTAAGGTGTCCATTCAAATGGAATACCTAGTTCCTTTAGAGTATCAGCATAATCTGCTAAATTATCCAGAGTAACTACACTTACTCCGGTATCAACAATCATTGAATCTGGAACTCCATACTCAGACATTCCTTCTTCTATACCTTTCTGAGCCATTAAAGTCAGTAACTCAACGCTCTTGTAGCCCTGGAAATATTCTCTTTGAGCTACCAGAACCTGTATTACGCCCTCTTTCACGTATTCAATATGCTCATCGGTTGCGTCAAAAGCTACAATTTTTACATCTCCTACTAAACCCTGTTCTTTGACAGCCTTAGCCCATGCAGGGCCGTTATATGCATAAACGCCAAAGGCTCCTGCCAGATCGGGATTAGCAACCAATGTTGAGTTTGCCAATTCCAGAGCTTTAGTAGAATCTTCTCCATCATTATTAATAGGTTCTAGTACTGTAATATCTGTTCCTTCAATTCCTTCCTCAAAGCCCTCAATTCTTTCCAGGGAGTTCATTGCTGTCAATGAACCTGTACCAACACCTACAGCTCCGCCATCAGGAAGAAGGTCAACCATAGCATCGCCAGCCTCAACGCCTGCAGACTTATTACTTGTTCCAACATAACACAGACGTTCACTTTCCGGAGCGTCGGTATCCAGAGTAATTGTCGGTATTCCGGCATCCATAGCTTGCTTAATATATGGTGCCATTGCCACTGGGTCTGAAGGAGCTACAGCTATACCATCTACTCCCTGTGCAATATAGGTTTCCATGGTACTTATCTGTGCAGATATATCTTCTTCGGTCGGTACCCAGAATATTGCATCCACGCCAAGGGCCTTTCCTGCATCCATTGTTCCTGTTTCAACATTAGACCAGTATGGATGTACTGATTTACCTATTACAACTACAGTGATATCTCCTGCGCCAGCTGCTTCTTCTACAGCTTCCTCTGCAGCTTCCTTGCAGGAAGTTCCAATAAGCAACATTGAAACTACGAAAGTTAACACTAAAACAAAAATTAGAAACTTCTTCACTTTACAATCTCCTTTAACTGATTTTTACAAAATAGATTTGAGATTTGTTTGATCTAAAACAGAATATGATATTTAGACAAATCCCAATTGTTTTTTCTTTCTCACCCCCTTTTTCCGTTGCTATATTTCAAAAATAAAATTTTTATACAAGTTTCTTTAAAATTTAAAGAGAATTTTCAGAAAAATATTATTATTCTATAATAAAAAATTAATTATCTGTAAAGCCCACTCAGATATAAATTTTCCTGTATTAAATAGGAGGGTCATATTACTTCCCGTATATCTGCTAAGAATTATTTGTTTTTTATCACTACTATTGGATAGAAGTATTTTAATTTTTAATTATTCTCACTAATTATAAAAATAAAATCTTAGATAGTCAAGCCAATTATCTAACTTAATTATGTAATTTGCTTAAGTAACTTATATCTTCCTCCTGCTATAATTTAGAATTAGCAAAAAGAAAAACTTTAAGAGAAATTTTATTTACTGCCACATAAACAGTAATCATTTCTATTATTCTCTTTTACATCGTACATAGCTGCATCAGCACTCTTTAAAAGCGATTTAAAATTATTCCCATATTTGGGAAATATCGAGACGCCGATATCCCTGTAATTTCATCTGTTTGAATAATCATATCATTATAAAGTTTATTTAGGAAATTTACTTTATGAATCTATTATTTTTTGGAATTTAGTAAACCTTGACAAAAAATTAGCAGGATCATAGAATATGACTTAAAAGTCATATGACTATGGAGTCACACTCATAAAAGAAAAAAGGATTACTATGCCTAAAGAAACTTTCCAAAACTTGCCAGAAGAAAAAAGGAAGCTTATAGAAGAAAAAGCAATCCATGAATTTGCAGCTTTTGGTTATGATAAGGCAAGTATTAATAGAATTGTAGAACAGTGTAAAATAGCAAAAGGCAGTTTTTATCAATACTTTGATGGCAAAAAAGACCTGTTTTTATATCTTATAAAAAGAGTCAGCGAAAAAAAGCTAAAATATATGTCGCCTGTTATTGAAAACCCCGAGCAGTATGATTTTTTTACTCTTATAAGGGAGCTGTTTGTATCGGGACTTAAATTTGCTGCGGATAATCCCGAGCTTACCCTTATAGGGAATTGGCTGTTTAAAAGCAAGAGCCATCCGATATATAAAGAAGTTGTGGATATGGGATTACAAAAAGCACAGGATGTATATAGCAGACTTCTAAAACACGCAATTTCAAAAAATGAGATCAGAGATGATATTGATCTGGATTTTATCAGTTATATTATTTCTTCGATGAATGTAATTATGATGGAATATTACTTTCAGAGTATAAAGCAGGAAGAAGCTGATATGCAGAAGATCGATGAAGATATAATCAAAATAGTCGATCTACTGCTGGATTTTATAAAAAATGGCATCGGGACGCAAAAGGGGGAGAAGTAATGGCAATGATCAAAGTGGAAGGACTGTATCATTCCTATTTAAGAAATGGCAGGTATGCAATCAAGGATGTAAATTTTGAAATAAACAAAGGTGAGATTTTTGGATTTCTCGGGCCGTCTGGCGCGGGTAAATCGACGACACAGGGCATCTTGACCGGCCTGCTGCAGCTTCAGAAGGGCAATGTAACTGTTGCCGGCTATAACATTAAAAATATCTCCAGGAAGATGTTTAATAAAATAGGCATGTCGTTTGAGCAGTCTAACGTCTACAGTAAGATGACGGCAAAAGAGAACTTATACTTTTACAGCAGGTTATTTGATGTAAAAACGCGCGACCCTATAGAATTAATAAACCTAGTGGGCCTGAGCGGCAAGGAAAACATCAAGACGGGTGAATTTTCAAAGGGCATGAAACACCGGCTTACATTTGCCAGGTCAATGATAAATAACCCCAGTATGTGGTTCCTTGATGAGCCTACTACCGGGCTTGACCCTGCTATAGCAGCTGATATAAAAGACATAATAAAAGAGCGTAACAGCAAAGGGGTGACGGTATTCTTGACTACTCATAATATGTTTATAGCTGATGAATTATGCGACCGGGTGGGATTTATTGTAGATGGCGAGATCAAACTTATAGATTCACCTAAAAACTTAAAGCTACAGTACGGGAAAAAGTTGGTAGAGGTGGAGTATGTTCAAAATGGTAATGTAAAAAAGGAAACATTTTCTACCATAATGCAGGAGGATAAAGACGCTCTAAATAAGATCATAGCAAGTAAAGAGATCCTGACCATGCATACAAAGGAGGCAACGCTGGAGGAGATCTTTATAAAAGTCACCGGAAGGGGGCTTGTCTAATATGAAACTGCTAAGCAGCTTTAAAAAGGAACTTATTCTTGCCTCCAGAAGTTTTTACTTCTATATTGAATTGATTTTTGCCCTGGTGATCCTGGCGGTTTTATTATTTGCTATTCCTGAAAATTTTAGCAGTACTTCGACAGAATATCTTTATTTAAATTTACCGAAAGGAGCAAAAGAAATATATACCGATACTATATTAGAAAGTGTTCCCGGCATAGAGCCAGAAGAAGTTGAATTGGAGGCTGATGGTAAAACATATGATGCACAGCTTATTGTAACCGATGAAGAGGAGATCTATATTGTTGACAGCGAAGAAGCTGTCCGCACACTTGCATACTCTGAGCAGGTTATAGGAGCGGTAATTGAACTGGACGATAATAATCAGCCGTACTATAAATACTATTTACAGGGGTATGAATCTACACGTTTAAAGAATTTGATATCTATACTGTTTAATGAAAGTACAGATGTTTTAGAAGAGCGCATTGAAAATCAGGAAGTCCGCCCGCTGTCGACGGATTATGAACCTCTAAACGACAGGGAAAATACTCTTCCGCCATTAATTGCATTCAGTGGCAGCCTTATGGGCATGTTTGTTATGGCGTCTTATATATTCCTGGACAAAAATGAGGGCGTAATAAAGGCTTATGCAGTAACGGCATCCCCTGTTTGGCAGTATTTGATGAGTAAGATTTTTGTAATTTTGCTTACATCAGTTGTCTCATGCTTGATCATAGTCATGCCTATTATGGGATTTAGGATAAACTACGGCCTGTTTCTGCTGTTATTGCTTACGACCGGATTTTTTGCATCTTCACTGGGTTTGCTGATTGCCAGCTTTTACAATAATCTGACGAAAGCTTTCGGGGCTATTTATTTATTGATAATCCTGCTTATGGTACCCGCAATAGCGTATTTTATACCCGGATGGGATCCTTTTTGGATAAAAATAATTCCCACATACCCGTTAATGCAGGGTTTTAAGGAAATTATTTTGCCAAAAGGGGACATTGCATTCCCACTGTTAACCAGTGCTGGATTTCTGGTAGGAGGCATAATAATTTTTACCATTACAAATATTAGGTTCAAAAAAACGCTGAGCGTATAAGGGGGGATAATGATGTTAAAAAGAATATTGACTATTTTTACTAGAGATTTAAAGGTAAACATGCGCGAATTTCTAACATTGTACATGATGATTATCCCCTTGATTTTAGCTGTGGGGATCAATTTTATCTCACCCAGTATTAATGATACCAGCGTAAATCTAGCTTTGATAGAAAATGAAAATCCAAAGCAGGCAGCTTACTTTGATGACTTTGCACATGTTGAACTTTTTAGTGACGAACAAAGAGTTGAAGATAGGGTCAGGTCAAGAGACGATGTAGTCGGGATACTGCCGAAAGATAATGGCTATTATATTATGACTCAGGGAAATGAGCCCGAATCGATTCTGGAATACGCTAAACTGCTAAATGTACTGTATGAATCAGATGTACAGCTGGAAGATGCCCGCTCAGAAATAATTGAATTTGGCAGGACGGTTCCACCGTTAAAAAAGATGCTGGTAAACATGATGCTGCTCTTGATTTCCATGCTGGCAGGTATGCTTATTGCCATGAATATACTTGAAGAAAAGGTGGACAACACTGTAAGTGCGATAAACGTAACACCTACTTCACGCAAAGCATTTATATTAGGCAAGAGCTTTACGGGCATGTTTGTTGCGCTTTTTTCATCCATTGCATGTCTTTTGATTACAGGTTTTTATGATATCAATTTAGGTCAGGCGGCTTTAGTGGTCTTTTCGTCGACAATATTGAGTTTGTTGATAGGGTTTATACAGGGCTTAAACAGCAGCGATGTTATGGAAGCGGCAGGCAGTGTTAAACTTTTATTTTTGCCGATGGCCGGGTCTATAGCGGGATACGAATTTGTTACAGGAAACTGGCAGATATTTTTCTACTGGTCGCCATTTTACTGGGCGTATAGGGCAAATGACATGATACTGTCAAAAAGCGGTACATGGCCCCAGTTGTTGATTTTTATCGGTATTATACTGGCTATATGCGGAGCAGTATACGCTTTGCTGGCGCCCAGGATAGCAAGAAAACTTCAATAAAAATTTTAATTATATATGAATATATAAAATGTAAGAGAAGGAGGTCATTCAAATGGGTTATGTGATCGGAGGGATAGCGTGTGTATTATACGCGGCATTTGTGTATTATGTAGCGATCAAAAAACCGCCCGCAATAATTAGAATAGTCAAGTTGAAGCTCGGTAAAAAAATGAGTGATAATACAGCAGTTATAATATGCTATGTCTTTGCAAGTATTGTACTTGCAGGAGGAATTGTTTTATTCGTACTCGGAGCCCGATAATAAAATAATTAAACAGTTATAGTCGTTTTTATAATGTCTGTTACTGTTTTAATTTTGATGTTGTTTATATTTTTTAAAGATTTTACCCATCCTTAATAATTCTTTTAAACTGTCTACTGACCATAGTGTTCATTACTTTAGGTAATTTTTTTCTAACAGCAGGAATTTTTGTCAGAGGTATCATAAAGGCATTAATTAATCTTGATTTAAAATCCTTCTGTGGGAAATCATAAAATCCATGTTTCTTATAAAATCTATGGTCGGCCTGGAAAATAAAACGCAGTTTACCCCAGATCTCATCCCTGAAAATTTTCATACCGCCTATACCAAGAAAAGTTCTTGGTATAATATAATTATTATTTGAAAACCATATAATATCCTCTGCACAACTTTGAAGCAGGCGGTCTATTCTTTCTGAATCTCCAAATTCATCAGTAATAAAACCAACTGTATTGGATTGCTGAAATTCCATCCATGCTTCTAAAGTTTGTCTTAAATTTGGAATTTGGCTTAAAGGACCAGAAATTATAAATCCAATCTGTTTTCCCATAAATGATGGAGAGTGTGTATTAAAAAAGCTTCTGTCAAAAAACAACTTCCATCTTGAAGATAGATATCTATTCTTAATATTTCCAGCAATAATGATTATGTCAGCAGTTTTTACCTTGGTATTATAGAAATCCATAAAGCTGTCTTTGTCATAGTATGAGCATACGTTATTAAAGCCGCATTTTAAGCATTCAAGGCACGGCCCCTTGATGTCAATATCATATAAATTTATGATTTCTGCTTTATTAGATAATGGTTCATTGAATCTAAAAATCATTTTTTGCAAATTGGTGTTTTCATCTGAAGAATCTGTTAAAATAATTATTTTTTTACTTCCGGTATCTATCTTCTTCTTCGGCTTGCCGGGGGAATAGTTAAAATTCTTATAAGTTATAGGTCTATAATTTTTTATAGTGGGTTTACTGTCTTTTATTGCATTAAAATAATTATCGGCAAATAAGATCAGCCTTTTTCTAATTATCTCTTTCCTGAATAAATCCATCATATAAGCGGAGAAGTAGCCGACATATTTCATATTCAGATCATCACAAATAGCGTTCATATAATTATGTGCTAGATTGTCATAGAAATTTATCGATGTCGTTAAGACTGCAGTATATTTATTTTCAAATGCATTTTTTATATCTCTTTCAAGAATAAGTTCAATAAATCTCTGATATTGGGAACATACATTCATAAAATAAACAGGAAAAGACCACAGGACTCCGTCTGATGATTTGACTGAATCTATGATTTCATTAAAAATCTTTATATCTCTGGTTATTTTTTGAATATTTTGAGCTATGTTTAGTATTTTAAATTCATGCACGGGGAATTTTTTCTGGATGTAGCCAGTCAGCATTAATGTAATACTCATTTTACCTTTGGGGCTTCCATTTAAGACAGTGATCTTCATTATTATCTCCTAAGAATCTTTTTAATTTATTTGGTTCTAAAAGTATCCAAGATGAAGAGTTAACTTGATACATCTTTATTTATGGTTATTATTTAAGGATGCATAAATAACTCTTAAAATAATTACCCATAAGTTTTGCTTTCTCCAAAATTTCGTAGCCAATAGAGTTCAATTCATTTTCAAATTCATTCCACTTAAAAATAACTCTGGGCTCTTCAATAAGTAAAGCACCTCTATTTTTTAATACCCTTGATATTTCTTTTAATGCTTTTTTCCAACTGCAGACATGATGAATTACTCCGAATATAAAAACTGCATCTGTTCTTCTTTTTTGTGCAAGTTTTATTTGCTCCGGCATCAAATCAAATGCGATAATTTTAGAAGGGTTAAATATTTTTGATATGATTTCAGTACTATAACCAGAACCGCAGCCGGCATCTAAAATGGCCTTATTATTAAGGTCAATATTTTGTTTTTTTAAAAATCTTTGGAATACCTTTAACTCAACATTCCTCTGGAGCCATCTTCTAACAGCATTGTTCATAGCCCAGAACTCAATTTTGCTGAGTCTTCCTTTTAATATCTCTTGGTTAAACCTTTTTTTGATTTTGTTATAATCACTCATATTTATTATTGCTCCTCTGAACAAAGTGTAATTTCTTTGATTCACTAAATTTAAATTGCTTTTAGAATTTTTTCATATATAATATGAATATGAACTATTATTCACTTTATATATATATTTGTCAATAGTAAAAATGAATAAATATTCATATTTATATCTCAGGAGTATAACTAAATGAATAACTATAAGGGAACAAGGGTACCTAAACAAAATAGGAGTATTAAAACAAAAAGAAAAATTATGGAAGCAGCTAAGAAATTATTTTCTGATAAAGGCTATTATAATACTAACTCAAAAGAAATATCAGATATGGCAGAGGTATCTATTGGAAGCTTCTATTCATATTTTAAAGACAAGAGAGAGCTTTTTTTAGAAATAGTAATAGATATCGGTAAAGAAATTAAAAGATTCATGGAGCATGAATTGAATGATAAAGCTTTGCATAAAAATAAAAGCAATGCAAGGGAAGTGATCTACAAACAGGTAAAAAAAGTTTTTGATGCTCATAATATATCTCCTAAGTTTCATAGAGAAGTTTCTATAATGAAGTACTTTGATCCTGATGTTAGAAAAATAATGGAAGAACAGGAAGAAAAAGAAATTAAAATAATTTTAAATTTATTAACTAAATTTAAAAATATAGCTAGAGTAAAGGACCTCGAGTCAGCAGCTGCGTTGATCTTTTACTCTATAGAAAATGTTACTCATGCTACTAAATTTCATGAAATAAAAATTGATGAAGAACGTATAATTAATGAATTTACCGATATGCTGATCAGATATCTTTTAGATTAAGCTTATCTTATTAAAAATACTGCTTAAAGGGAGATTTATAACAATCGTATTTTGGAAATATCATTTATTATATTTTCCAATTATGCTTTCAGGATTTAAATTGCCTTCAAATTCTTCATAAGGTATATTGACTGTAAAATCTCCGGCTGCATACG
>CAZLOE010000032.1:0-14173 GCA_964561115.1 uncultured Actinomycetota bacterium
TTTTAGCAAATCACTAAAATGTTGTAAATTTTAACTTTTTTATATATCTTATATTCTTAAGTATTATTATCTAACAAGATTTGAAGGTATATCTTATGCACATGATAACAGGTGCTGCTGGATTTATCGGAAATGTACTGGCCAGAGAGTTACTGGCTAGGGGTAGAAAGGTAAGGGCTCTGGTTCGTTCTGCATCCGATAATTCTTCACTTGGAGGTTTAAAGGTAGAAAAGGTGGTCGGGGACATTCAGGATAAAGACTCACTTATTAAAGCTTTCAGGGGCATAGATACTGTGTATCATCTGGCCGGGAAGATTTCAATAATGCCCGGCGACCACACCCTGATACGGAATATTAATCTGGGAGGGACTAAAAATGTTATAGATGCCTGCCTGAAATGCGGCGTCAGGCGGTTAGTGTATACTAGCTCCATACATGCCTTAGAAGAGCCACCAGTGGGAACAGTGATTGATGAGAGTATGCCGTTTGATCCAAACAGCAGCAGAGGGGAGTATGACAGATCAAAGGCCCGCGCCAGCATAGAGGTTGCCAAAGCAGCAAAAGATGGGCTTGATTCGGTAATAGTCTGCCCCACCGGGGTTCTGGGTCCTTATGACTTCAGGATATCATCAATAACCCAGACATTCATTGACTTTGCCTGCGGTAGACTGAATTTTATTGTAGGCGGAGCTTATGATTTTGTTGACGTGCGTGATGTCGCCGTAGGGCATATCCTTGCTGCTGAAAAAGGAAAAACAGGTGAGAAGTATATACTTTCAGGGCAGAGAATCACTATGGATGGAATGATGTCAATGCTTGAAGAAATAAGCGGTACTCGCAGACCAAAATACAAGGTTCCCGTATGGCTTGTAAAAACTGCAGGTTTATTTACTCCAGTCTATTACAAACTGGCGAACAAAGCTCCCCGTTTCACGATTTATTCAATCAGCACCCTGCAGAGTAATTCAGTCATCAATCATAAAAAAGCTTCAAGTGAACTTGGTTACAGGCCAAGGACTGTTAAAGAATCAATAAAAGATACTTTTAAATGGCTAAAGGAAGATAAGATATTGTAACTTTTTTTGGAAAATAATTGCAATTTGATGTGGTTATAGTAGTATTATCAATTAGGAATTTAACGGCGTTCTTTTAAAAATAGCTGAATATAAAACATATAATATATTGTGTTTCAGGGAATCCAGTTTAAATCTGGAGCGGTCCCGCCACTGTGATAGGGTGTGTGCTCTTCACTTAAGGCCACTGGCAGAACTGCCGGGAAGGCGAAGAGTAAAGTCCCTTAAGCCAGGAAACCTGCAAATATTTTGATTATCTCTCTTCGGCAGAAAGAGGATGATTTTTCATTTGTTAGAAAAACTCCCGGCTGAAGAGTACGGGAGTTTTTTATTTATAAAACAAAGGGTAGGAGAAAAGGAGGAAAAATGTTAAAAAAGATTAAGTGGGCTGCAGCAGTGATTCTGATTTTAGCTCTTCTGTCTTTTCTGGCTGTCTTACCGGGATGTAAAGAGCAGGCAGTGGCAGGGATATCAGAAAATATGATAATACTGGAGGATGGTGCTGGAAATACGGTAGAGCTTTCAGGGCCGGCTGAAGAAATTGTTGTTCTTGCTCCCAGCGTTCTGGAAATAATAGATGCTCTGAGTGCTATGAACCTGGTAGTAGAAGTGGATAACTGGAGTGTAGGTGCATCTGATCCGCTGGCAGAAGGATTTGAGGGTGCCGGAGATGCATTTGGACCGAATATTGAGATGATAATAGATATCGATCCTGATATTTTAATAACCACGACTGGTGGACCTGAAGAAGATTACCAGAAACTAAAAGATCTTGGAATAGAAGTTTACAGAGCTATTAGTATTAATGGGATCGAAGGCGTTTATGATGAAATAGCAAATATCGGAGAGGTAGTGGGGCTTGAAAGTAAGGCGGAAGAACTTATAAGTGAGCTCAGAGAAGGAGTGGATGAGATCTACAATAAGGTCAAGGATTTGAGTGATGATCAGAAGCCAAGAGTCTTTTATGAGGTATGGAACGATCCCTTGATGAGTGTGGGAGCAGATACTTTCATAAATGATATTATTGAAAAGTCGGGCGGGGTAAATATAGTAGCGGAAGACGATATAACCGGCTGGCCTGAATACAGTGTTGAAACATTGATAGATAAAAATCCTGATGTAATAATCGCACCCTTAAGTCTGGCAGCGGATCCTTCAATAATAACCGAAGAAAGCAAGTTTTCGAGCATTAAGGCGGTCACCGATGGCAGAGTGTATGTTGTCCCCGATAATCCGGTCAGCCGTCCCAATCATAATGTGATTAAGGCGCTTGAGATGTTTTCAAAGGCCATACATCCTGAGATTTTCGGAGAGTTTGAGATAGTAGAATAAAATAAACCAATAGACCAAGAAATTTAGTATACTTACTGTTAAGTCATATAAAAGTTTTTGGTATGATTTTTATTTTTATTTCTCCAAAGTGCTTATGGAAAGAAGAGCAAGGACTTTAAAATATATTTTAGTACTCCTGTTGATACTGATACTTTCAATAGTAGCTGCAGCTTCAATAGGCGCTGCTAAGATCAGCCTTAAGGATACCGGCCTGATACTGGTAAGTCTTATACCCGGCCTGAATCGTTTTGTAGATGTTTCGCGGCTTGACCCCCAGGATATAGTTATAATTTCACAGATAAGACTGCCCAGAATCCTGCTTGCCATATTTGTGGGTATAGCCCTTGCCAGCGCAGGGGTTATCTTTCAGGGCCTGTTTAGAAATCCTATGGCAGATCCTTTTGTGATAGGCGTTTCATCGGGAGCTGCTTTAGGTGCAACCATAGGGCTGGTTTTTATCGGTGGTGCAGGGCTGTTGGGTATTTCTACTACCGCTGTTTTTGCCCTGATAGGGGCTCTGACGACCACATTTTTAGTCTACAGTATCGCAAGGACAAGAGGAAAAGTATCAGTTATCACCCTGCTTCTGGCTGGTATTGCCCTCAGTGCCATGTTGGGTTCAATAACTTATTTTATAATGATTTTTAAAGTGAGCGATATGGCAAAAGTAGTGTTCTGGGTTATGGGCGGTCTTACTTCTGCTTCCTGGAGCAGCTTTTTTATTGTAGCTCCGCTGATCACCGTACTTGTGATTATTTCCGGGTTTTTTATGATGGATCTAAATGTAATATCTCTGGGAGATGAAAGAGCAACCCAGCTTGGAGTACAAACGGATAAAATAAAGAAGACCATGCTGGTCATGGCATCATTTACAGCTGCAGTGGCTGTGTCGGTGAGCGGAATAATTGGATTTGTGGGACTTATAACCCCTCACATTCTAAGACTAATTGTAGGACCTGACCATAAGATATTATATCCGACTTCGGCACTTGCAGGGGGGATAGTACTGCTTTTATCAGATACTATTGCAAGAACTATACTTATGCCCAGAGAAATCCCTGTGGGTATTATCACTTCTATTATAGGAGTTCCGTTTTTCCTTTATCTCCTGGTAAAGTCAAAAAGGCAGATTTTTAAAGTTTGACCGGGGTATATGAGATGGCAGAGAAGAGTAATATAATCTCAGTTAAAAATTTAAGTTTTTCTTATAACAGAAAAGAAGCCCTGCATGACTTAAATTTTAATATAGCTGGAGGGGATTTCATATCCATACTGGGCCCCAATGGATCCGGGAAAAGCACTTTGGTAAATCTTATAAGCAAGGTGTTAAAAGATTACAAGGGTAAAATCGAGATCAAAGGAACAGATATCAGAAAGTTAAATTCATATGATGTGGCAAAAATGGTAGCTGTCGTACCCCAGGATAACAACCCGGGCTTCAACTTTACCGTGTTCGAAATGATTATGATGGGGAGATATCCTTATGTCTCAAGATTTGGCACAGAAAAAAAAGAAGATTTCGATATGGTAAGAGCTGTTATGGAAAGGACTGAAACATATTCATTTGCAAACAGGAAGTATTCTGAACTATCAGGCGGTGAAAAACAGAGAGTGATCATAGCCCAGGCCTTAGCCCAGAACAGCCCTATACTGCTTCTGGATGAACCGACCTCTCATCTTGATATAAATTTTCAGATAGAGTTTATGAATCTTTTTTTAAGTTTGAATAAACAAGGAAACAGGACTGTAGTTGGGATCTTCCACGATATAAATCTTGCCATACAGAGCAGTAGAAAAATAATGCTTCTAAAGGAAGGCAAGATTTATAATTTTGGAAGCACAGAGGAAATAATAAACAGGGAAAACATCAGCAGTGTGTTTGGAAGTGATGTATTTGTGGGTAAGAATCCTGTGACCAAGAAACTGTATGTAAGTCCCGTATTCAGCCCTGCTGCCAGCGGGAAAGTTTACGGAAGAGAAATTAAAAAGCAGCTGAGTATTCATGTCATTGGCGGAGGAGGGGCAGCATCACCGGTTATCAACCTGCTATGCGGCAGCGGTTATAAGGTATCCTGCGGGGTGGTAAATACTCTGGATACCGATCATAACACAGCCCAAATGCTTGGAATACCATATGTCTCCGAAGCCCCCTTTTCTCCTATAAGTAAGGAATCGCAGAATAAAAACATTGAATTTATCAGATCCAGTGAGGTGGTTATCCTGCCGGGAGTGGAGTTTGGAAACGGCAATTTTTTAAATCTCCTTTCAGTAAAGGAAGCTTTAAAGTTAAATAAAAAGGTAATAATAATAGATGAAAAGAGTATAAGTAAGAGAGATCATACAGGAGGAAAGGCTGAAAAGCTTTACAGCAGTCTGCTGAAAGGAAGTGCAGTTGTGATTAAAAAATATGATCATATATTGAGTTATTTATAATATTAATATGATAGATGGATCTGTAATAATTTTATAAAAACCCGGGCTATGGGTTATAATAAACTTTGGTTAAAACAAGAATCGTTTTTGATATGGACTACAGGAAAAAAAATTTCAGGGAAAGTTCAGTACTGATAAATACCGGTGACGGGAAGGGCAAGACTACTGCTGCGCTGGGACTGGCGTTGAGAGCTGCGGGCCATGATATGAAAGTATTGATACTGCAGTTTATTAAAAGCGGCCGCGTGAGCGGTGAAGCAAAGGTTATCACGGAAAGGTTAAGACCGCTCGTCGATATTGAGCAGCTGGGAAAAGGATTTATAAGATTTAAGAACGGTAAACCGGATCCCACAGGTGAACAGATAAAAAATGCCAGAGATTCCTTTAAATATGCCAGCGATAAGATTGAAAGCAACAAGTATGACTTGATTGTTCTGGATGAAATAAATAATCTGGTTGATTATGGTATGTTAAAAGTGGAAGAAGTAGCAGAAATAATTAAAAACAGACCAAAAGGAATCTGCCTGGTGCTTACCGGCAGGAATGCTTCTCCCGAGCTTATAGATATTGCTGATACGGTGACTGAGATGAAGGAAATAAAGCACGTTTTCAGAAAGGGCATTAAAGCAAGGAAGGGTATTGAATACTGAGTAGTCAGTCATAATTGATTATCAGAAAGCTTATAATTATAAAAATTATTTTAATCAAGAAGGGAAATCATTGATATGGAATGCAACAAGGAGAGAAATTTAGAGCATTGTAACTGCACTTATGAGCCCTGTTCAAGGAAGGGCATATGCTGTGAATGTATAGCTTACCACAGAAAACTAGGTGAGCTCCCGGCCTGTTATTTTGAACAGGATGCGGAAAAGACATATGACAGGTCTATTGAATACTTTGTAAAATTAAACAGCTAAAATAAAGCTGAATGGCAATACATCTAAATAAATCAAAATTTATGACCAAAATAGGCGTTATGTACTATTTATGGAGGTATGCGGGCAGCAGGGTAGCAGTCTCATATCTTGGGGTTGGAAGGGAAAATTTCCTGCGGTACATAAGAAAGATTGAAAATAAAAGTGTAAATCAGGATAAGTTTTTATTAACTGATAAAAAATCAGCAGATATTGAAAAAAAGATTTTAGAATATCTGGATGGGAAGATAAAAAGCCTGGATTTAAAAATAGAATTTTTAAGCGGTACAGAGTTTCAGAAAAGAGTATGGAAGAGTGCTGCTGCTGTACCATACGGAAAGACAGTAAGTTATAAGGAGCTGGCAGATATTTCTGGCTACAGTAAGGCCTGGAGGGCAGTGGGCTCGGCATTAAAAAATAATCCCATAATACTGGTAGTACCCTGCCATAGAGTCATAAACCAGAATGGTAAAATAAGTGATTTTATATCTGGGAAGAAGACAAAAAAATTTTTATTAGATTTAGAGAATTAAAATTTATTTTGCGTATGGCTACGCTGTTATTTAAAAGGAAAACTGCGGCTGAAAATTTATTGAGTAGCGCTTAGATAAATATTTTTTTTATGTTACAATCTAAGGGTATTATCAACATTTGATTTTTACCAGGAAAAGTTTAAAACATGAGCTTCTCTAAAAATTTAAGTGTGGTTATTCTTGCTGCTGGTAAAAGCAAAAGAATGAAGTCAGAGATTCCAAAAGTTCTTCACCCAATATCCGGTAAACCCATGCTCTACTATGTACTGTCTTTGGCTGGCAAATTAAATCCTAAAAATATATTTGCGGTTATTGGTCACAAAGGAAAGCTGGTCAGCGATTATATAAAGAATGACTTCCCGGAAGTAAAAACCATTTTTCAGGAAGATCAGCTGGGTACGGCGCATGCTGTTTCTATGTTAAAAAAACAAAAAGAACATTTAGGTAATAATATTTTAATAATTCCCGGCGACTGTCCATTGATTAAAATAGGTACTTTAAAGAAATTAACTGAGAAGAAAATTGCTTCAGGGAGCCCGGCCTGCATCATCACCGCACTGGTACCAGATCCGGAAGGGTATGGCAGAATTATAAAAGACAAAATGGGAAATATCATAAGAATTGTTGAGGAAACTGATGCCAGCCTTGAGGAGAAAAAAATAAATGAGATCAATTCTTCGATTTATTGTTTTGACTGTAAATCTCTATTTGAAAATATTGGAAAAATCAACAGGCGTAATGTTCAAGGTGAATATTATCTAACTGATATTATTGAAGTTTTAATAAAAAATGGTAAGGACGTGAGCTGCATGGAAGTTGGAGACTACAGGGAAGTCATAGGTATAAATGACAGGGCCCAGCTGAATAAAGTAAAAAACATTATGCAGGATAAAATAGGTAAGGATTTATTGAAAGATGGAGCTGTAAGATAATAAAATAAAAATAAAAAAGATATAAAGGAGTAAATTATTTATGGCGGTGGGTATAAAAGAAAATTTAGTTAACAGAAGGTTGATGCTTTTTTCGGGTTCCTCTTCTATTAAACTTACAGGTATGATCGCAAAAGAACTGGGGATAGATGCTGGAAGGGTTACCAGGAATAAATTCAGCAATGGTGAAATATATGTAAAGTTTGATGAGAGCGTCAGGGGTGCAGAGGTATTTATAGTGCAGACATGCTGTGAGCCAATAAATGATAATATAATGGAATTGCTCATAATGATAGATGCACTTAAGAGAGCTTCCGCAATGATGATAAATGCTGTAATTCCTCATTATGGTTATGCACGTCAGGATAAAAAGGCGGAAGGAAGGGAACCAATAACTGCAAAACTATTTGCAGACCTGCTTTCTATAGCAGGAATGGACAGAGCCATACTTGTTGATCTGCATGCTGCAACAATACAGGGATTCTTTGATGTACCCGTAGATCATATCACTGCTATACCTATAATAGCCAAGTATTTTAAAGATAAAAATATAAAAAACGGTGTGGTAGTAAGTCCGGATGTAGGAGGGGTAAAAAGGGCAAGCATATTTGCCAAAAGACTGCATTTTCCTCTTGCTATATTACATAAAAGAAGGCCTACTCCAGGCAAAGCGGAAATAGAGCACATAGTTGGAGATGTGGAAGGAAAAGAAGCCATAATCTTCGATGATATAATAGACACGGGAGGTACACTGCTTAAAGCTGTTGATATGCTGCTAAGGCATAAAGCAAAGAAGGTCTATGTCGGTGCAACACATCCTATTTTTTCCGGTGATGCAGTAGAAAGATTAGAAAACTCTGCAATTGAAGAGCTTGTGGTGATGGATACTATCCCCCTTAAAGACAAAGTCGGTTCAAATAAAATAAAAGTATTATCCATTGCCTCTCTGCTTGCAAAAACAATAAAAAAAGTTTATCATTGCAAATCGGTAAGCGAGTTATTTAAGGGTGAAAATTTAGTTTAAATTCAAAAAGAAACTAGGCAGGTGCAGATATAAATGGAAAACATAGCTTTAGCAGTTGAAAAAAGAAATGAAAGTGAAGTGAAAAGCAAGGCTTCTAAGAGATTGAGGGTCGGCAACTATATACCTGCTGTTGTATATGGGTTAAATAAAGAACCGGTCAGCATTAAGGTAAAGGAAAAAGAGTTTAAAAGCCTGCTTAAGGGGAAAAGTATATTCAGCATGATTTTTAATATGCAGATAGATGGTACAAAAAAGAATTCTAAAGAAACTGTTCTAATAAAAGAATTCCAAAGGGATCCTATAACAAGAGAATTCATCCACCTGGATTTTTTAAGGATAAAAATGGAGAATGAAATAGAGACCAGTGTACCTATTCATATTATCAATGAAGAAATAGCAATAGGAGTTAAAGAGGGCGGCGGTGTCCTACAGCATGGTTTAAGAGAACTTCATATCTCCTGTCTTCCTAAAGATATTCCGGAATACATCGAGTACGATATTAAAGATTTGGATATGGGTATAACAGTCAGGGTTTCGGGTATTGATGTTTCCAATGAAATCAAAATATTAAACGAACCTGAAGAAGTAGTTGTTTCAATAATACACCCGACTCAACTTAAGGAAGAAGAATTAGTGGCTGAAGAAGAAGCTGAAGAAGAAGAAATTATTGAGCCTGAAGTGATCGGTAAGGAGAAAGAGGAACCTGAAGGGGAAGGGAGAGAACAACCGAAGAAAGAAGAGCACAAGAAGGAAAAAGGTTCCAAGGAAAAACAATAATCATGGTTTTAATTGTCGGTCTCGGCAATCCTGGAAAAAGTTATAAATTTACAAGGCATAATATAGGATTCAGAATTGCTGATAAAGTAATAGAGAGTCTTGAGAAAAAGAAAATTTACCGCAAATTTAATTCTTCGTTAACAGAATCTTCTTATAAAAGGAAAAAAATAATAATTTTAAAACCCCAGACTTTTATGAATAATTCAGGTACTGCTGTCGATTTGTGCTGTAGGTTCTTTGGAAAGAAGATAGGTTCAATACTTGTGATTCATGATGATATTGATATTGATTTTGGAGAAGTCAAGATGAAATCGGGCGGAAGCACCGGCGGGCATAAAGGGCTTGAATCAATAGCAGAAAAGCTGGGAATGTATGATTTCGACCGGCTCCGTTTTGGTTTGGGGAGGCCCCCGGGAAGTCAGGACCCGTCTGATTATGTGCTTGATGAATTTAGGAAAAGAGAAAGGGAAGAAGTTGAGATCGGCATAATTAAATCACTGGATATGATTAAAGATTACCTTAAAGAAGGTATTGAATATACCATGAACAAATACAACTGAAAGTATCTTAATTTAAATCGTTTATTTTTATTCCTGATAAAGTCTTCTCATTATTCTTATATTTTTAATTGTTTTTTATATAATTATTCCGTGCAGAAATTATTGATTTATGGGAGTCTGGCATGTTTTTGGAAAATTTTATAAGTGAAAAACAGTGGCGGCATTTTATAGAGCTTTATAAAAAGAAAAAGACAGGGTATGAAAGAGGAGGCGGCAGGAGCACCGATACTCTGATTGCAGATGAAGATGTCTGGCCATTTATAATAAGTGCTTTCCTGAATGAATTCAAAATCCCTGTTCTGGTGGTCACATCCACGTTGGAAAGAGCATGTGAGCTTGAAAATGAAATAAACTGCATTGTTCCCAGGGTCAAGATTTTAAGTTTTGCAAGTCTGGGTAACGGCATTTTTTATAAAAATAAGATCACTGCTGCAGAGAATCTTGCCAAGAGACTGAGGACCATTAAAAATTTAGTTAACGGCAGCAGATCCAGCACTATTTTTTTTATAATCGCTCCCAGCAATTCTTTGATGAATCTAATGCCGTCTTCAGAGGTAAATAAACTGAAAAGTATGACCATAGAAGCTGAAAGTGAGTATGAAAGGGATAAACTTATAAACTGGTTTATCAAAAGCGGTTATGAAAGAGTAAGCCAGGTCTACGATAGGGGTGAATTCAGTATAAGAGGTGAGGTAATTGATATTTTTGACACAACAGGTGAAAATCCGGTAAGAATTGATTTTTTTGGAGACAAAGCAGAAAAGATATTTTTTTATAATGTTTCTAGTCAAAAGCTTACAAAGAAAGTAAAAAAAATCTCTATATTCCCAAATATAAATCCCTGGGAAATAAAACAGACAGACAGCAGAAAATCACCTGAAAAAATGATCTCATTTATCGATCTTTTGAAGAAGAATATAGAGCGGTTTGCGGTCATATTATGCGATCCGTTAGAGATTTATTTAAAAATAAAAAGTGATATAGATATTCTAAACAGGGTATTTGACAGGGATAAAGATATACTTGTAACAGAAAATAGGAAGGTCATCAGATCATATCTAGTGGAAGAGGACTTTCTTGAAAGAGAGGATTTTTACCTTAGATTAAATGTGGCTTCCACAAAGCAGGGAGCAGACGATAAAAGTGAATATAATCTTAACCGTATAACCAGGCAGAAAAAAAGTTTTGGGAACTCTGCTTTTTTTATAGACAATATTGTAAAAGATATAAAAAGCAGCAGAAAGGTTATCATCTCTGTAAAAAGAAATGAGAGAAGAAAAAAAGTAAAAGAGTTATTATTAAATAATTCATTATCCTGCAGCTGTTTAAAATCAGGATCTGAAGTTAAATATGATTTGCTTAAACCAGGTATTATTAATATTTCAGACAGCAGGTTGTACAGAGGTTATGAGTCCAAAAATTTCTCATTGTATGGAGAATTAGATATTTATGAGCAGATGCTGTATGAAGTATTTGAGGAAAGGATTTCGGCAGGAGAAGATTTTAAAGATTTTAAATCCGGAGAGTACGTAGTCCATAAAAATCACGGTATAGGAAAGTATATTGATATCGTCTCAAAACAAACCGGTGGGCATAAGAGGGAATATTTTTTAGTAGAATATGCAAATAATGATAAGCTGTATGTCCCGACCTGGCAGGCTGACAGGATCAGCAGATATATTGGAGCTAAAGAACCTGTAATAACTACGCTTGATTCCAGACAGTGGAATAATCTTAAAAATAGGGTCAGAAAATCAGTCCAGGAGCTTGCCATTGACCTTGCAAAATTATATGCAGAAAGGGAATCTACCAGCGGCTATCCATTTCCTGAAGACAGCCCCTGGCAAAAAGAGATAGAAGATCTATTTCCATTTAAAGAGACTCCTGATCAGATAAAGGCTATAGAACAGGTAAAAAACGCCATGAGTAAACCCAAGCCGATGGATATACTGCTGATCGGAGATGTTGGATTTGGGAAAACCGAAGTAGCTGTAAGAGCAGCTTTTAAAGCCATAGAGGATGGAAAACAGGTTATGATGCTGGTTCCCACTACAATTCTTGCTGACCAGCATTACCAGACCTTCAGCCAGCGTTACAGCGACTATCCTGTTATCATGGAAGTCTTAAGCCGATTCAGGACCAGAAAGAAGCAGAAGGAAATAATTGACGATTTTAATAATGGAAAGATAGATATGATAGTAGGAACACACCGTATTCTACAGAAGGATATAAAACCCAGGGACCTTGGCCTTATAATTGTTGATGAAGAACAGAGATTTGGAGTCAATAGTAAGGAGAAGATAAAGTTGTTAAAAACTAAGGCTGATGTGCTGACTCTTAGTGCCACTCCAATTCCCAGGACGCTGTACATGTCTCTTGCAGGAGTAAGAGATATGTCGTTAATCGAGACGTATCCTGAGGGAAGAAACCCCATAGAGACTTTTGTAGGAGAAACAGATTATACAGTCATAAAAAGAGCCGTAGAGAGAGAAATAAGCAGAGGCGGTCAGGTTTATTATGTATATAACAGAATAATGGGCATAGAGAACAAAAAAAATCAGCTGCTGCAGCTGATACCGGAAGCAAGGATTGCCCTGACCCACGGCCGTATGGAAGGAAGAAGGATTGAAAAAATAATGAGTGATTTTATAGCTAAAAAATATGATATACTTCTTACCACTTCAATTATAGAATCCGGGATGGATATTGCCAATGTCAATACATTGATTGTGGAGAATTCGCATTTATTTGGTCTGTCCCAGCTTTATCAATTAAGGGGCAGGGTGGGAAGGTCTTCTGAGAGAGCTTATTCTTATTTCTTCTACTCCCATAAGAAAAATATAAGTCTTACTGCTTTTCAAAGGCTTAAAACCCTGACTGAATATACCGACCTCGGCTCGGGTTATAACGTTGCGATGAGAGACCTTGAAATAAGAGGAGCGGGAGAAATACTGGGTCCGAGACAGCACGGTCACATTAACAGTGTCGGTTTTGATATGTACTGCCAGATAATCAATGAGGAGATTGAGAAACTCAAGGGTAACAAAATAGAAGAGGATATAAACGTTCAGATAGATTTACCTGTAAGCGCCTACATTCCAAGAAATTATATTGAAAGTGAAAGAGACAGGATCAATATCTATAAAGTGCTGGGGAATGCCGAAAGCCTTGAAGACATAGAGGGGATAAGAGAAAAAATGATTTCAAGATATAAAAAAGCACCGGTGGTAATGGAAAATCTTATAAACATAGCAAAAATCAAGTATTTGCTTAAGAAGGCGAAAATAGAAAAGCTCATTTTCTCCGACAGGAAAGGAATTATTTTAAAAAAGGTGGTCATAGATGAGAAGAAAGCAGGAGAAATAAATAGAAAGAATAAAAACCTGTTTTATGAGCCGGTGCCGAAACAAATTGTAATAAAAAAAGTCCAAAGAGATATTGATTTGGATTTAGTGTTAAGCAATCTAAATGATATAATAAGTTTTACGTAACATTTATCAAAAAGAAGGAAGGTAAGGATTGAAGGGAAAATTAAAAAGAAACGTAATTCTCATTATCGTATTCTCTGTTGTTTTATTGGTTTCTGCAGCACTTATTTATTTCTTTGTTTTTTACAGTAAAACGGTAGCTACGGCGGATGGGATAAAAGTAAAACAAAATGAAGTGGATATCTATATGAACTTTATAAAAAGCCAGGGTGCGGATGGAGAATTAGCCGAAAACGAAGAGGAATTAAAGACAATAGAAGTAAATATAATCGATTCGCTTATTGTCATAAAACTTCTTGAGAAATACGCGGAAGAAAATAATATTACTGTAAGCAGTCAGGAAGTAGATGAACGGATGCAAACGGTAATCAGTTCTTATGCTTCGGAAGAAGATTTTGAGGAGAATTTAAAAAATATCGGTATAGATAGAAGTTTTCTGGAAGGCGAATTTAAAAGCCAGCTGCTCAGGAGTAAAATTTATGATAAAGTTACTACGGATATAACAATAACGGACCAGCAGGCAAAACAGTATTATAATGATAACAAGGAAGACTTTTTAGTACCTGCTCAGATTAAAGCAAGCCATATTCTGTCATTATTCCCCTGGATGAAAGACGGTTCTGAAGAAACTGAAGAGGGAAGAGATGAAACCCTGGATAAAATAAAAATGGTTGAAGATAAATTAGAAAATGGGGAAGATTTTGAAGAGCTTGCGCACCAGTATTCAGACGATCAGTCGACTGCTGAAAATGGAGGGGATCTTGGCTACGTAAGCGAAGGACAGATGGTAGAAGAGTTTGATCAGGCATTATTTTCACTGGACGAGGGAGAGACAAGCAAAATTGTTGAGACTGTATATGGATTTCATATTATAAAAGCCTTTGACCGTAAGGAAGAATATTATCAGGATTTTGAAGAAGTTAAAGATAATATAAAAGTATACCTGTTAGACTTACATAAGATGGAAGAATATAACGATTTTATTTTCTTATTGATTGAAGAAGTAGATATTAAATACTTTGTAGATATTGAAGGTGCTCTTAATAGCAATCAGAAGGAAGAAGAAGAATGAAGTCAGGTCTAAGCAGCAGTGATTTGGAAAATATAGAT
>CAZLOE010000033.1:0-12547 GCA_964561115.1 uncultured Actinomycetota bacterium
GGGAAAATACCATTGCGTATGGGAAAGATCATTGTGAATTTATATTTGAAAAGAAAAAATAATAATCTATTCCAACAAACCTTAATATTAAAAACAATATCAATTACATAAGTATACCTTATGTTAAAATATTAAGATTTTAATATATCGCTGACACCAGATATGAAACTCTCTACTTTTTTAATACCGTCTTTAAAGTCATCTGCTTCAAGCACCAGAGACAAGATCTTGCTTCCTATTATAACCCCATCACAATAGTCTTTGATCTGAGCGATCTGCTTCCTGTTAGAAAGTCCAAAACCCAGCGCCAGCGGCAGGCTGGTTATTTTTCTTAAGTTTTTAAGGAAAGTCATGACTTCCGGATCTACACCATCTCTGATACCGGTGACTCCTTTTACCGAAATGCAATATATAAATCCTTTCCCCTCTCTTGCAATAGCAGATAGTCTTTTTGTAGTAGAAGTCAAAGAAGCAAACATAATATTATCTATATTAGCATCATTGAAATAACTCCTGTAACTCTTAAATTCTTCCAGAGGCAAATCCGGGATTATAAGACCGTTCACCCCTGCTTTCCTTGCTTTTCTTAAAAACCTGTCAAAACCGTAATGGTAAACGGTATTAAAATAAGTCATAACAGCTATAGGTGTATCACTGCTTTTTCTTATTTTAAGTATTGAACTGAGGACAATATCGGTATTTATTCCGTTTTCTAAAGCAATTTTTGAGGTAGCCTGGATTACAGGACCGTCAGCCAGTGGATCTGAAAACGGTATCCCCACTTCAATTATATCTGCTCCATTTTTTTCCAGTGTCTTATACAGAGTAAAAAAGCCGTCAATACTCGGGAATCCGCAGGTCAAAAATGGAATAAGGGCTTTCCTTTTGTCTTTCTTTAGTCTTCTAAAGACTTTCTCTATAGGACTGCCTTTAAATTTATACACCAGTTTTCTCCATCCATTATCCTCATCTATTATCAATATCCTTATCCCCGCGCCCCGACAGATTGACGATAATCACTTTGCTGTCGTCCAGGGTAGGGGCAAGTTTTGCAGCATAAGCCAGCGCATGAGCACTTTCATACGCCGGAATTATCCCTTCACATTCTGATAATACTTTAAATGCCTTCAGGGCTTCCTTATCTGATATATACTCATATCTTACTATTCCTTTTTCCTTAAAATATGCATGTTCCGGGCCGACTCCTGGATAATCAAGACCTGCAGATATGGAGTATGCTTCCTCTATCTGGCCGTAATCATCCTGAAGTACATAACTATAGGCTCCGTGGAAGATACCTTTATCACCGCAGCATAAGGTCGCTCCATGTTTCTTACTCCTGAGACCTTTACCTCCTGCCTCTACTCCTATAAGCTTTACCATATCCCTGTTTTTCAAAAAGGGATAAAATATTCCGATAGAATTACTCCCGCCGCCGACACAGGCTATAATATAATCAGGAAGCCTTCCTTCCATATCCATTATCTGCTTTTTAGTCTCTTTCCCTATGATCACCTGAAAATCTCTGACCATAGTGGGATAGGGATGGGGGCCAACTACCGAGCCAAGTACATAATAAGTATCATCTATTCTTGAAACCCAGTAGCGAAGAGCTTCATTAACTGCATCTTTTAATGTCCTGCTTCCCGATGTGACTTCTATTACTTCTGCATTCATAAGTTTCATCCTGTAAACATTGGAAGACTGCCTTTTAATGTCCGTACTTCCCATAAAGACTTTACAGTCCATGTCAAACAGCGCTGCTGCAGCCGCAGTCGCGACTCCGTGCTGTCCCGCACCGGTCTCAGCGATTATAAATTTCTTTCCCATCTTCCTGGCAAGCAGAACCTGGCCAACGGTATTGTTTATCTTGTGGGCGCCGAGGTGGCATAGATCCTCCCTCTTTAAATATATTTTTGCTCCTCCTAACTTTTTTGAAAATCTTTCGGCATTATAAAGGGGTGTAGGTCTCCCCACATAATTTTTTAAATAAAAGGAAAGTTCTTTTTTGAAATCCTTATCTTTTTTAAATTTAAAGTAGCTACTCTCCAGCTCTTCCAAGGCATTTATTAGTATTTCCGGAACATATCTGCCGCCAAAAACTCCGAAATACCCCTCCCTGCGGCCCTTATGACCTTTCAGATCAAGAGTATTTCTTTGTTTTTTTACTCTTTTCTTATCTTTTTTCATTTACCGGTCATCTCCATAAATCATCTCAAAACATTAATAAATCTACTGACTTTATATATATCCTTTTTCCCTGGATAAATCTCTAATTTAGACGAGGCATCAACACCGAAAGGTTTCGCTGTTTTTACCGCCTTCTCCACATTTTCTGCATCAAGCCCTCCTGATAATATAATAG
This sequence comes from uncultured Actinomycetota bacterium, assembly GCA_964561115.1. GTDB lineage: Bacteria > Actinomycetota > Humimicrobiia > Humimicrobiales > Humimicrobiaceae > CAZBSE01. The sequence continues at coordinate 2,366 of CAZLOE010000033.1, forward strand.
GAATTCCCCAGTCACATTTTTTTACCATATTCCAATCGAAAGATATTCCCGTTCCACCGTAAAAATTTTTCTTGTAGCTGTCCAGCAGAATAAAATCTACATATTCTTTTATTTTTTTGATCTCTTTACTCAGTTCAGCTTTGTAAGACCCCAATCCATTTTTAGTTCTTATTGACTTTATAATTTTTGCATTGCAGCTTTTGTCATTTAAGTTTTTTAAATAACACCTGTCCTCATCACCGGAAAGCTGCATCATATCCAGATTAAGGTCTTCAGAATCCTTAAGGACCTTTTCAACCTGCTCATTTACAAACACACCCACTAGAGAAATCTTTTTCTTTTTATTCCGAACTGCTTTAATCATTTTTTTTGCCCTGGAATTATTTATTCTTCGGGGACTATCAGTCGATAGTATAAATCCCAAAGCATCCACATCTAATTCAGATATTTTTTCTGCATCTTCTAAATCAGTGATCCCGCATATTTTTATCCATACCATATTCAAGCCCGTCTTTTATATTTATAATTTATATCAATTTTTTCTCTCTCAGCCCGAGTTCCATACTCTTAAGAGTATTTTTAAGATCTCTACTGGCCATAAAATAACTGCCGATCAGAAAAGTGTTTATACCTCTTGAAAACAAATCTTTAATATACCCTATATCCTCTATTCCGCTCTCACAAACAAAGACTCTGTCTCTTATATCATTTTTTTGACTGTAATCTAAAAATTTGTAAATAATATTGCTGTCAACACTCATATCTCTTAAGTTACGATTATTTACACCTATAAATCGCGCTCCGGTATCCAGTACCTTATCTAAATCTTCCAGGCTGTGTATCTCAACGAGTACCTCCAATCCAAGACTTACCGCTAAATGGTAGAGCTTTTTTAACTTTCTCTTCCCCAAAAGTGTACCTATCAGTAGAATACAATCAACTCCAAGGGCAGCGCTTTCATAAATCTGTTTATCGCTGAAGATAAAATCCTTTCTCAAAACCGGCAGATCAGAATTTTCCCTGACGACTTTTATATCTTCAGGACTTCCCTTAAAATATAAAGATTCCGTAAGGACAGAAATGCCGCATATAAAATTTTTAAACCTGTCATAAGCAAGCACTGTTTCCCTTAGGTCAAGCTGATCATTTATAATTCCTCTGGAAGGAGAAGCTCTTTTGATCTCAGCAATCACATTTACTTTTCCGCTGTCGATATTATTCAAAAAACTCCTCTTGTATCTTCCTGTTTTTTCCAATTCAGATTTTATCAGACTTGAGTTTTTTCCTATCTTTTTTATCTCCTCTTTTTTTGAGATCAGAATCTCTTTTAAATACTCCATAATTACTCCTAAAAATTATCCCATATTTAAGCTATTTGTTCTGTTTTTAGCTCTTAACCTGATTAATTTTCTTGTTGGTAAATTCTATCAATTTTCTCAATTTCTCATATGCTTTCCCGCTTTCAATAGAGTTGCAGGCAAGATCCACCGCTTCCGCCAATGAGTCGGCTTTTTTTCCGGCAACTATAGCAGCTGCTGCATTGATGACAGCAGAATCCTTTTTGGCGCCCCTTTCACTTCCGGTAAGGATATCCACTAAAATGCCGGCATTTACCCTTGCATCTCCACCAATAAGGTCACTTAAGTTTGACTTTCTAAAACCCAGTTCCTCAGGGTCAAATATATATTTATTGACTTTCCCATCCCTGAGCTCGGCAACCGAACTTCTACCTGAAACTGAAAGTTCATCAAGCCCTTCCTCACTGTTCACCACAAATGCCCTTTCCACACCCAAGTTTTTTAAAGTATTTATCATGATATCTTCTAGACCACCATCAAATATACCCAAAACACGCCCATTTGCCATTGCCGGATTGGTCAAAGGACCTAAAATATTAAACACAGTCCTTATACCCATATCTTTTCTTGCTTTTGCCACATGTTTCATAGCAGTATGCGCTTTGGGAGCAAAAATAAAACCAATACCTATATCATCCAGGCAGCTGGAAACCTCACTGCATTCAAGATTTATATTTACTCCCAGCTCTTCCAGGACATCGGCACTTCCGCTCCTGCTGGACACACTCCGGTTGCCGTGTTTTGCGACCGGAACCCCTGCTCCTGCAGCTATAAATGCAGCAGTTGTAGAAATATTAAAGGTATTCAGACAATCACCGCCGGTTCCACAAGTGTCTACTATATTTTTATGTTTACTTTTTACTTTTACGGCCTTGTCAAGCATAGCTCTGGAAAATCCGCTTACTTCATCAATAGTTTCACCTTTTATTTTCAACGCGACCAGAAAAGCTGCGACCTGGCAGTCGTTTGCATTCCCTTCCATTATGAACTGCATTGCACTATATGCTTCATCCTGGTTTAGATTTATTCCGTTTATAACCTTCTCTAAAAAAGTTTTCATATCATTAACCTCCATGCTCGATTTATCATTCCTTATAAATCCCCTGCAGCCTATTCTATTTAAATAATCCAATAGCCTTAAATAGGGCAGCTGCCTTATTTACAGTTTCACTGAATTCATTTTCAGGTATTGAATCATATACTATCCCGGCCCCTGCCTGAATATAAGCTGTGCCGTCTTTCACAATAGCGGTCCTTATAGTTATACAGCTGTCAAGGCTGCCATCATAACCAAAATATCCCACAGCTCCTCCGTAGGGGCCGCGGCTGTCGGGCTCCAGTTCACTTATGATCTGCATTGCCCTTATTTTGGGAGCCCCGGACAATGTTCCTGCAGGAAAGACGCTTTTAAAGGCGTCATATATAGAATTATTTTTATCCAGTTTCCCTTCCACTTTTGATACCAGATGCATAACATGTGAATACTTCTCAACACTCATATATTCTTTAACTCTCACACTGCCGTAACTGCATACCCTCCCAAGATCATTTCTGGAAAGATCTACCAGCATATTATGTTCTGCTCTTTCTTTTTTATCATGCAGCAGGTCATCTACAAGATCTTTATCTTCCTTTAAAGTCCTTCCCCTCCTTCTGGTACCGGCAATTGGACATGTCAGTATTTTTCTGCCATTTATCTTGATCAGGGGTTCTGGAGAAGCTCCAATAATTTTTGTACTTCCAAAATTAAAATAATACATATAGGGTGATGGATTTATAGTCCTGAGACCGCGGTAAATACTGAAGGGATCGGAAAACTTGTCGGTATAAAACCGCTGGGAAAGCACTATCTGGAAAGCTTCTCCTTCGGTAATATGGTTTTTTGCCTGTTTTACCGCTGCCAGGAACTTTTCCTTTTTAAAATTAGAATTTGAACTAAAGACCTCCGGAGATTTCCCCACATCTGCCAAATCAAGGCTGTTCTTTAAATAATTTCCATTGACCCCAGTGATCTTCTTTTCTAGTTTTGTAATCTTTTCGATTGAAATATCATAAGTCTTTCCGGCAGAAACCCTGCGGTCAATCTTCACTGTGGAGATTATTTTCATACGGTTGAGAAGGTGGTCGAAGACTATCACCAGGTCGGTAAGATAAAGCATGATCTCCGGTAGGCATAGTTTATTTTTACCAACCGGTATCCGGTCAAAATATTTGACCAGATCATAACTCAGATAACCCACAGCGCCGCCCACGAAATGGTCGAGCTCCGGATTTTTGTATATATTATTTTTTTTCATAATTTTCTCCAGTTCCAGAAGAGGAGTCCTGGTACTTACTTCAGATATTTTATTCTTACTTACAGTTAAAGTAAAAATTCCATTATCAAACTTTATTAAATTATCACACCCCACTCCGATAAAAGAATATCTGGCTAGCTTTTTTGAACCTTCTATGCTTTCCAGCAAAAACCCGTATTCCTCAAGTCCCCCGGTCTTCACAAACATTGAAGCCGGGGTTTCCGTATCTACTATATATTCCTTATATACCGGTATTAGATTATATTCTTCTGCAATCTTTATATATTCATTTTTAGACGGATAAAACATAATATCCCGCTTTTTTAATATTTTAATAAATCAAATTTTTAATATATTAGTTATCAATCAATCTCCCCTTTGATCCTCAATATATAAATAAGAGTATTTCCATTGAGGATTTAGCACTTTAGCTTCGATCTTATGGAAATACTCTTAAAATTTTTAGTTATTTATTAATGTAAATTAAATATGTAGAAAAAAAATAAATAGAAGTAAGAAATCCCCACAAGCCAAGCTTTACCAGCTTTGCCAGCAGGAATTATCTTTAAGCCAGAGGAACATGCCAATAAGCTTCTTTATATAACTATATTTTCTTTCATTAAAAATCATAAAATCACTATAACGCTTAGCTGTGATCTTTGTTTCCAGATTTTATATATATTAGCATAATTATTTATCAAGTCAATTACAATAATCTGGCTTTTAATAGAAAGCAGGACAGTATATTAATCTTTTGAAGAATTAAATATGAATTAATAATATATAACTTCAGCCAGTATACTATTTCTTTTTGCTTCTGTCAGCAGCTTCGATCATTTTCTTAGCTATCCTGAGTTCAGTTTTTCTCCTGGTCTCTTCAGTATAGACTCTAAGCTCTGCTACCAATCTGTTATACCTTGTTATAAATATCGTATCTCCCAAATTCTCCGTTAGATACTTGGTAAGGTTAACCCTTAGTTCATTAGTATCAATTCTTTTAACATCTTCTTCGTAAGCCATCTCTCACTCCTTATGTAACATCAACTTTTTAAAAATATTTATTATTAAATTTGTATTAGTTTCTAATAATATATTTAATAATTAATTTTTATTATTATATCATATTTAATTAAAATTTTATATAATAAAATGATTGAATTTTATATTTTATATTATATTATAAAATAAATTTAAAAATAATTAAATACTTTTTAAAAATACTTATAAATACTTATTTGAATATTATATTTTTATTGTATTATATTTTGTGGAAGGCTCCATAGACATAACCACACATTTTAGAAAAATCTATTTGCAGCAGCAGAAAAGGTATAACGGGTATAGAAAGCAGCTTCTCAAATTTGTTAAAGATACAATTTCCCTTAACACCCGGGTTTCTGATCAACCTGGCATAGGGCCTAAAGACATAAATTATAAAAAGGGGTATCAATACAGTCAATATCCACTTACTGAAAAAAAATGCACCCAGCAAGATTATTAAAAAAGTAAGTAATGCCGTGAATCTTATAATATGGCGGAGTGGATACATCCCACCCGCAGCATCACCTTTAGCATACCTAAAAAACTGCTTAAATATCTGAATGGGGTTTTCTCTCATCTTCCAATAAACTACTGCTCTGGGATTAAACTTTATTTTATGGCCAGCAGCTTTTATATTAAAATTAAATCTCATATCCTCCCCATATTCCATATCTTCAGGATATCCGCCGGTTTTGGTCCAGATCTCCCTTTTGAAACTGATATTCCTGGACGATGGCATATACCTTATGGCTCTCATTTCTTTTTCTGCAGGCATAATGCATACCGCAAGGCATTTCTGTATAAAACTCCGGCACAACGGCATGTTAAGTCCTCCAACTACACTACATGTACTATCCCTGTAAAAGGCAGTGATTTCTTTAAGCCAGTTTCTATCTAAAATACAGCCTGCATCACTTGCACATATAATCCTGCCCGAGGCATTTTTTATGGCTTCATTTCTTCCCTGTGAAATATTTGCACCTGCCTTTCTTATCAGCCTGACATTTACGGCAAGTTTTCCGCCTTTTTGTTTTTTTACTCTACCTCTGTCATTCCCGTTTAACATGATTTTCAGATCTCTGTATTTCAAAGTAGCGGTATATTTAAAAAATTTTGAAGTAATACCAAAAGTATCATCTTTCGAACCTCCGTCCACTACAATTATTTCACTTGGCAGACAGGTCTGCTCCATCAGGCTTTTTAGAAACTCAATAATATTTCCTTCCTCATTATAAACAGTAGTTATAAAACTTATATTAGGCAGTACGGCTCTTTTGAGGTTTTCAACTTTCATATCCCTAACCTCTAAAATATAATTTTAAGACTTTAAAATACATAAAAAGTCTGGCTCTATTATCTTTCACCGGATTGAATACACACAATATTATAAATAACAGTATTCTGTTTATAACACCGGCTAAATAAACAAGGCTTAAAAGCACGGCATGTACCCGGGAATAATTTTTCTTAAAATATAATCTTCTGCTTGTCCAGATCCCCGCCTCTCTTACAGCCATATTCCTGGAGGCAACAGCCTTGTCAATATGCTCTATAATAAAGTATGGGAAATAGTAATTCTTAAAACCTTTTCTATGTAATCTCAGACAAAGGTCGCTGTCCTCGCTGTACATAAAATAATCCTCATCAAACATTCCCGCTTCCATAAAAATATCCTTTTTTATAAACACGAATGATCCTGCGAGCCAATCTACTTCTCTTTCGCTTATATGGTCCCACCAGCTCATAAAATAAGAACCGAAAACACAGTTTCTCTTAAATATCCTGTATAAAAAATAGCTCTCATAAAATTGTCTTAAAAGAGTTGGAAAAGACCTTGAGCTAAGCTGAAGTGTTCCATCAGGATTTACTATTTTTGCTCCTACCACACCCACCCTGCTATCTTCATTTTTCTTATTATAAAAACCTATTAAAGATTTTAAATCACCTTCTAAAAACTTAGTGTCAGGATTCAAAAACAGCAGATATTTACCTTTTGCTTTTAAAGCCCCAATATTGGATGCTCTTGAAAAACCCATATTTTTCTTATTTGGAATAAAATGCAGGATGCCATTTACCTTAGCCTGTTCCCTTAGATACTCTATACTTCCGTCACCTGACTTATTATCCACAACCAATATCTCGTAACTTGATTTACTTTTTTTCCCCCTACTTGACCCGGTGAGTCTTTTGATGCTTTCCATGCATCCCTTAATAAATTCAAGACTGTTATAATTTACAATTATTATACTGATATCCAATCATATCACCATTTCCCGATGCCCTTTCTATTTTTTTAATAAGTCATCAATTATTGAGAGCAATCCTCTTTTAAAATTTGAATTTGAAAATCTTCTGCAGTCTCTGGCCGCAATTTTTCTGACCTTTTCCGTATCTACTTCTCCCCGTATTATACTTAAAGTAATATTCTTAAGCTCCTCCCAGCTTTCAAATAAGAACCCATTATGTCTGTTACTTATGATTTCCTTCTGACCTCCCTTATTTATAACTACCGGAATACATCCGGCTGCCATTGCCTCAACAGTAGTTATTCCGAAATGCTCGAATTTCTCTGGATTAATTTTTTCATCTTCACCTACACCTGCAGCATGCCAAAAAATACGTGATTTTGCAAAAAGCTCCACCAGCAACGGCCATTCTATATTGGTAATTACCTTTATGGGGCAGTTTTTACTCACTTCTCTTATCTTTTCCACATACTTTAGATGGTCAGGTCTCCTGTCCACACCACCGACCAGATATAGAGTATAACCCTTCATGTCATCAGGATACCGGACCAGCATTTCCTTAAATATTTCAGCCAGTTCCAGCTGCTTCTTATTATGATGTTCCGGGAAAAATCTGCCCACACTTAAAATAATCTTTTGCTTGATCCCGGATTTAAAACTATCAATATCTACGGGAGGGAATAAAACAGTACTCTGCCTGTCCCATAATTTCTTTACCCACTTTTTGGAATATTGTGATATGGTAATTATTTTATGGTAGGTTTCCAAAAATTTAAGATCCCTGGGAAAAGTCACCAGAAATAAAGGTATATACCCTAAGATCTTAAGTATTACTTTTTTAAAAAAGCTTATCCTTCTCCTATCATAAACCACTGTACCAAGTTTTCTGGAGTCTCTGGAACCGCTGTCGGCTTCCAGGGGAATAAAAGTATCGGATGAGATTATCACCTCGCAGTATTTTTCATTAAAATTTAAGGGAATCTCGGAAGTATAGATGACTCCTTTTTTAAGCCTGAAATTTTTATCATATAGAAGTCTTCCTTCTTTTGCTCCTGCTCTGCTATATACCTTAATATTTATGCCAATTTCATTTAGACTGCTTGTTTTGGGATTCTTAAAACCCAGGATCAGAGGCCGGTCAGTCATTTTTACTTTCAAAACAACTCTTCCGCTGCTCCAGCTGCCTCTTCTTAACATGAACCTTTTTATATCATACAACCCTTCAACGATCTCTAATTCATTGAAGCCGTAAGATAATCTTTCTGAAATTTTAAACATCCATAATGCAGGCAACCTGAAAAAAAACAGTAAAAATTTGTGAATCAAACGGAAATCAACATCAAAAGGAGTCGGGAAATAGCATAAATATATATTTCTTTTACCGTAGGCAGAAAGCGAACTTAAATAAGTAGCATTTATAAACAGGTCATATTTCCTTGTGATTCTTTCAGCATAATCTTCAGATATAAAAGGAAATACTCTAAGGTTTACCCTTTCCAGATCAAGGTGTAACCTCCTGGAAATTTTTTTTAAATCAGCAAATATATCAGTGATCAGATCTACTTCAAATTCTTTTCTCTCCGATAAGACCTCGGCAATCTTGCAGCTGTACCGCTCACCGCCCCCGGCTGTAGATAAATATCTGTCATAAATTCCGATCTTTTTCATGAGTTCGCCCTGTTAAAAATCCCTCATCCAGCTTTTGATCATCCTGTCACCGATTTTACTGTTTTTCCTTATTCTGATTCTGTTCAATAATTTTTTTGGCAGTAAATAAAATAGTTCAAAGAAAATCCTGATTCTGATCGGGATGTCGATTCTTCTCTGCTGTATCCCTCTCAGTGTTCCAGCAAGGTAACTTAAGATGTTTATTATATTTGAGAGGATAAATACCGCATAACTTTTAAAAAATAAAAACGGCCAGCCGCATTTAAAAATCATAAGCAGCCTGTTTCTGATCACATGATATATGAAATCATAAGACCATTCCTGGCTGGTACCACAGTGAAAATGCCTTACTTTAGATTTAGGAGTAAAGAAATTCTTCCAGCCTGCCAGCCTGGACCTCCAGAACAGATCGACATCTTCATAGTAGGTGAAAAAGGTATTATCAAAACAGCCCATATCTTCAAACATTTTTCTGTCCATCATAAAGCTGCTTCCACTCAGTCCAAAGACCTCTTCGACCCGGCCGTACTGGCCTTCATCAAAAATCTCAAAGCCCCTGTCCCTGCTGTAAAAAGACCGGTTTATTTTAATACCGCAGCTGTTAATAATATCCTTTCTGTGAGTAAAAAGCCGTCTGGGAATCCTCACTTTGATTCTTTTGGCTCTCTCTGTGACCTTTATATCTTCTATTATTTCTTCGCCTATTACCAACTGTAAATTATTAGGTTTGATATATGATAATACCTTAAAGCTCAAATCCAGATCTTTTTTTAAATCCCCAATAGGTACTGCCAGAACGGCATTACCTCTTGACCAGCGGTAGACTCTCCCTTTCCCGTCTGATTCCTGAGGGTAAAAACCATCCATATATTTTATACTCTCATTTAAAATACTATTTCCGCTTTCTTTTTCTCCCGAAACCCTGACTTTTACATCATATATTTGAACACCCAGCCTTCTTGATCTCCAACTGCCCCGCAGCTCTATTTTATTACTGCTGCCGGCAATTAACTGCAGCGGCAGGTACGGGTAATAAAAAACTACCTTGGAACCCACTGCTCCTACTTTACGGCTATCAGTATATTGCCTGAAAATAGAAAGCATTTCACCCAGCCAGTTCTTATCGACCACGCAATCATTATTAACAAGGGCAATATATTTACCCTTTGAGCGGTAAAATCCCTCATTATTGCCTCCTGCATAACCTTTATTTTCCTTCAGTGCGACTATCTCCACCTGTGGAAACTTTTTCTTCACAAATTCCACCGAACCATCTTTGGAATTATTGTCCACCATTATTATTTGGATCTTATCGGGCGGATAATTAAGATTAAGTATGGAATCAAAAAGGTTATTTAAAAATCTTTTACCGTTGAAATTTACAGTGATAATCGATATTAAAGGATCATCATCTTGAACCAATTAAATATCTCACCTTACCTAAAATGAAATACTACCCCCTGGAAATTACAATTACCCCTATAGTTATTATTATCGTACCTATCCAGCGTATTAAGCTTACATCCTCTTTCAATATAAATTTTGAAAGAACCAATACCAGTACATAAGTAA
>CAZLOE010000034.1:0-12011 GCA_964561115.1 uncultured Actinomycetota bacterium
TATAAATACAGCTATTGACAAATAATGTAAAATTGGTAGTAGATATACCTTTTTTATTTGAATTTTTAAGTATTAGTTTCTAGTATGGATGATATACTTATATGTGAGATAAATGATTTTGACTGGAAATTGGTAGGCAGGATTGAAAAATTAGAAAATAGGAATCTGGGAAGTAAAGCTTCAATAAACTGCTGGGTGATACCGGTAATAATAAGGTATGGAAAATTCATTGCAGCCCAAAAAAGCAAAGAAAACTCTGATATTATCGGCGTATGCGAGCTTATAAGGGACTGGGTATGCAAAGATAAGGTTTTCCTTTTTTCTTTTTATATAGACAGGGATTACAGAAAAAAGGGAGTAGGCAGAAAGCTTCTGGGCAAGGCAATCGAGATTTTAAAGAATGAGAATTTTAAGGAAATAGAACTTACTGTTGACCCTGATAATAAAAGTGCTGTAGAACTGTATGAAAAATTCGGCTTTAAGCGGGTTGATTTGAGAAAAAACGAATACGGCAGGGGAATAAACCGGGACTTGATGAGACTGGAGTTATGATTAAAAAAAAAGGTTTTAAGTCAGGTTTTGTCGGTCTGATAGGAAGGACAAATGTAGGAAAATCTACGCTGATAAATAAGATTTTGGGTAAGAAAGTGGTCATTACCTCGGATAAAGCCCAGACTACAAGAAACAAGATCAACTGTATTTTAAATACCAAAGACTACCAGATGATTTTTACTGACTGCCCTGGTTTTTTTAAACCCAGAAACCTGCTGGGAGAAAAATTAAACAATATAGTATTAAGTGTTATTGATGATTCTGACGTGATTACAGTGGTGGTGGATGTTGCAGGGGGTATTGGTTCTGGAGATTTTTATATTTTTGAACATATAAAAAATAAACCCCAGCCCAAATCACTTCTTTTAAATAAGATAGATCTGGTTTCAAAGAAAAAAATAAAAAAAGAAAAAGAGAAGCTGGCCGGTTATAATTTTTTTGACTGCATATATGAAGTTTCTGCAAAGACAGGTCAAAACGTTGATAAATTTTTAAAGACGCTTGCAGGGAGTCTTCCGGAAGGGCCTAGATATTACGGAAAAGATACCATTACAGACCAGCCGACGGAGGAAATGGTTTCCGAGATCGTAAGGGAAAAGTTATACGAGAATCTATATGATGAAATTCCCCACAGTATAAATGTCAGGGTGGAAAGTTTTAGCAAATCCACCACTGGAGATGGCAAGAAGCTGGTCAGCATCAGGTGCTGTATTTATGCTGAAAGAGAATCACAGAAGGCGATAATAATAGGTAAGTCGGGAAGCATGCTGAAGAAAGCGGGCAGACAGTCCAGGCTGGAGCTTGAAAATATATTCGGCTGCAAGGTCTTTCTAGAATTATGGGTAAAGATTAAAAAAAATTGGACCAGGAAAAAGTTACTGCTGGATAGATTCGGTTATATGTAAGTGAAATTATTATTTTATATATAAATTAAGGTAGGGTGATAAATACGTTAACTAAAGAACAATTGGCCAAGACTATAGACCAGACTTTGCTTAATCCTGTTGCGACTTCAAAGGATATAGAACAATTGTGTATCAATGCTAAAAAAAATCATTTTGCGGCAGTTTGTATCAATCCTTCTTCTATAGAGCAGGCAAATAAGATACTGGTGGATACCGATGTCAAAGTCTGTTCTGTTGTAGGTTATCCGCTTGGCGCAAATACAACCGAGACCAAAGTATTTGAAGCGAGGGACAACGTAAGAAAAGGTGCGGATGAGCTTGATATGGTTATAAATCTGGGAGCAATAAAAAGCGGCAACTACGAGTATATTGAAAGGGAGATAAGAATAATAGTCAATGTAATAAGGCGCGAGCAGATAGCCGAGTACAACAGGCATATCAATATCAAGGTCATAATAGAGACTGCGATCTTGACCAGGGATGAGATCAAAAGAGTGTGTTCCATTATTGAAAGGTCAGGTGCTGATTTTGTAAAGACATCTACCGGATTTGGAGTAAAAGGCGTGGAGCTTGATGATATCCGTCTTATAAGAGAAGTCGTTACAAGAAATATAGGAGTAAAGGCATCAGGTGGAATAAGGACATTTAGTGATGCTCAGGCTTTAATAGATGCAGGAGCAACAAGGCTCGGGACCAGCAGCGGAATAAATATAATCAAAGAGTACAGTGCTATTTTTGACAAGTAAAAATGTCGTATTATAAGGCCAAGGCTATCATATTAAAATCATATAAATTAGGGGAATCGGACAAGATCATTAAGATGTATTCCTATGACGGAGACGTGATAAGTGCTGTAGCCAAGGGAGCAAGGAAGATACATAGTAAACTAAGGGGCAAGCTTGAACTATTTAATCTTGTGGATATGGAGCTTTCCAGGGGAAGAAATCTGGATGTCATAAATCAGGCAGAAATAATAAAAAGTTTTAAAAATATAGCTCTGGATTTTTACAAATTTGTCTTCTGCGAGATAATAAGCAAAATAATATTGAAAACTCAGGCTTCAGGCGGGGATTCATCCCCGCTTCTTTTTAGATTGATCTATGTCTGTTTTAATGAGATTGACAGCATGGATCCGGAGGACGTCGTATCACTGAAAAAAACAATGTGTTTTTTTGGTATCAAATTTTTAAAGGTCACAGGATATATACCGCTTCTTAAAAACTGCAGCAGGTGCAACCAGGATTTAAGCGATCTATATTCTTTCGGCAAGCATAAGATATACTTTTCGGTCAAAGACGGGGGAATTCTCTGTAAAAAATGTGCTAATTTTACAGCAAACAAAGAGGTATTGAGTGCATCGGACTACAGGTTTTTATGCGATCTTTTTAATCTCAAGATCGAGGATTTCAGGGATATTGAAGTAAATCCCCACACACTTAAAAAAATGTACAGGCTGATAGAGAACTATATAGTCTATCACACAGAATGTAATGTGGACAGTTTCAAATATCTAAAGAAAATAGGGCTGTAATATTGATTTATTGTTGCCTGGTACAATTGACTATTAAAATTAATATTATTAAAATAAGAAACTATGAATTTCCAGGACATCATTTTTAATCTTCAGAAATACTGGGCTGACAGCGGCTGTATTATAAAACAGCCTATGGATCTGGAAAAGGGGGCTGGAACGTTCAACCCCGATACTTTTTTGAGGTGTCTTGGCCCCGAACCCTGGAATGTTGCATATGTCGAACCAAGCAGAAGGCCTACGGATGGAAGATACGGTGAAAATCCTTTCAGGACCCAGTTCTATTACCAGTTCCAGGTGCTGTTGAAGCCGTCTCCGGACGATGTAATAGACATTTATCTCGGTTCCCTTAAAAGCCTGGGAATTGATCTGAAATCACATGATATCAGATTTGTGGAAGATGACTGGCAGTCTCCGACGATCGGCGCTGCCGGCCTGGGCTGGGAAGTATGGGCTGATGGAATGGAAGTTACCCAGTTTACCTATTTTCAGCAGATGGGAGGCCTTGCTCTCAAGCCTGTTTCAGCGGAAATAACTTACGGGTTGGAACGGATTGCAATGTATCTACAGGACAAGGACAGTTTCTGGGAACTAAACTGGTCCAACAGCACTACCTATGGGGAAATACATCTTGAATCTGAGAAGCAGTGGTCTGCCTATAATTTTGAAATAGCTACTGTGGATATGCTTGTGGATCTGTTTAAAAAATATGAAGAAGAATTTAAAAAAGTCATAAGCAGGGGGCTTGTTTTCGTAGGATGTGAATATGTCCTTAAATGCTCGCATGTTTTTAATCTGCTTGATGCAAGAGAAGCAATAAGTGTGGCAGAAAGGACTTTATATATTGCAAGGGTAAGAAATCTTGCCAAGATCCTGTGCTCTGAGTATCTTAAGCAGAGAGAAGAGCTGGGGTATCCCCTGTTAAAAAAGAGATAGTAAATAAATATGAAAAGAAAGTTAGTCTTTGAGATCGGGACCGAAGAGCTGCCTCCTTCATGCGCTGACGAGGGAACGTCAGGGCTTGAAAAAATTCTTGGAAATAAACTTGCTGAAAACAGGCTGGAATTTACTGATCTTAAGACTTACAGCTCGCCGAGAAGGCTGGTAGCAGTGGTAGAGGGATTGAGCGATATGCAGAGATCCGAGGAGAAAACAGTTACCGGCCCCCTGGAAAAGATTGCATTTGACGGGAGCGGTAATCCAACCCGCTCTGCAGAGGGTTTTGCAAAGAGCCTGGGTCTCAAAGTCTCCGAGCTTGAGAAGATAAAAGTCGAAGGCAAGGGTGTATATCTGGGAAAGAGGATGGTAGAGAAGGGTAAAAAAACTGTGGATATCCTGCCTGGAATACTGAAGGAGACAATACCTGCCATAACCTTCAGAAAACAGATGACCTGGGGGGATTATGACCTTAAGTTTGCCCGCCCCATAAGGTGGATACTGGCTCTGTACGGTGATAAGGTAATAAAATTCAGACTGGCTAATTTAAATTCTTCAAATATTACATTCGGGCACCGCACCCTAAGCCCGGAACCCATTACCGTAAAGGATTCAGACAGTTACTTTAAGCTACTCAGAGATAAAGGGAAAGTAATAGTGGATGCTAAAAAAAGGAAACAACTGATATTAGAGCAGATAAGGAGGATTGAAGAAAAAGTATGGAAAGGAAATTACAGGGTCGTTTTAAACCAGGATTTAATCGATGATGTGGTAAATCTGGTTGAGATCCCAAATGTTATAACCGGCAGCTTTCCGGAAGAATTTCTCTATATTCCAAAAGAGCTTTTAATTGAGGCAATACAGTACCACCAGAGGTATTTTGCAGTTCTGGACAGTTCCGGAAGTGTCAGCACCAGGTTTATTGTCGTGCAGAATGGAATAAAGGATAACGGCGAGATAAAGAAAGGTAATGAAAGGGTGCTGAAGGCCAGGTTAAGCGACGCAGCATTCTTCTATGAGGAGGATAAAAAGCATGATTTTGCTTACTGGATAGATAAGTTAAAAGGTGTGGTCTTCTTTTCTAACCTCGGCAGTATATATGACAAGGCGGTAAGGATAAAAAAAGTAAGTATGTATATCGCAAAGTTTTTAGGTGATCCTAAAACCCGGCTTAAAGAAGATATATCGGTTCATCTTGCCAGGGCAGGAATGATATGCAAGTGCGACCTTGTGACTAATATGGTAGTGGAATTTCCTGCACTTCAGGGAGTGGTGGGCAAGGAATATGCAAAAGAGAAGGGTGAGAGCAGAGGAGTCTCGGATGCAATATTTGAGCATTATCTGCCAAGATTTTCCGGTGATGTCCTGCCCAAGACAGATACAGGGATGCTGCTGTCGATCGCTGATAAAATAGATACCATAACAGGGATGTTTATGGCAGGGAAGATCCCTTCCGGTTCCGAAGATCCTTTTGCCCTCAGGAGAAAAGCTTCCGGTATTGTGCTTTCCACACTTGAAAAAAAATATGATTTTGATCTTGCGGTTGTAGTGAAATACAACCTGGATTTGTATGTAAAATCTTTTAAGCCAAAAATTATGAATAAACTGCAGTTAATCTTAGATGTAAAAGACTTTATTGTTTCAAGATACCGCTTCCTGCTGGAAAAAGGAAAAAAGAGATTAGATATTCTGGAATCGATTCTGGGTTCGGGATGTTCTTCTATTACGGATATTGATTTAAGGTACAGAGCACTACAAAAATTTATATCGGCTGGTGATATTAAGAGATTGGCGTTCCCTATGATAAGGTGTAAGAATATAACAGGTAATAAAGAATCCGGAAGAGTGGACCCAAAGCTTTTTAAAGAAGAGCATGAAAAAAAGCTGTTTTTATCAGCAGGCAGGTATGAATCAAGTGTCAAAGAGCTTATATCCAAAAAAGACTACAGGTCAGTTCTTTCCGAATTTGAAGAATTCGGTAGAATTGTAGATCTATTTTTTGATAATGTCCTGGTTATGGACAAGGACAGCAAGATAAGAGCAAACAGGATCAATCTGGTCAGGAAGGCAGTCGACCTCTATCTAATGTTTGCAGATTTTTCAAAGCTGATCATAGAGGGTAATAACAGGGGTTAGAGTTTTTTAGCTTTTTTTACCCTTAATTTTTTTTAATTTTTCTGGTATCATATGTCGGTTTGTTTTTTATAAATTTTTATCTTGTTATTAATTTAATTTCTAAAGGGGATTGATGGAAATGGTTTCTAAGAAGTATGTGTATTTCTTCGGTGAAGGCAAAAAAGAGATGAAAAATCTTTTGGGAGGAAAAGGCGCCAATCTGTCAGAGATGACCAATATAGGACTGCCCGTACCTTACGGCTTTACCATAACTACAGAAGTCTGTAATCTGTTTTATGAATTAGGCAAGAAGTATCCCAAAGGCATGGATGACCAGATTGATGAAAATCTAAAAAAACTGGAAGAAAAAATGGGAATGGTTTTTGGAGATGAGGAAAATCCGCTTCTGGTTTCTGTCAGATCGGGGGCAGCTATCTCGATGCCCGGCATGATGGACACGGTACTGAACCTTGGTTTGAATGATAAGACTATAAAGGCCCTGATAGAAAAAACGAAAAATGAAAGATTTGCATGGGATTCCTATAGAAGATTTGTCCAGATGTTCGGTGATGTGGTAATGGGAGTGGAACATGATAGCTTTGAGGAAGCGCTCCAGGCCAGAAAAGACAAGAAAAAGGTAAAATATGACACCGAACTTGATGCTGAGGATCTAAAGGGGTTGGTAGAAGATTATAAGAAAATAATAAAAAAAGCCAAGGGGAAAAGCTTTCCCCAGGACCCAAGAGAACAGCTGAAAATGTCAATTGATGCAGTATTCGGCTCCTGGAATAACAAGAGGGCCATATCTTATAGAAACCTCCACGACATTCCTCACAATATTGGTACTGCTGTAAATGTACAGGTAATGGTGTTCGGGAATATGGGCAAGAGTTCGGGAACCGGCGTGGCTTTTACAAGAGACCCGGCGACTGGTAAAGACGAGTTTTATGGTGAATATCTTATGAATGCACAGGGTGAAGACGTAGTTGCAGGAATAAGGACTCCCAAGCACATTTCCAAATTAGAAAAGGAAATGCCCGATATCTACAAACAGCTTATAGATATAAGGAGAAAATTAGAAGACCATTACCGGGATATGCAGGATGTTGAATTTACCATCCAGGAAGGCAAATTATATATGCTTCAGACCAGGACCGGCAAGAGAACAGCATCAGCAGCGCTAAGGATAGCAGTAGATATGGTCGATAAGAAGTATATAGATAAGAAGACTGCGGTGACCAGAGTCGAACCTCAGATGCTGGACCAGTTATTGCATAAGCAGCTTGATATAAAAGCTAAACATAAATCGGAACTACTTGCCAAAGGTCTACCAGCATCACCGGGAGCGGCACTGGGCAGGGTTGTTTTTGACGCGGATAGTGCTGTTGAAGAAGCAAAGAACGGAAATGTCATTTTAGTAAGGACGGAAACATCTCCTGAGGATATTCAGGGCATGGCTGCTGCCCAGGGAATCTTGACCGCAAGAGGCGGTATGACCTCTCATGCTGCAGTGGTTGCAAGAGGTATGGGAAAGTGCTGTGTAGCCGGTGCCGAGGATATCAAGGTTTTTGAGAGTAAAAAATATTTTAAAGTAAACGGCAAACAGATAAAAAAGTATGACTGGATCACACTTGATGGTTCCACAGGAGAAATTTTTGTGGGAAAAATACCGGTAGTGGATCCTGTGCTGGGTGAAGATTTCAAGAAATTTATGAGCTGGGTCGATGATTACAGAAAACTCGGTGTAAGGACAAATGCTGATACTCCCAATGATTCAAAAGTGGCAATAAGTTTTGGTGCAGAGGGTATAGGTCTCTGCAGGACTGAGCATATGTTCTTTGAGGCAGATAGGATAAAAGCGGTAAGAAAGATGATAGTAGCAGGTAACAGGGAAGAAAGGGAGAAGGCCCTGGCAAAACTTCTGCCGATGCAGAAAAAAGATTTTATAGAGATATTTAAAGTAATGAATGATCTGCCGGTGACAATAAGGCTGCTTGACCCGCCGCTTCACGAGTTTTTACCCAATGAAGATGAAGATATAAAGGAAATAGCCGGGGAACTGGGACTGAAATTTGATGAGCTCAAGGCAACTATTAATGCTCTTCATGAAATAAACCCGATGCTGGGGCACAGAGGATGCAGGCTTTCCATTACCTATCCTGAGATCCTTGAAATGCAGGTAAGGGCAATATTTGAAGCTACTGTGGATCTGATAAGGAAAAAATATAAAGTAAAACCCGAAGTGATGATCCCGCTGGTCGGGACCGTAAGAGAAGTAAAAGTCCTAAAAGAACAGATAATAAAGATAGCAGACAGTATAATGAAAAAGGAGAACCTTAAATTTGACTATAAGGTGGGCACTATGATCGAGATCCCAAGAGCCTGTGTCACTGCTGATGAGATTGCAAAAGAAGCTGAGTTTTTCAGCTTCGGGACAAATGACCTTACCCAGATGACTTTTGGATTTTCAAGAGATGACTCGGGTAAATTTCTTCCTGATTATCTGGAAAAAGGGATTTTGGATAAGGACCCGTTTGCTACCCTTGACAAAGATGGTGTAGGTCAGCTAATCAAAATGGCTGTGGAAAAAGGCAGAAAGGTAAGAAAGAACTTAAAGATAGGTATCTGCGGGGAACACGGCGGAGACCCGAGTTCTGTGGAATTCTGCCATATGGTAGGAATGGATTATGTCAGCTGTTCACCTTACAGGATCCCTATTGCCAGACTGGCTGCTGCACATGCTGCCTTAAAGGAAAAAGAGAAAAAAAATAGCTAAAATTTACCAGAAATCTTTGAATAACTTCTCTAATAAATAATATATTAGTGGTAAAATAAATAAAGCATTTAATGATCAAAGTAGATCTGGTCAGTAATCTCCAGTAAGTCCTTTCGGATATATAACTATTATTATTTAAGAAGGAAATGAACAGAAGTTTAAAGGCTGGCGAAGTAGAAGAACTGAAATCCAAAGCGGATATCCACAGCGTTATTTCAGGTTATGTAAAGTTAAAGAGAACCGGCAGGAATTATACCGGGCTCTGCCCTTTTCACAAAGAAAAAACCCCTTCATTTACGGTTGATACTTCAAAGCAGCTCTATCACTGCTTCGGTTGTGGAGAAGGAGGGGATGTAATAAGCTTTATTGAAAAGATTGAAAATATGGAATTTATAGAGGCTGTTGAATTTCTGGCAAAGAAGATAGGGTACAACCTTAAGTATGTTTACAGCGGCTCTGCACAGCCTTCAAAACTGAAAAACAGGCTGGTAGAGTTAAACGAACTTGCCAAGAAGTATTTTAGTTTTATACTCTTTAACAGTAAGAAAGGGCTGCCTTCACTGAATTATTTGAAAAACAGGGGATTTACCGAGAAAACGTTGATTGAATTCGATGTTGGGTTCAGCCTGGACGATTGGAATGCCTTTTCAAATTTTGCCAAAAAAAGAGGTTATAAGACAACGGAAATAGTCGGGTGCGGGCTCGGTATTGAGAGTAAGAGAGGCAAAGAGGAGACATATGACAGGTTTAGAAACAGAGTAATATTTCCCATTGAAGATATAGTGGGAAAGACAATAGGTTTTGGAGGGAGGATCCTTTCGGACTCCGGCCAGACAGCTACCAGGCAGGCAAAATATATAAACACGCCCGAGACCATCCTTTATTCCAAGGGCAGAAACATATACAGAATCTTTCAGGCAAAAAAACATATTGTGGAGGCAGATGAGGTACTTATAGTCGAAGGTTATACCGATGTTATGGCTCTGCATCAGCAAGGTATAAAGAATGCAGTTGCGAGCCTGGGTACTGCCCTTACGTCGGAACAGATAAAGTTGTTAGGGAGATTTACGAAGAATATTGTCCTGGTTTTTGACAGCGATGCGGCGGGGATGAGCGCTTCTCTTAAGGGGATTGAAAGACTGAGAGAGTACAATGAAAGGCTGGATCTATATTACGAAAATAATTTAAATATAAAAGTATCGGTACTGGAAGAGGGTTACGATCCTGCAGATTTTATATTCAAGAAGGGAAAAGATGTTTTTTTAGATAAAATAGAAAGTTCTGAAGGTATTATTGATTTTACCCTTGATGCGATAATCAGCAAATATGATATAAATAATTTAGCCGGAAAACTTAAAGCCAGTGACCATATAACCAGATTCATATCCACTCTTTCCTCTAGGATCATACAGGAGGAGTGCATAAAAAGGGTAGCCTATAAATTAAATCTTAAGGAAAGCCTGCTTCTGGAAGAGATGTTGAAGAAAGAGCATGAACAAAAAGACAGAGCTTTGCATTGGGATAGAGATAATGACATTGAAAAAAAGAAATCTGTAGGTGAAGATGTAGTTCCTTTAAAGAAAATAGAAATTGAAGCGTTAAAGCTTATAATAAACGGGCTGGGAGGTCAAATAGACGAGCTTCTGAGCCTGGGCCCTGATCATTTTAGATTTGATGATACAAGGGAGCTTTATCTAGTTGTAAGGGATGAAATCCGAAAAGCAAAAGAGGATAATAAAAAGATAAACTTTCCCATAAAAATTACGTCAGGTGCAGTAGAGAATGAAGAGGTGAGAAGGCTATATAATTTCATTTTATTCAGCAAGCAGTATTTCAAAGACCAGGATTTAGGAAAATTGAGTAAAGAGATTATAAGCAACCTAAAGGGGATCCGCATTTCCGAAGAAATTGAAAAAATCAGAAAAAAAATGATAGAATATGAAAAAAATAAAAATGCAGGCAGCGGTATAGACAAAGATGAGTCCGCCTCCGAATATGACGAATTGTACCGGAGGCTTATAGAACTGGAGAAAGAAAAAATGAATTTGAAGTTACTTTAAGTTAGAGGAGAATTTAAATATGAAAAGAGGGTCGGAATTTAAGTTGGAAGAAGTAAAGATGCTTATCAATAAAGGTAAAGCTGATGGTCTTCTGACTACTGAAGAAATAACGGAGACTCTTTCGGATATAGAACTCAACAAGGAGCAGATAGAAAACATCTATGATGTTATTCAGAACCTTGGAATAGAGATTGTAAGCGAAGAGGATGAGGATATTGATATTAAAAGTACCAAAAAGAAAGGGAGTGAAGGGGTTTTTAACAGAAAACTGGACCTTACCATAAAGTCGCCTACAAATGATCCTGTCAGGATGTACCTTAAGGAAATAGGTAAGGTAAGGCTGCTTACTGCTTCTGAAGAAGTGCATCTCGCCAAGAAGATCGAAGCAGGCGATATAAAAGCTAAAATGATGCTTGTTGAGGCAAATTTGAGGCTTGTGGTAAGCATTGCCAAAAAATATGTGGGAAGAGGCATGCTCTTTTTGGACCTGATCCAGGAAGGAAACCTCGGACTTATAAGAGCGGTTGAAAAATTTGATTATAAAAAGGGATATAAGTTCTCTACCTATGCCACCTGGTGGATAAGGCAGGCAATAACCAGGGCTATAGCAGACCAGGCAAGGACCATAAGGATTCCGGTGCATATGGTAGAAACAATAAACAAACTGATAAGAATACAAAGGTATCTACTTCAGAAATTAGGAAGGGAACCCACTCCGGAAGAGATAGCAAAGAAGATGAAATTTTCTCCGGAGAAGGTACGAGAGATAATGAAAATATCTCAGGAGCCTGTATCTCTTGAGACTCCTATAGGTGAAGAGGAAGACAGCCATCTGGGGGATTTCATAGAGGATTCGGATGTTGAGGCGCCTTCAGATGCTGCTTCGTTTACCATGCTTCAGGAACAGCTTCAGGAAGTCCTAAATACATTAAATGACAGGGAAAGAAAGGTCATCCAGCTCAGGTTCGGCCTGCAGGACGGCCATCCCAGGACGCTTGAGGAAGTGGGAAGAGAATTCGGCGTCACCAGGGAAAGAATAAGGCAGATAGAATCAAAGACTTTGGGGAAACTCAGGCATCCCAACAGAAGCGGAGCCCTGAGAGACTTCCTCGAACATTAATACTATCTTTAGACCT
>CAZLOE010000035.1:0-4215 GCA_964561115.1 uncultured Actinomycetota bacterium
CAGAGGAGAAAAAGGAAGAGGCTAAACCTGCTGAAGAAAAGAAAGAAGAAGTCAAACTTACAGAAGAAAAGAAAGAAGAAGTCAAGCAGGCAGAAGAGAAAAAAGAATCAGCTAAACCTGTAGAGGAAAAGAAGGAAGAAGCTAAAACAAAGGAAAAAGTGAAAACTACAATAAAAAGTAAAGTAATCGATGATATTCTGGGGGCAATAGATAAAATGACGGTCATTGAGCTCTCTGAGCTGGTCAAAGCTCTTGAAGAGAAGTTCAAAGTAAGCGCTCAGGCTATAACGGCTTCAGCTTCTGCTATTGGAGGACAGACTTCATCAAAGGGAGGAGCACCCGCGGAAGAAAAGACAGAGTTTGATGTTCAGTTAAAATCAGCAGGGCAAAAGAAAATACAGGTTATAAAAGTAGTCAGATCTCTGAGCAGTCTTGGGTTAAAAGAAGCCAAGGAATTGGTTGATAAAGCACCAAGTATGGTCAAGGAAAAAGTATCAAAAGAAGAAGCTGAAAATATTAAGAAGCAGTTGGAAGAAGCAGGTGCCGAGGTAAAAATAAAATAGTATTTTTTAATTTAATATATTTACAAAATAGTTGACAATTGACTTATATTTGATAAACTATTAGTTTGTCAGTTTTTCCTGTAAGTATTTACCAATACTATTTTATATAGGTATTATCCCTGTGCATTGGTATTTATTTTAACTTAAACATTTCACTTTTTACTTCTTTATTAAACTTAGAACATAAAAAAGGGGAGAACAAATTAATGCAAAAAATCAAAAAAATCCAGAGGCATAGTTTTGGCAAAATCCTTAAAGTAATGGACATGCCGCATCTCCTGGACATACAGAGAAAGTCCTTCCAGTGGTTTTTGGAGGAAGGACTCATGGAAGCTCTAAAAGATGTTTCACCTATTGAAGATTTTACAGGCAATATGTCACTTGAGTTTATTAATTATAGTTTTGATGATGTAAATTCAAATCCTGATAACTGTAAGATGCAGGATATGTCTTATAATGCTCCTTTAAAAGTCTTATCAAAATTTTTTAATAAAGAAACCGGAGAGATCAAAGAACAGGAAGTCTTTATGGGAGATTTTCCTATGATGACAGAAAAAGGGACTTTCATAATCAATGGGACAGAGAGAGTGGTGGTGTCTCAATTGGTCCGTTCTCCGGGAGTATATTTTGATACGGATATAGATAAAAAAACTGAAATAGATATCTATATGTGTAAAGTCATACCTACCAGGGGTTCATGGATTGAGATTGAAACCGATAAAAAGAATATAGCATATGTAAGGATTGATAGGAGAAGAAAATTTTTGCTTACTGTTTTCCTGAAATCAGTAGGATTTGGGAATAATGAGGAACTGCTCAGCCTTTTTGGACCATACGATAAAAGGGGCTGCATCAAAAATACCCTGGAGAAGGATTTCACCGAGACCGAGGAAGAAGCACTAATAGAAATATACAAGAAATTAAGGCCTGGAGAGCCGCCAACGGTTGAGAGTTCAAGAAATCTGATAAGTTCCTTATTTTTTAATCCAAAAAGATACGATTTTGGAAAAGTAGGCAGATACAAAATGAATCAGAAGCTGATAGACGAAACAGATAAAAATATCCTAAACAAGCTTAATGCAATTAATGCCAAAATCGGCATAGATACAAATGAGAAATATATACTAAATTGTAAGGATATATTCCTGATAGTTAAGTATTTAATACAGCTGATGGGTGGTTTAGGAGAGATAGATGATATCGATCATTTCGGCAATAGAAGGGTTAGAAATGTTGGAGAGCTTATTCAGAATCAGGTAAGGATCGGTCTCTCCAGAATGGAAAGAGTTGTAAAGGAAAGAATGACGACTCAGGAAGCCGGTATGATAACTCCTAAATCTCTTATCAATATCAGGCCGCTGGTGGCAAGTTTAAAAGAATTTTTTGGAAGCGGCCAGCTTTCCCAATTTTTAGATCAGACAAATCCTTTAAGTGAGATTACTCATAAAAGAAGGCTTAGCGCTCTTGGCCCCGGCGGGCTGAGCAGAGAGAGAGCGGGATTTGAGGTAAGAGATGTACATCCTTCTCATTACGGAAGGATGTGCCCGATAGAAACACCCGAGGGCCCAAATATTGGATTGATCGGCTCTCTTTCTACTTATGCAAGGCTGAATGAATATGGATTTATAGAAACACCTTATATAAAAGTCATCAACGGCAAATTAACAGATAAGCTGGAATATCTGTCTGCAGATAATGAAGAGAATTATATAATTGCACAGGCGACTGCGAAAGTCAGAAAGAATGGAAAATTTGCAGAAGAAAGAGTCATGGCCCGTCTGGGTGATGAGATAGTGACTGTTGAACCAGGTACGGTGGATTATATGGATGTCTCACCAAGGCAAATTTTTAGTGCTGCTGCATCACTAATACCATTTCTGGAACATGATGACGCAAACAGAGCATTAATGGGGTCCAATATGCAGCGCCAGGCAGTCCCGTTGATCGAACCCGAACCGCCGCTGGTCGGAACTGGTATGGAAGAAGAAGTTTCAAGAGACAGCGGAGTTTTGATTCTTGCCAGAGATGACGGCATAGTTGAAGAAGTATGTGCAGACCATATTAAGGTAAGTTATAAAAGTGAAAAGGATTATATTCATAATCTATATAAATTTAAAAGGTCAAACCAGGGGACCTGTATAAATCAGAAACCTATTGTAGAAGAAGGTGAAAAGGTTAAAAAAGGACAGGTGATTGCTGATGGTCCTGCAACCAGTTCCGGTGAACTGGCACTGGGAAAGAACCTGAGGGTAGCTTTTATGTCCTGGGAAGGATATAACTATGAGGATGCTATTATTATATCGGAGAGATTGGTAAAAGAGGACGTTCTCTCCTCTATTCATATTTCAAAACAGGAAGTGGAGGCCAGGATCACAAAATTAGGAGCAGAGGAGATAACAAGAGATATACCAAGCATAGGGGAAGAAGTTTTAAAAAATCTTGATGACCGCGGAATTATAAGGATCGGAGCCGAGGTAAAACCTGGAGATATATTGGTCGGCAAAATAACTCCAAAGGGTGAAACAGAGCTAACAGCTGAAGAAAAACTACTGCGGGCAATTTTTGGTGAAAAAGCCAGGGAAGTAAGGGAAAGCTCTCTTAAAGTACCTCATGGTGAGGGCGGGAAAGTGGTAGATGTTCAATTATTTTCCAGAAAAAAAGGACATGATCTTCCGCCGGGGGTAAATGAACTAGTAAGGGTATTCATTGCTGAAAAAAGAAAGATCTCCATTGGTGACAAACTTGCAGGGAGACATGGTAACAAAGGAGTAATATCAGTAATTCTTCCCGAAGAAGATATGCCCTACACTGAAGATGGTGAACCAATAGATATAATATTCAATCCTCTGGGGGTTCCTTCAAGGATGAACGTAGGTCAGGTTCTGGAGGCTCATCTTGGCTGGGCAACTCATGAAGGCTGGAATAATAAAAAGAAAAATGGTGGAGAAGAAGGCCCTATTTATGTTTCAACACCTATTTTTGAGGGTTTTAAAGAGGATGATATAGTAAAGCTGTTAGAATCAGCCAGACTTCCGAAAAGCGGAAAAACTGCTTTATACGACGGTAGGAGTGGGGAGAAATTATCTGATAATATCACTATAGGCTATGTATATGTTATGAAATTACTGCATCTGGTAGATGATAAAATACATGCAAGATCTACCGGACCGTATTCTCTGGTCACCCAGCAGCCGCTTGGCGGTAAAGCACAGTTTGGAGGTCAGAGATTCGGGGAGATGGAAGTATGGGCATTGGAAGCTTACGGTGCTGCGTATGCTTTGCAGGAAATGCTTACCATAAAATCAGATGATGTAACAGGGCGTGTGAAAACATATGAATCTATTGTAAAGGGAGAAAACATAGAAAAGCCTGGAATTCCGGAATCATTTAAAGTGCTTATAAAAGAAATGCAGAGCTTAGGCCTTGATGTGGAAGTACTTTCAGAGGAGGGAAAGGAAGTAAAAGTATCCAGGTCTGAAGATTATATTATGAAAACTGTTGAGGATTTGGGGATTGATTTAAAAGAAGAAAAGGCCAAAAAAGCAGAAGCGGAAGAAGAAAAGGCAGAGAAGAAGGAAGAAAAAGAGAAAGCAGTGAAGAAAGAAGTGAAGAAAGATAAAACAAAGAAGAAAAAGAAGAAGGTTGAGCAGAA
>CAZLOE010000035.1:4315-11971 GCA_964561115.1 uncultured Actinomycetota bacterium
AGAAAGAAGTGAAGAAAGATAAAACAAAGAAGAAAAAGAAGAAGGTTGAGCAGAAAGCAGTAAAAGAAAAAGCAGGAAAGAAAAAGAAAGAGAAGAAGAAAGTAGAGAAGAAAAAGACAGTGAGTAAAAAAAGTAAAAGGGTATCTAAAGATAAAAAGGCTAAAGTAAAAAAGTAAAATAATAATCAATATTATTTGAATTTAATTAATTTAGGGGGATTTGGCAAATGGTTGTAAATGTGGACGTAAATAATTTTGATGCTTTAAAAATAGGGCTCGCTTCACCGGAAAAAATAAGGTCATGGTCGAATGGTGAGGTCAAAAAACCGGAAACTATAAATTATAGGACTCTAAAGCCTGAGAAAGACGGGTTATTCTGTGAAAGGATTTTTGGTCCTACAAAGGATTGGGAATGTTATTGTGGTAAATATAAAAGAGTCAGGTTTAAGGGAATAATCTGTGAGAGGTGCGGAGTTGAAGTAACAAGATCTAATGTAAGAAGAGAACGGATGGGTCATATTGAACTTGCTTCTCCAGTATCGCATATATGGTTTTTTAAAGGAGTCCCAAGCAGGATGGGATATGTTCTGGATATAAGCCCCAAGGATTTAGAGAAAGTTCTTTATTTTGACTCATATATCATAAACAATATTAACAGGGAAAAGATAGATAGTGAACAAGACGAAATAAAAAAGCTATACCAGAGAGCATTAAATAAAGCAGAAGAGCTGCACCAGATAAGATTAGAAGAAATACAAGCAAATAAAGATGATATTGAGAAATTGGACCAGGAAATAAGTGAAGAGGAAAATCCTGATAAATTTCAGGAGATGGACGAAAAAACAGAAGAAGATTTTGATGGTGATATTGATAAAGATGAGATCACTGAATTGGATTTAGAGGAAAGGAAAAACAAGATTATAAAAGAGACAGACATGCTTCTGGAAGAAGAGAAGGAAATATATAAAGAGGAAATCGAGCTGATAAAAAGAGCTGACACCTTTTTCCTTAATTTAGAGGAAAAAATGCTGGTTTCTGATGAAGCTTTATTTAAAAAAATGAAGGAAATTTACGGGCAGTATTTTAAAGGTGGAATGGGAGCAGAAGCCATAAAAGAACTGCTTAAGAATCTTGACTGTAAAAAAGAGGTGGAAGAGCTTAAGGAGACTGTAAAAAAATCCAAGGGTCAAAAAAGAAGCAGGAGCATCAAGAGGCTTAAGATAATATCATCATTTATAGATTCTGATAATAGGCCTGAATATATGATCCTGGATATAATTCCGGTAATACCTCCGGATTTAAGGCCGATGGTACAGCTGGACGGCGGAAGATTTGCCACCTCTGACCTAAATGATTTGTACAGGAGAGTCATTAATAGGAATAACAGACTCAAGAAACTTTTAGAACTGGCAGCTCCGGAAATAATCATCAATAATGAAAAGAGGATGCTGCAGGAAGCTGTTGATGCGCTTTTTGATAATGGCAGGAGAGGCAGAGCAGTAGTAGGTGCCGGTAACAGGCCGCTTAAATCCCTTAGTGATATGCTCAAAGGTAAACAGGGTAGGTTCAGACAGAATCTTTTGGGTAAAAGAGTAGATTATTCAGGAAGATCGGTGATCGTAGTCAATCCTAACCTAAAACTGGAACAATGCGGGCTTCCTAAAAAAATAGCTCTGGAATTATTTAAACCTTTTGTTATGAAAAAATTAGTTGATGAAGGATTTGCACAGAATATAAAGAGTGCCAAGACTATGGTAGAAAGGGCAAGCAATGAAGTCTGGGATATACTGGAAGAAGTGATTAAAAATCATCCTATCCTACTTAACCGTGCGCCAACACTTCACAGGCTTGGTATACAGGCCTTTATGCCTATTTTAGTAGAAGGTAAGGCGATACAGATTCATCCCATGGTCTGCCCACCGTTTAATGCAGATTTTGATGGTGATCAGATGGCTGCTCATGTACCCCTATCAAATGAAGCCAGAGCTGAATCAATGGTTTTAATGCTTTCGGTAAATAATATATTATCACCTGCCAACGGTGAGCCAGTTGTAGTTCCCTCCCAGGATATGGTCCTGGGAATATATTACTTGACTTCGGAGAGAGAAAAATCGGAAAAAAAAGTAAGGTTTTATAACAACACCCAGGATGCTATTTTAGATTATGATTACAATTTTATATCCCTTCATACACCCATCAGGGTCAGGATCAATGATAAGATACTAAAAACTACAGTAGGGAGAATAATATTTAATAAATCTCTACCCGAGGATTATAGATTTGTTAATAAAGAAATAGACAAAAAAGACCTCATTGCTATTATTTCTGACTGCATAGGTAAATACCCTCAGAGTGTAGTTGTTGAAACACTGGATTCTATTAAAGAATCGGGATTTAAATATTCCACCAGGTCCGGTCTTACTATAGGGATTGATGATATAGATGTGCCTGAAGAAAAAGCCAAGATTATAAGCAATGTAGAGAAAAAGATTGAAAAAATTGAGGGCTACTATAAGCAAGGTATGATAACGGAATTTGAAAGGCACCAGAGGTTAATACAAACATGGTCTCAGGCAAATGAAAGTGTGGCCAGTGCTATGGAAAAGAATTTTAACAAGTTTAATCCGGTTTATATGATGGCTACATCGGGCGCCAGGGGGAATATAAAGCAGTTACGCCAGTTAGCTGGTATGAGGGGATTGGTTGCAAATGCAAGAGGAGATATAATAGACAGTCCCATCAAATCCAACTTTAGAGAAGGGCTTACTGTTTTAGAGTATTTTATTTCTACTCATGGTGCCAGACAGGGACTTGCTGATACTGCACTCAGGACTGCTGATTCGGGGTATCTGACAAGAAGGTTAGTCGATGTTGCGCAGGATACCATGGTGAGAATAAATGACTGCAAGACAGAAGACGGAATAAGTCTATATGTTTTGACCCTGGAAGGTGAACCTAATACTAATTTAATAGGAAGAACCTGCCTGGAGAACGTCAATAATCCCAATACAAAAAAGAATATAATAAAAAGTGACGAAGAGATCACTGAGAAACACCTGCAGAAATTTATACATGCTAATATTGAAAGTATAAAAGTTCGTTCAGTTATGACCTGTCAGGCAGAATCAGGAGTATGCCAGAAATGTTACGGTAGAGATCTTGCTACCGGTAAAATAGTTGAGATCGGTGAAGCAGTTGGGATTATAGCTGCGCAGTCTATAGGAGAACCTGGTACACAATTGACTATGCGTACTTTTCATACCGGAGGGGTGGCCAGCACTGTAATTCAGAGATCTATAAAATCACCGGTTAAAGGAAAACTAATATTCAGAAAAGAATTGCTGTCAGAGCTGAATGTTAAGAAAAGTGTTTTCACTGAAAAAGATACCGGTGAAATAATTGAAATAAATATAGAGCATATTCCGCATAAATTATTTTTCCAGGTTCAGATGGAGAAAGGCGATATTGTAGATGTTATTATTCCAAAAGGTGAAATACTGCAGATAAATAAGAATGTAAATGTAGAAGCCGGGGAAGTATTTGCAAAATTAATTCTTACTGCAAAGAGAAAAACACATGTTCATAAGCATGAGAAGACATTTGAGGGCATTGATATAACCAGTGGTCTACCAAGGGTAGTAGAATTATTCGAAGCAAGAAAACCAAAAGAACATGCGTTTATAGCTGAGATATCAGGAAAAGTTGAGATAGAAGATATAGATTCAAGGTTTAGAGTAATAACTGTTAAAAGCAAGGACGGAAAGCAGGAAAAGATCTATCAGGTACCGAGAAGAGCCAAGTTCAGTGTTAATAAAGGAGATATGGTTTCTGCAGGAGATCAATTGACCGAAGGACCAAAAAATCCCCATGATATTTTAAGGATCAACGGAATCAAAGAGTGTGAGCAGTATCTGGTGAAAGAGGTACAGAATGTTTACAAGGCCCAGGGTGTGGATATAAATGATAAGCATATTGAAGTAATAGCCAGACAAATGCTTAAAAAAGTAACCATAATTGATCCCGGTGACAGTAATTTTCTCCCGGGGCAGCTGATGGACAGACTTTTATTTGAGAAAGAGAATAATAAGTTGATTTCCAATATGAAAAAGCCGGCCTCAGCTGTTCAAAATTTAATGGGCATAACCAAGGCTTCACTGGTTACTGACAGCTTTCTTTCTGCCGCTTCTTTCCAGGAAACTACCAGAGTGCTGACGGATGCAGCTTTAGGCAATAAAGTTGATAACCTGGTAGGATTAAAGGAAAATGTGATAATAGGCAAAGCAATACCTGCAGGTACCGGTATGATCAGCTTCAGAAGCTATGAGCTGGATTATCCAGGTTATAAGGAGGACAGCAAAGACGAAATAGAAATCCTTCAGGAGTCAGAAGATGATGATGCAAAGGAAATAGAAATTAATATTTAAAATACAAGTGAAAGTAATTCAAAAAAATGCCTCTGGGTAGGTATTTTTTATATTGACATTTTAATTTTTAGGTGATAATCTCTTTTTTCGTGTCTTCATGAAAGATTATCATTAATTATTTTTAAATTGTAATAATAGCATTGTTAAAATGAGGTAGAGGATAAAATATTTATGCCTACTATAAATCAACTGGTTAAAAAGGGAAGGAAGAGACTGAAAAAGAAAAAAAAGACTCCTGCCCTGCAGGAAAATCCTTTAAGAAGAGGTGTATGTATTAGAGTGTATACTCATACTCCAAAGAAGCCGAATTCGGCTCTCAGGAAAGTGGCCAGAGTCAGGCTTACCAATGGAGCTGAGATTACAGCTTACATACCTGGAATAGGGCATAACCTGCAGGAGCACTCTATAGTACTGGTAAGAGGAGGCAGGGTAAAAGATCTGCCGGGTGTTAGATATAAAGTAATTAGAGGAGCATTGGATACTGCCGGAGTCGAAGACAGGAAATCTTCCAGATCAAGATATGGAGCTAAGAAGCCAAAGTAATTTATAAGGAGTTATCAGGTGCCCAGAAAAGGAAAACCTCAAAAAAGGAAAGCAAAGACAGACCCTATCTATAAAAGCAAGATAGTTACTCAGTTTATTAATAAGATCCTTAAAGCAGGTAAGAAGAGTATTGCTGAGAAAATAGTATATGGAAGTCTTAGGATACTGGAAGCAAAAACCAAGGAAAATCCATTAGAAATACTTGATAAATGCCTCGATAATGTAAAACCCATATTGGAAGTGAAACCAAGAAGAGTCGGTGGAGCTACTTATCAGGTACCGGTTGAAGTCTCTCAAGAAAGGGCAAATACGCTGGCTATCAGATGGATAGTTAATTTTTCAATCAGAAGGAAAGAAAAGACTATGGCTGAAAGATTAGCTGCTGAAATTTTAGACGGCGCCAGTAATACCGGGAGCAGCATTAAAAAGAAAGAAGATTTACATAAGATGGCTGAGGCCAATAAGGCTTTTGCTCATTATAGATGGTAGCATGGGTGACATATATGGTTAGGAAAGTATCATTAAAAAATACAAGGAACATAGGTATAACTGCTCATATAGATGCCGGTAAGACGACCACAACTGAGCGTATTCTGTATTATACAGGCAAGACTTATAAAATGGGAGAGGTTCATGATGGTGCAGCAGTAATGGACTGGATGATACAGGAGCAGGAAAGAGGTATTACTATTACTTCTGCTGCTACAACCTGTTTCTGGAAGGACAATAAGATAAATATTATTGATACCCCCGGACATGTTGATTTTACTGTTGAAGTCGAAAGGTCACTAAGAGTCCTTGACGGCATGATTGCTATATTCTGCGCGGTTGGAGGAGTAGAGCCTCAGTCTGAAACCGTATGGAGGCAGGCTGATAAGTATCATGTTCCAAGAATTGCCTTTGTTAATAAAATGGACCGGAGCGGAGCAGATTATTTCTACGTTCTGGATATGATCAAGAAAAAGCTCGGAGCTAATCCACTGCCTATACAGATCCCTATCGGTAGTGAAGAAAATTTCGTGGGAATAATCGATCTTATCAGTATGAGAGCTATTGTGTATAAGGATGAAATGGGTATTAAGTTTGAATATGAGGATATACCTCCTGAGCTTGAATCTACTGCTGATAAATATAGGCAGGAACTTATAGAGAATATTGCTAATTATGATGATGTTATTTTAAATAAGTACATCGATAATGCAGAAATAAGTGAAGAAGACTTAAAGAAAGCTATCAGGGAAATAACGATAAATGTCAACGGGGTTCCCGTATTCTGCGGAGCTGCGTTTAAAAACAAAGGGGTACAGCCGCTGCTGGATGCGGTTGTGGATTTTCTACCATCACCAAATGATGTCCCTTCTCCGGAAGGAATTAATCCGGACAATGGGGATGAAATTGAAATAAAAGTCAGCGATGATGCACCTTTTTCCGGTCTTGTGTTTAAAATAACAACGGATCCCTTTGTAGGTAGTCTGAGTTATATAAGAATTTATTCCGGGACATTAAATAGCGGGACTCAGGTATTAAATACAAACAGCGGTAGAAAAAACAGGATCAGCAAATTACTGGAAATGCATGCTAACAGCCGGGAGGAATTAAAGGAAGCTCACTGTGGTGACATAGAAGCTGTTGTGGGTTTGAAGGATGTAAATACAGGTGATACAATATGTGATCCCAGGAGACCTGTTAAATATGAATCTATCAGTTTTCCCGAGCCGGTACTGGCAATTGCAATAGAACCTAAGACAAAAGTCGATCAGGATAAACTGGCTAGGGCATTATCAAGGCTGGCAGAGGAGGACCCTACTTTTAGGATAGAAATCGATAGTGAGACCGGTCAGACAATTATTTCAGGTATGGGTGAACTCCATCTGGAGATCATAGTGGATAGACTGCTGCGGGAGTTTGGTGTCAGTGCAAATATAGGAAAGCCGCAGGTATCATACAGGGAGACCATAACCAAGGAAGCACAGGTAGAGGGGAAATATATAAGACAGAGCGGTGGAAAAGGTCAGTATGGACATGTCCTGGTACGTTTCGAGCCGATTGAATACGAAAAGAGATTTGAATTCGAGGATAGGACCAAAGGCGGAGTTATACCAAAAGAGTTTATAAAACCCATTGAAAAAGGAATAGATGATGCCATGCAGAGCGGTGAAGTAGCAGGGTATCCGGTCGTAGGAGTAAAGGCTATACTTTTGGACGGTTCTTATCATGAAGTCGATTCTTCAGAAATGGCTTTTAGGATTGCAGGCTCAAAGGCTCTCAGAGCAGGAATGAAAAAATGCCTGCCGATTTTATTAGAACCAATAATGGATGTTGAAGTGGTAGTCCCTGATGAATATATGGGTGAAGTGATCGGTGATATTAACTCCAGAAGAGGAAAAATATTATCGGTTACACTGAGAAATAAAAATAGGATCATAAAATCAGAAGTACCGCTTGTAGAAATGTTCGGATATGCAACAGATCTTAGATCAAAGACTCAGGGTAGAGCTACTTTTACTATGCAATTTATAAAATATGAACCGACGCCGGCCAGAGTAGCGGATGAGATAATCGAGAGGTTTAAGGGCAGCCGTGTTGCAGTTTAGATTATTAATTAATTAATTAATATAGATTGGATTAACTTTAGGAAAAACAAAGAAAGGATACATTATGGCTAAACAAAAATTTGAAAGGACCAAGCC
>CAZLOE010000036.1:0-11219 GCA_964561115.1 uncultured Actinomycetota bacterium
TTTTTGGAAAATTACTGGCAAAAGGTATGGCATGGGGGCATAGAGACTTTTATAAGAATACTGCAAAGGCGCTTGACCTTAAACACGATGATAAATATCTTGAAATAGGATTTGGTTCTGGAGTGTTTGTTAAAAAGTATGCTTCACATGTTGCAAAAATAGCCGGCCTTGATTATTCAGAAGATATGGTAAATTTGGCAAGCAGTATTAACAAAGATCTTATCAAATCAGGTAAAGCTGAATTTAAACAAGGAGATGTATTATCTATACCCTGGCAAGATGATGAATTTTCTGTAGTTGTTGTAATTGAAACTTTTTTCTTCTGGACCGAACCTATAGCATCGCTTAAGGAAATATATAGAGTATTATTACCAGGTGGTAGATTGGTAATTGAAATGGCATATAATAAAGATGATGGTCTGGACCATACCAAGGACGTTAAAAAATTTAATTTGATTCTATACAGCGCTCCTGAAATGGAAAAAATATTAAAAGAATCAGGATTTAACGATATAGTTGTTGATTATTATAAAGGTTTCTGGATCCCCTTCAAGGGATATGTTGTTCCAAAAGGTATGATTGTTAAAGCTTTTAAATGAGTATCTTAATTTAATTGAAAATAAATCTTATTTTGATTAAAATATAACAGATTATTTTTTTAAAGTTTTTTCCCATGCATCAATCAGGATATAATAAAAACGAAGGTAATTTAAATCTTATCAAATATTTAAAAAACACTTCATTGCTGCAGAATCAATTTTCTGAATACCAAAATCACAAGCAAATCTATATTTTAAAGGAGCTTATATGAATAATAAAAAAAATACCGTTATACCGGTTATCAGTATCCAGGGTCAGAACTGTACCGGCTGTGTCACTTCAACCCTGTGCTCCGAATATCCGGCAATAAAAAATGTACTGCTGCAGGATATAGTACCCGGTTTTAAGCTTGATTTCATATTCCATCCCAATATCATGACTGCAAGCGGAAACCGCGCCATGGAAATACTTGAAAACTCGTCAAAGGAAAAGGGATATGTCCTGATCATCGACGGTGCTATCCCCACCAATGATAACGGAGTCTATTGTGTCACAGGTGAAAAGGACGGAAAAAAATATACCATACTGGAAGAGACCTTGAAGCTGGCACCTGATGCACTTATGGTAATAGCCCTGGGGACTTGTGCAGCATTCGGCGGAATCGCTGCCGCAAACCCGAATCCAACCGGAGCACAAAGTGTAGGAGATATCTTCCTCACCAGCAAGATTAAAACTCCGCTTATAAACATACCCGGCTGCCCGCCTCATCCCGACTGGCTTTTTGGAACCATTGAGGAAGTACTATTAAAGGGATTGGAAAATGTCCAGCTGGATGACTTTAAAAGACCTAAAACTTTTTATGGACAGCTGATTCATGAAAACTGCCCCAATAGAGCTTATTTTGATGAAGGTAAATTTGCTAAAAAGTTAGGAGATGAGGGATGCCTTTATGAACTGGGTTGTAAGGGGCCGATAACCTATGCCGACTGTTCCAAAAGACAGTGGAACAGTAAAACTAACTGGGTCATCGGATGCGGAGCTCCCTGCAGCGGCTGTACATCACCCGAATACCCTGATCTTTTGGGAGACTTTTATAAAAAGATCATCGATGTAGAGGTTCCTGCAAATAAGAGGACCAAAAGGATCCAAAAAAAATAATTATCTTAGGAAGGTGAGATCGTGAAAAAAATTGTAATACACCCCATAACCAGGATAGAAGGCCATTTAAAAGTTGAAGCTGTAGTAGACAACGGCGAAGTAAAAGATGCCAGTATAAGCGGTACCATGTTCAGGGGTATAGAAATAATGTTAAAGGGCAGAGACCCCAGAGATGCGGTTATGATTACCCAGAGAATATGCGGTGTATGCCCGGAACCTCATGCCATAGCATCAGTCAGTGCAGTTGAGGAATATGCGGGACTCAAAGACAAAATTCCGGTAAACGGAATTCTTTTAAGAAACTTGATTCTTGGTACAAGGAGTATTGCTGACCATATCCTGCATTTCTACATTCTAAGTGGGCTGGATTATATAGATCCAGCACAGGTTATGGAATATAATGGTGCAAATCAAGATTTAAACACTCTAAAGTACTTTCTCCAACAGGGATATTCCAGACCATTTCTTCCCAGAGATGAGATAGATTACAGGTTTGACACTAAAACTACAAATATGGTTGTAGGCCACTATATCAAAGCAATGGATATTTACAGAAAAGCACAACAGGCAGCTACTCTTTTCGGCGGAAAATGGCCCCACGATGCCGCTATTGTAGCCGGTGGTGTATCGCAGAGGCTGACAGCCGACAGGATAACTGAATTTATATGGAGGCTGGAAGAAATCGCAGATTTTGTCAAAAATTATTATCTGCCTGATGTTATAGCGGTAGCTAAGACATATAACGACTATCTTGAGATAGGGAAAGGCTGTAGAAATTTGCTGGCATATGATTCATACCAGACCAGTTCCAACGGCAATTATAATGATCATCTTTTTAAAGGTGGCCTGGTAAATAATATTGATAAATACAGTAAAATAAATATAGATAATATAACTGAAGATCTAACCCACAGCTGGTACCAGGACTCCGAACCCTTATACCCGGGTGAAGGAAAGACCGAACCGACAGCAGATAAAAAAGAAGCATACTCATGGGTAAAATCTCCGAGATATGACGGCATGGTCTATGAAGTCGGACCTTTAGCAAGTGTTCTTGCAACTTATCTTGTGAAAAAAGACCCATATATTAAAAATATGGTTGAGAGCTCACTTTCCGAAATAGGCACAAATATTTCTAATATGTACTCCGTAGCAGGAAGACATCTTGCCAGGGTACTTTCAGCAAATATAATAGTGGACAAGCTGTCAGGGTGGGCCCAGGAGCTTAAAGCAGAAGAACCTACCGTAGTGGAATATGATTCCCCTGCTGATGGAAAAGGTATTGGTCTCTGTGCAGCACCAAGAGGAGCTCTGGGACACTGGCTGAATGTAGAAAACGGCAGGATCTCAAACTATCAGGTCATTACTCCCACTTCATGGAATGCATCTCCAAAGGATAAAGACGGACAGCCCGGTCCCTATGAGCAGGCATTAATAGGTATTAAAGTAAAAGAAAGTCAAAGTCCTGTAGAGATTTTGAGAGTAATCAGAAGCTTTGACCCCTGTACTGCATGTGCGGTACATCTGGTGACACCAAAGAAGAATTTAATAGGTAAATATAAAGTAGTCTGAAAATTTAAGAAAAATTTTGTAGGAGGTTTTATGATATTAACAGAATTTAAACCATTAGAGGAGCTGATTGAGAAACTGGAAGGTGAGAAAAAAATCTTCATTATGGGCTGCGGCGGTTGTCCCGAAGGTGCGGATACCGGTGGAACAGAGGTGCTGGCAGATTTTAAGGAAAAACTTGAAAAAGAAGGAAAAACTGTTACCGGTGTGATAGAAATAGACTTTCTGTGTCAGAAGGCACTGATCCGCTCCAGAATAAAACCAAGACTTGAACAGATAAAGGATTCAGATTCCATCCTGGTATTTTCATGCGGGATCGGAGTCCAGGCAGTATCCGCAGTCATAGATAAAATCTGCCACCCTGCTCTGAACACAACTACTTTTGGAGGTATAACCGGAATGTGGCAGGGTACCGAAAGATGCGACACATGCAGTGACTGCATTTTGGACTACACCGGCGGAATATGTCCTTATACAGCCTGCCCTAAAAAATTGCTGAACGGAGCCTGTGCGGGGCAGAGTAATGATAAGTGCGAAACAGATCCTGAAAGAGAATGCGGGTGGGTTCAGATTTATAACAATTTGAAAAGAACAGGAAACCTGAACAAGCTAAAAAAGTTTATACCTCCCAGAGATTATACAAAAACATTACCCCCGGCAGCTTTAAGAAAAAGCGGATTATGGGCACTTGATGAGGAGGATGCGGTATGACTATAGAAACAGCAAAAGAATCAAAATTTGAAAAGACTCTGAACAGTGGAAAATTTGCAGTCACCTGTGAGATAGGTCCCCCTAAAGGTGCAGATATCGAGGAGATCAAAGAAGCAGCAGAACATTTAAGAGACGTAGCAGATGGGATAAATATTACCGATCTCCAGAGTTCTGTGATGAGACTTGGTTCTCTTACCGCCTGTCACTTTATCAAGCAAATGGGTCTGGATCCTATATTTCAGATTACATGCAGAGATAGAAACAGGCTGGCACTGCAGTCCGATCTCTTAAGCGCCAGTGTTTTAGGAATAAGAAATGTACTGGCTCTTACCGGCGACTACACCACTATCGGCGATCATCCACAGGCTGAACCTGTATTCGACCTTGACTCAGTCCAACTCCTATGGGCCATTAAAAAATTAGAAGAAGGATTTGACCTTTCTGGAAAGGAGCTCACCCAAAAACCTTCCTTTTTTAAGGGTGCAGTAGTAAATCCAGGTGCAGATACAGAAGCATCCTATGAACTTCAGATAATAAAGATGAAGAAGAAAATAGACCAGGGAGCACAGTTCTTCCAGACGCAGGCAATATATGACGCTGAGGTTTTTAAAAGATTCATGGAAAGGATACACAGTGAAAATATCGATGTTCCCATCCTCGCAGGCATAATTCTTTTAAAATCTGAGAAAATGGCTAATTATATGAATAAATTCGTACCCGGTGTATTTGTACCGGAATCAATAATAAAAAAGATGGAAGGTACCGATGATAAGGTCTCTATGTGCATAGAGATCGCATCCAAACTCATAGAAGAAGTAAAGCCATATTGTGCCGGAGTTCATATTCAGGCTCTGGGGTGGGAAAAACATGTACCTGTAGTTGTTAAAGATATTAGATAGACACAGTGAAAAATCCTAAAAACATTAAAAC
Organism: uncultured Actinomycetota bacterium; assembly: GCA_964561115.1. Taxonomy (GTDB): domain Bacteria; phylum Actinomycetota; class Humimicrobiia; order Humimicrobiales; family Humimicrobiaceae; genus CAZBSE01. Next base: position 4,909 of record CAZLOE010000036.1, read on the forward strand.
GGTTATATTGGGTATCGGTAACATTCTGCTTGGAGACGAGGGCGTAGGAGTGCACACCGTTAAAATACTCCAAAAAGAAAAACTTCCCCCTGATGTACTGGTGGTAGACGGTTCTACCGCAGGATTCAGGTTGTTTTCTATATTCGATGAATATAAAAACAGCAGATTCATAATAATCGATGCCCTAAAAATAGAAGATCCTTCAAAAGAAACTTCCCGCAGTAAAAAGGAAAAGAAGCCTTCTTCCAAGGAAGGCCTCTTTGTCATACCCCTGGATGATTTTTATAATATAGGAGATTTTAACTATCCCGGCAGGGGTTTTATCTCATTTCATCAAACTTCGCTGGTCGATGTCCTTAATTTATTTTATCTGGCATATAAGGTAAAAATCAGGGGATATTTGATCGGTATTGATATATCCGACAGTATAGACAGCGGCTTTGCTTTTTCCATGAAATTATCCAGCAAAACAGAACAAAAGATTCCCAAGATAATTGATCTGATCAAAAAGCATATAAATCCATAAATCACTGGCGTCTGTACAGTCCCACCAGTTGTGCCTCTGCAAGAATACTGGCTTCCATCTCTTTTTCAATATCTCCTGCTCTTACAGATGAACTGAGGTCCAGGGTTGTATCCAACGCAAAAAGCTTGAAAAAATAACGATGTGTTCCCGATGGTGGACAGGGGCCTGCATACCCGGGTTTTCCGGCATCCGTCACTCCCTCCATTGCCCCTGACGGTACACTGTTTTCTGATATTTCTGTAATTTCAGGATCTATATTCCATACTGTCCAGTGCACCCAGGTTCCAGCTGGAGCATCTGGATCATCTACAATAAGCACCAGGCTTTTCGCATTTTCAGGCACATCACTTATCAACAGCGGGGGGTTTATATTCTCTCCATCACAGGTATATCCTTGCGGGATCAACTTACTGTCTTTAAAAGCAGTACTTTCTATTTTCATAATTTCTCCTTTTACCCTACCAGATTAAGTCTGATTATTTATAATGTTATCATTTTTTAATTTTAATTTCGATTTACGCTGAGGTGTCTTTATAAATCTTCGCCAAATTAATTATTTTTAAAATTTATTATGAAGAAATAATGTGATAAAATAAATTTCAGTCAAATTATATAAATATATAAAAAATGATAGAAAAAGAACTTCTGGATAAAATTAAAAAAAGACTTAAGGAAATAAAAACCATCAGGGATTTAAGCAGCAGGGATTTCAGGTTTAAAAACTGGCATGCAAGTACTGTAAATCTTTTAAAAGCTCTCCCTCCTGATTTTATGGTTGATTTAAATGACTTTAAAAAACTGGCCTTCACCGATACTAAATATCACCGCGGAAAAAAGTTTTTCAATCCTGAAGATGATACCCGGTATAGAGAAGACCTTGATTCCTCAGCAAAGATTTTAAAGAAAATCACCTCAGCAAAAGAAGAATTAGAAACCAAAAGAGAATCCATACCAAAGAAAAAAACTGCAGCCAGAAAAGAGATTAAAAGAAAACCTGCCAATAGAGGGGTATCTGCTGGCAGGAAAAAACCGGATAAAAAAGTAAAAAAGACCAAGAGTAAATCTATTCCTAAAAAACCTCCCCCTAAAAGAAGACCAAAGAGTAAATAACAAAAAGCTTTAAATATTTAAGCCCCACTTTTTATGGGGCCTAAATATTACTATCTGTGTATAAATAATATTATACTTCAATGCTAAAATTTTGCGGTTACAAATTAAAGAGTAGACCTGACCCGAGTACTGCCATAACGATAATCATTATTAACCATACTACTGTCCATATAGCTCCAAGAACAATACCTGCGATATCAAAGCCTCTGCCTGCCTGGCTTGCTTCACCTTTCTTTATTTTACTAAGATCGATTGCGCCCAGTATAATCGGTACAATTGACATTCCTAAAAGACCGGTTATCAGCGCTGCGATGGCGAGCCCGCTTGGACCTTGATTCTTTGATGCAATCATTGAAGTCTCCTTTCCAAAATTGTAATCTTTATTAATATTATATTCATATGATGCTAAAAATGAAAATAAATATTTAAAATAATTAAAAAATATTTATCTATTTTATTATTATATTATAATTTAAAGTAAAATAATCAAGAGAAATAAAATAGAACTTGTACTAACAGGTAAAACTAAAAGATGGATGGGAATAAAAAAAATAAAAAACCAATCAAGATGGGCCTGCTTTTTTTTATCGCCAGCATACTGTCAATTCTGTCTTTTCCCTGCAACCTCCTTGTTATATACAAGGTTATAAAACCCCTTGATATAAAGGTGTTATGGTATGTGGGGTGGATAGTCTGGGCAGCTGGCATGATACTGGTAGGTCTGTCTTACTATTACATATATATAAGAAAGACCAAAGTATTGATCAGGCACGGAATTTATAAAGTCATCCGTCATCCTTTATATCTGGGCTGGATTTTATCAGTATTTATCACCACAATACTCTTATATCCACACTGGATATTCATAACAACTGGAATTCCGGGAATAGTCGCTATTTATCTGATTTCAATAGAAGAAGAGCGTTCCAATATTAAACAGTTCGGAAGCAGCTACAAAAGCTATATGAAAAAGGTTCCCAGAATGAATCTCATCCTAGGTTTTATCAGGATACATAAAAAAAATAATTAATAAACCACCAGCCCTGTTTTAAAAAACCGAAAATATACCTCTATATCTCTTCAGCCAGTGTTGATCTGGAAAGAGAAATATGCTTTACGCCCTTTATGGATTTTAACTTGGACTCCAATTGATATATCTCACTGATTTTTCCCCTGACTACTATTACTTCAAAGCACATCCTCGAATCAAGATGAATATGCTGGGTTGAAATAATGACCTTATGATAATCATGCTGGATATCCACCAGATTATCCATAAGTTCCTTCTTGTGATGGTCAAAAACCAGTACTATTGCACCTGCTGCATTTTTATCCGCCTTCAGCCATTGCTCTTCAACAAATTCCTTCCTGATCAAATCCCGCAGTGCTTCCGAGCGATTGGTATAATTCTTTGATTTGATATAACCGTCAAACTTTTCTAACAGATCATCCTCAATTGAAACACCGAATCTTTTAATATTATTCATATAGATTATTGTAATTTTAATAAACTAATTTATTTAATTTATTATTGCACATTTTATTATTCAGTACCAAAAAATTATTAAACATTGATTGATAACTTCAAATAAGACTGGTTAATCTTGCCCTGTTATATCTCTGAAGCAGTATGCATGGAACATTGACAATAAGAGCATAAACTATCATTATTATGCCTGCCCACCATATGTTCCATAGGAAAAAAATCGGAGCAGGTATAATCGTAAGCCAGTGTGTAAGTTCTGCTCTCTTAGTTTCATACAGAAAAGTTTTAAGATACCGGGGATCGCTGTTCTGCAAATTTTTCTTGGCAAATCCTTTTTTAAAAAGTCCTCCCCCATCCGGGATAATGTTTTTCCATTTTTTTACTTTAAAAAACCTATTATATGCCTTCCCCCTGTATTCCCAGTTTCTTATCCTGAACAACCACCGGTCCTTTTCAAAGAATGCTATGGGTATCTTCACACATAGATAAGATATGCCCAGGTGAACCATCAGCCATACTGTGATATCTAAAGATATTATCCAGAAATGTGAAAGTTGAAATACCGGAATCTTTACCTCCTTATGTTTTTATATCCCTGTCTTTCCAGGAAACTTTTTTTCTAAATACAGTTAAAATCAAAGAATAAAAAAATATAATAATAAAAAAAGTCAGCGGTATAAGATAAAATAATGAAGCCCAAATACTGAAGTTTCCTATTCTATACGACATCCAGTATATCTGGGCTGCAAATGCAACATAAAAAGCTGCCCCGACCAAAATAATACTCAGATCAAATGGAGACGAGCCATCAGCAAACAGGTTTAAGGGAAATATCGAACCCACGATCCAGGCAATTACCATTATAAGAATTGGTATTGAAGTAGATCCGGCTCCACTGCTGAAACCTTTAGACCAGCCCCTGACCATTTCTTTAAGACCCCCTGGGTACATCCTGAAATCAATGGTACCTTTGCCTCTCAGACAGAATACCGGAATACCGGTCTTTAGAAATCTCTTACCTATCTCTATATCTTCCATTACCTTGCCTTTTATACTTTTGTGACCCCCTATTTTGCGGTAGTCTTCTCTTTTACATATCATGCAGGGGCCGAAAGCACCTATTGGTTTTACTCTGGTTTGAAAGAGAGTAAAAACACCCATTCCAGCAACCAGGATTATATTAAAAAATAGTGATAGGTTTTCATATATCTTTTTTATCCTATGATACGGCTGAAATGATATTACTCCCCTATATGTTTTTAAACAGGACATTATATTTTTAATACCATTTCTATTAAGCACTGTATCTGCATCCAGAAAAAGTAAATAATCACCGGCAGCAACTCTGGCTCCGTTATGTGAAGCCCAGGATTTTCCAATCCAGCCTTTAGGAAGGTTCTTTAAATCAATAACCCTGGCATTATACTTTCTTCCAATATCAGGTGTACTGTCAGTAGAATTATCATTTACTAGTATTATCTCTTTTGCCCTGACAGACTGGCTGCTGAGCGAATTGAATAGATTATCAAGATTTTTCTCTTCGTTTCTGGCCGGTATTATAACAGAAATAGAAAAATTACTTTCCGTGTTCTTTTTACAGCAATTATTATACCCTGGGATTTTCCATAGTATAAATAATCCAAATAACCAGAACACCGAATGTATTATTATCTCTATGTAATTCATACAGTAAGACTATTACCGATTATTTTTATTTATTTTATTTTACTAAATAATAAAATAAATCTAAATCTCCTATTGCCTATAGAATACACTATTCATCATATGGTATTATGATCTAAAGATAAAATAATAAATTAGTCTAACTATGCAATTTACACCCGTGTTTAAAATAGGTATATGGAACGCCTGGATCTTTTCAGCATTTTTTTTACTCATACCATATTCATTATTTTTAATAAAAAGAGCCGCTTATAGAAAATTCGGCAACCCCCCTGGCATGAAGCCAAGTAAAAGTATTGAAATAATAGGTTATATCGCTTCCGCAATTTACTATATCGTTTTTTTATACACTATATTTTTGCCGCTTAAACTGGGAACAGCCTGGTTCTATGCAGGTCTTACCATTTTCTTGCTGGCTCTTCTCATAATGATAACAGCAGGTCTAAATTTTATTACCACCCCTTCAGACAGACCAGTTGCCAAAGGAATATACCGTTATTCCAGACATCCAATATATCTCTCTCAATACCTAGCTCTTGTGGGAATAGGCATAGCTACAGCTTCATGGATAATTTTACTGGTCTCAATTGTATTTATGATTTTGGTAAAGATCTATACTGATTACGAAGAACAATACTGCATAAAGAGATATGGAAATAAATATATAGATTATTTAAACAGGACCCCAAAGTGGATAGGGATACCAAGACTCTGAAATCTCATTTAAGGTGGTGCCCCTGAGCAGTGCAAAGTCGAACTGTATATTGAAGGAATTAGAAGAATTTCATAAATTGTTAGAAGACAGTAGATAAAGTTAGAACCACTTTAATGACTTCGGGTGGGGATATTTTTATACCTGAATTAAGTTTTAAAAAAACAAATTCGTTGTTTTTTACCAACCCTATTTGTATTATGGGTTGAGTTTAGCAATTTTCCAAAATGAAAATATATGAATAACAAGCCAAAATTCACAAATTACAATCTAATAATTTTTTTCGCTATTATCGCCATAGTAGGTATAATTCTAAGCGCTTGTTCAACTGGTGAAGGTATTGTAACTACAAGTGAGGAATAATCTGGTACAGAACTTGCTCTTGATGAAAACTACGACACTATTCGAAATGGTGCTCGATTAGTTTTAAGCTATGGTGCACCAAGTAACTCATTCATCGGTTTCGTTAAAAATACTACAGACAAAACCTTGAAAAAAGTTCGGGTTGAAGTTCACCTGTCGAATGGAGTTGAGCTTGGTCCAACAACTCCTACTGATATTGATCCTGGTGAAAGTGTAGATGTCGTTCTTAAAGCAGCAGACAAAGATTTTGATGGATGGACTGCTCATCCGGAAGTTGGAGAAAGCGGAAACGATGAGCACAAACAGGGTGAGGAAAATGAAAGTGAGCATAGTGAGGGTGATTCTGATTAAGATATCTACAACATAGTTGTCTTAAGTGGCTGCCCCAAGTAGCGAAATTTCGAACCAAATTTTGAGGGAAATAATTGATT
>CAZLOE010000037.1:0-9283 GCA_964561115.1 uncultured Actinomycetota bacterium
GTCTTGCCCTTTGCCATTTCACTTACCATACTGGATACCGCAATTGCTGCACCGCAGCCGAAAGTCTTAAATTTTACATCGACAATTTTATTATCCTTGACTTTGATATAAAAAGTCATAATATCTCCACAGACAGGATTTCCTACTTCGCCTTTGCCGTCTGCGTCTTTTATTTCTCCCACATTCCTTGGAGACATAAAGTGGTCCATGACTTTTTTACCGTACATAATCATTGTTACCTCTTTTTTTAGATATATAAATTACCTGGTATCAAAGCTCCGGGCTTTAATCAATATATTATTTTTAATCTTTACTTTCAAGTACTTTCTATTCTTTGTATAAGGGCGACATTTTTCTGAGCCTGTCTATAATTGGCGGAAGAACTTCAAGGGTTCTGTCCACTTCTTTTTGAGTATTATACTTTCCCAGCGAGAACAGTATTGAGCCCTGAGCCATAGTAGGGGCAAGGCCCATAGCCAGAAGGACATGTGAACTTTTTAGTGCATGTGAAGCGCACGAAGACCCGCTGGCAGCGGCTATTCCTTCAATGTTTAACATAAGGAGTATTGATTCTCCCTCTATGAATTCAAAACTTATATGCACATTCCCGGGGGGTCTTTCAGTAGGATGACCGTTTAGTTTAATATTCTTGATCTCACTTTTTATCCCTTTTATCAGACTTTGCTGCATTTTTGATATATATTTGATATTTCTATCCATTTCTTTTCCGGCTATCTCACATGCTTTGCCGAAACCGGCGATAGCAGGTACGTTTTCAGTTCCTGCTCTTCTTCCTTTTTCCTGAATACCTCCCAAAAGCAGGGGTTTTATTTTTATTCCTTTTTTAATATATAAAGCAGCAGCCCCCTTTGGACCGTACATCTGCTGGGCGGAAAAGCTGTATGAGTCTACACCGAGTTTAGCGACATCTACCGGTATTATGCCTGCTGCGGCTATACCGTCGCTGTGAAACAGGATATTTTTTCCCCTGGCGATATCTGAGATCTCCTTTATTTTTTGGATGGTCCCTACCTCGTTATTTGCATGCATAATGGATATAAGTACAGTATCTTTGGTGATTTCCTTTTTTACATCTTCCGGATTTACAAGACCGTATTCATCGACCGGGAGGAGGCTTACTTTCCAGCATTCTTTTTTAAGTTCTTTTAAAGGATTGAGTATAGACACATGCTCAATGGCGGAAGATATTATATGATTTCCCCTGTCTTTATTAGCTCTGGCCAGACCCCATAGTGCAAAGTTATTTGATTCCGTGCCGCAGGATGTAAAATATATTTCTTCTTTATTTGCACTGATAAGATCTGAGGCCTGCTTTCTTGCTTTTTCTATTGCTTTTTTTGGCTTGTCACTATAGTCATGTAAGCTTGAGGGATTACCGTAATGCTGTTTTAAATAAGGCTCCATTTCTTTAAGGACCTCAGGATCGATTCTTGTTGTGGAAGCATTGTCAAAGAAAATCTTTTCTTTAGCCATGGCAGTTACCTTGGTATTTAATTACTATTATTATTATAGTATTAGTAATAATAATGATCTGATTATTTCACAAATAATTTCAAAAATCAACCTAACTTCTTATTCTGTCTTCATAAATGAAATAGGGGATATAAGTTGACAAAACTGTCACAATTTTTTATTATTTATATATTATGAACACTAAGATGTATAGTTTCAGGTTGGATGAAGAGCTTATGGACAGGGCGAAAGAAGCGGCAGGCAAAATGGGCATGTCGCTATCTTTTTTTATAAGGTGCCTAATAAAAGAAAAATTGGGGAAAGGAAGTAAAGTATTTTTAACCTTCCGTGATAACAGAGTCAAAGTCATGAGAGAAATCTCCACTGAGATAAAAAAATTAAGATCTGATTTGAAAACCTTATTCAAAGATAAAAATTAACTACTTTTAAAGAACACCCTTAAAAAAACTATCTACATACTGTCTGCTTGATTTTCTATTTTTTTGTTAAAAGTTGGTGAAATTATAAAAATTGCTTTAAATCTGATAAAATAATTTTTATATATATAAAAATTTTACTATGGGAATTAAGGTTTATCTTAATTCCTGAAAGGGGATTGAATGATTGTAGGAGTAGTGGGTACGCAGGGCAGCTGGCTCAAGAGCAAGATCATTGATATTAAAAATATAAATGAAATGGAGATCCTGGGCGAAGCTAAAGTGGATAGAATAAAGACCAGGGGAAGGTCAGATTTCATTCACAAAATCGGTACAAAAAAACCTTCCGGTGAACAGGTAAGGATTATAGGATTTGAAGCTGGAATGAAGCTTCTTTTAAAATGGTATATTAAAAACGGTATAATAGGCAGTCCTCAGGATATAGAAGTAATTGGGTTTAAATGTACTTTCGGAGAAAGAAATGGAGCAGGTATATTAACTCAAAAAATGCTTGATGAAATAAACAGATATAGATTTTTTAATTCAGCAAATAACATATCAGGTGTGGAGGCGATCGAGGGATTAAGAAGAGTTCTTGATGTACCTGTTGTCGGAGTCTTTGATTCATCTTTTCATCATTCAATACCCGAGTTTAGAAGATTATTAGGTTTTCCCTGGAACTGGTATAAAAAACTGGGAATAAAAAAGAACGGTTTTGACGGCCTTTCACACCAATATATGACTGCAATGATCTATAAGATGGAAGAAGACAAAAAATTAAATCTGATCACGATTTATCTGGGAGAAAATAGCTCTGTATGTGCTGTAAAAAATGGAAAATCAATTGATACCAGTGCGGGATTTTCACCTGATTCAGGGCTGCTCCAGAGAAAGGCAGCTGGTGATGTTGACGGGACTGCTTTGCTTTTTGCGATGAATGAACTCGGACTTTCGGTGGAAGATACACTGGCTGAGTTGACAGATAATGCCGGTTTTAATGCCGCATCCGGAATTCAGATAGAAGACTTTAAGGATCTACTGAGTGCAGCTAATAAAGGAAACAAGAGAGCAAAGCTTGCCGTAGATTCTTATATTGATGGGATAAGAAAATATATCGGTGCATTTTCAACTGTGCTTGGAAACGTTGACTGTATAGTCTTTAGCGGTGAAATCGGTGAGAATAATGTACATATCAGGAAAAGATGTCTGGAAGATATGGACTATATGGGAATAAGGCTGGATCTTGCCAGGAATAAGGAGTTAAACGGAGCACTGAGCCTTATTTCGTCTGATTACTCAGTAGTTTCAAAAACAAAGATATATATAGTTCCTGCAGCTGAAGAAATGGTTATAGCTTATTTTGCAAAGAAAGTCATTGAAAAGGGAAAAGACCTGGCTCCTGAGGAAATGATTTTTAAGCTATAATATAATCTTCATATATTCATTTATTCTAAACAGGGTCAATTCTTTTCCCAATATTTCCATAGTTTTAAAAAGGGGAGGGCTTATATTGCTGCCCCATACGGCTATTCTTATCACCTCTGCTGTTTTTCTTAGATTCAGGTTCAGTTTTTCGGAAATCAGCCTTAATTCTTTTTCGGTACTTTCTGAAGGGAATTTATTATCTATTTTACTCAGTGCCTCATAGGACTTTTTTAATACATCCAGGGCATCAATTTTTTTATTTTTAAAGTAAGCAGCTAGCTCTTTGGTATATTTTATTTTTATAAAAAACGGCTTTATAAGATCTATGCTTCCCTTTATTGTTTTTATCCGTTCTTTTATAAGAGGAACAATCTTTTCAATTTTATATTCCGGCTCTTCTGATGTATTTTCCAATTCAGAATCATCTTTACCGGACAGATAATCTTCTATCTGTTTTTCCAGAAGCTTTTTTAAGCGGGAATCATCCATATTTCTTATATAATATCCATTCATCCATAAAAGCTTGCTGTAATCAAATTTAGCAGGCTTTTTATTTATGGACTCAAGACTAAATTTTCTGATAAGCTCTTTCATTGAAAAAATAGTGGTCTTTTCACCATAAGACCAACCGAGAAGAGCGAGGTAATTTAGTATGGCCTCCCTTACAAATCCTTCTTCTATATATTTCTCAATAGAGATAGAGCCGTGTCTCTTACTCAACTTTTGGCCGTCTTCTCCCAGTATCATAGGGAGATGGGTAAAGGCTGGGATACTGAAGCCAAGAGCATTATAAAGAAGTATTTGCTTTGGAGTATTGGTCAGATGGTCTTCGCCCCTTATTATATGGGTTATCTTCATCAATGCATCATCTATTACCACAGAATAGTTGTAAGTAGGAAGGCCGTTAGACCTGATTATTATAAAATCTCCTATGGTAGCAGTATTGACTTTTATACTTCCGTATACGGTGTCTTTGAAGATTACAGTCTCATTCCGGGGAACCAGGAATCTTACTGCATATGGTTTTCCGTTTTCAATATTAGTTTTGATGGTTTCCGTTGAGAGTTTACGGCATTTGCCGTCATATTCATAGGATTCTTCCATCCCTTTCTTTTTTTCCCTTCTTTCTTTTAATTCCTCGGGGCTGCAGAAGCAGTAGTATGCTTTTTTTTCGGAAACCAGCTTCTGTGCGTATTCATTATAGATGTCGGTTCTCTGGGACTGCCTGTATGGACCGTATCTTCCGCCTGTGTCAGAGCCTTCATCCCAGTCAAGACCGAGCCATTTTAGCGACTTTATCATAAGGGCTACCGTTTCTTCCCTGTGCCTTTCGATATTGGTGTCTTCTATTCTTAAAATAAAACTGCCCCTGTTCTTAGCGGCACAGAGCCAGTTAAAAAAGGCAGTTCTGGCGCTCCCTATATGGAGATAGCCCGTAGGGCTGGGAGCAAATCTGACTCTTACCTTGTCATTTTTTTTATTCATAATAATTTAATCATGGATTTACCCATACTGTGATTTTTCTTATGGTCTCTACCGGTTGACCCGCTACAGGGTACTGGCGGTGTGTATATCCGGAGGGAACCTGTGAATACGGCTCGTTTTTATATACTATATTGGTATACCCGGCTTCGATCAATATATGATTGGCCTCATTGATAGGCATCAGCGATACCATTGGTATAACAGGTATAGCATCGGCAGGGATGGGCATCTGCTGGGTCGGTTCCTGACCGTAGTGGAATTCCTTTACCATTATCTGGTCAAGCGGTGTAAACCTGTTGGGGATCATCAACTCTCCTGTCTCGGGATTGGCCACTACCTGTACATTGATAATATCATCCTGAGGTCTTACAAAATTTTCTACGGGCAGATCTTTGGTAGCCTCTGTCATAAACAGGTTCCAGATCATAGCTGGATACGAACCGCCTGCTACTCTTATATCACGGATGACACCCATTTTTACATTTTTTTCGGGATAACCCATCCAGACACAGGCTGCAAGATTGGTGGTAAATCCCGTAAACCATGCATTTTCAGCTTCATCAGTAGTACCTGTTTTTCCGGCACAAGTTCTGTCCTCAAGCCTGGCTCTGGTGCCTGTCCCGCTCTGAACCACCTGCTGCATTATCTCTATAGCCCGGTAAGCGGTAATAGGAGTAAGAACCTGCCTGCTTTCTTCCTGATACTCCTCGATAGTATTGCCGTCTTTATCGGTAATTTTTAGTATTGCTACCGGATCATGTCTTACTCCATAATCTGCAATAGTTGAGAATGCGGTGCAGACTTCAAGAGGTGATACTCCTGTGGTAAGACCGCCGAGTCCTATTGACGGGTATGGTTCCAGGGAAGTCTCAATTCCCATATCCATTGCAAGATTGGCAATGCCGTATGCTCCTATTCTCATAATAAGCTGGGAATATACTACATTTACAGATCTGACTGTACCCTCCCAGACCGTCATATTGTCTGTTTCGTAAAGAGTTTTTTCATAATTTCCGACTTCCCATGGTTCGCTGAATTCAATATCAAATATCACGTTTCCATTAGGATTAAAGGTCATATAAGGGCTTACTCCCTGTTCCAGGGCAGAAAGCAGCACAAAGACTTTGAAGGTGGAACCGGGCTGTCTTTTAGCCTGGGTAGCAAGGTTGAATTTCATCTCTCTAAAATCTTTTCCTCCCACCATGGCTTTTATATACCCGTTTCTGGGATCCATAGCGACCAGAGCCGCTGCAGGATCTTCGGGATCAAATAGAACCTCTTCGATTGCATTTTCGGCATCGATCTGCATTTCCGGGTCCAGTGTTGTATATATTTCGAATCCTCCCTCAAAAACCCTTTCTACTCCGTATTTTTCAATAAGTATCTGTTTTACATATTCAACAAAGTAAGGCGCGAAATCTTCTTCGGTTTCTTCTCTCGGCCTCTGAGTTATTATGGGTGTTTTTATAGCCTGGTCATATTCTTCCTTATCTATATATCCCAGTTCTAACATCTTTGCCAGGACTATATTTCTTCTCTCAAAAGCTGCTTTTTCGTCAATATAGGGTGAGTACAGATAGGATTGAAGAAGGCCGGCAAGCACTGCACATTCGGAAAGGTTAAGGTATTCCACATCTTTGTTGAAGTATATCTTTGCAGCTGTCTGGACACCATAGGCACCTTCTCCAAAATAGACTGTATTCAGATACATCTCCAGTATTTCCTCTTTGGAATAGATCTGTTCTATCTGGTAGGCAAGAGCGGCCTCTTTTATCTTTCTCTCATAAGTTATATCGTATTTTTCCTCCGGGATATATACATTTTTTACATATCCCTGGGTGATGGTGGTCGCTCCCTGTTCTATGTCTCCGGACATAAGATTTATTATAAATGAACGGATGATCCCTTCAATATCAAATCCCTTATGCTGATAATATCTTTCATCTTCGATGGAAACGACTGCATTTATAAGGTTTTTAGGTATCTGCTCGTATGATACCAGTTCCCTGTTTTCTTCTCCGTGAAAGGTATCGATAAGTGTACCGTCGTAAGCGTATATTTTTGATGTCAGGGCATTTTCTGCCGGAGTGAAATCTTCAAGATCGGGCAGGTCTTCCATAAAAGACAAAACAGTCTGGAAGGCAAAGAAAACAATGCCTGAAAGTACAAATATAAATAACAGCTGTATAGTCAGGAAGACGGCTATTATGCTTATTATTATTCTGGAGGGTCTCCTGGCCTTATGTTTTTTTCTTAATATGGACACAGTTTAAAAATTATCTAATAAAACCGTAATGTTAGCAAATACTGCAAGTAAAAAATATTATCATATTTCTTTTATATTATACAGGGTCATTACATAGCTGCACCCGGTTTAATTTAATTTTTTCAATATTTATATTATCATTATCCAATAGCATTGCCCTTGTTTATTTTATTATTTTCAAAATTAATTTGGGTTAGGCAAGATTTTTAGATCAGGAGGGATTATATGACCGTGATGCCCGCTAAAGTAATGGTTAAGATGCTCAGCGGATTGATACAGATAAGAATGTTTGAGGAAAAGGCTATGCAGCTTTATAAGGCAGGAAAAATCCGGGGGTATCTACATCCCTGTATAGGCCAGGAGGCTGTTCCCGTGGGAGCATGCCAGGCATTAGAAGCAAAGGATTATATTATTTCCACACACAGGGGTCACGGCCATTGTATTGCCAGGGGTGCAGATATAAGAAAAATGATGGCGGAGCTTTTTGGGAAATCTACCGGCTACTGCGGAGGCAGAGGCGGTTCTATGCATATTATTGATATGGAGCTCAGGATATTGGGAGAAAACGGAATTGTGGGCGGAGGTATACCCATATCGGTAGGAGCTGGATTTGGCTGCAGGATGGAAGGGAAAGGAAGCGTGGTAATATGTTTTTTTGGCGACGGAGCTGCAAATAACGGGGTGTTTCATGAAGCTTTAAATATGTCAGCCATATTTAAGCTGCCTGTGATTTATGTCTGTGAAAATAATATGTATGCGATTTCTATGTGCTCGGACGATTCTACAGCCTGCAGGGATATAGGGAAGAGGAGCTGTGCCTATGATATTCCGGGATATATCGTAGACGGAAGTGATCCGGTTGAAGTATATGAGACAGTAGGGAAGGCGGTGCAGCATGCAAGAGAAGGTAGAGGTCCGTCACTTATCGAAGCAAAGACTTACAGGTTTTACGGGCATCATCCCAATGACCCCGCAGAGTACAGGGGAAAAGAAGAAGTGGAATATTACAAAAACAAAAAAGACCCATTGACTAATTTTAAAAAAAGGCTGCTTGAAGAGAAAATAATAACCACAAAGGAAATAGAGTCAATTGAAGGAAGGGCAATGGAGAAAATAAAAGACGCAGTTGCTTTTGCCGAAAAAAGCCCGGAGCCCCGGCTTGACAGGTTCCTTAAAGAGGTGGAGGAAAACTGATGAGAGAAATAGAATACCGGGAAGCTATAAGGGAAGCGATAACAGAGGAAATGGACAGGGACAAAAGAGTATTTTTAATTGGTGAGGATATCGGTGTATACAATGGAGCTTTTAAGGCGTATAGAGGACTTCTGAATAAATACGGTTCAGAAAGGGTGATCGACACTCCGATTTCGGAAAACACTATAATAGGGGCGGGAATAGGCGCAGCTCTCACAGGTTTCAGACCTATAGCGGAGATCATGTTTGTGGATTTTACTGCTCTGGCGATGGACCAGATTATAAACCAGGCAGCAAAAATAAACTTTATGACCGGAGGTGAAGTTGATGTTCCGCTGGTCATAAGGACTCAGGGAGGCGTGGGAAAAGGGCTTGGCGCGCAGCATTCCCAGAGCCTTGAAGCATTTTTCTATCATGTTCCGGGTCTTAAACTGGCAGTGCCTTCTACCCCTTATGATGTAAAGGGGCTCTTAAAGACAGCCATAAGGGACAACAGCCCGGTAATTTTTATGGAACACAAGATGATCTATCCTGTCAAAGGACCTGTACCGGAGGAGGAATATACTATACCTCTTGGAAAGGCCGATATTAAAAAAGATGGTAATGATATAACAATTTTCGCCTACTCTAATATGGTACTGAAATCTCTTGAAGTTGCAGAAGCTCTTAAAAAAGAAGGGATCAGCTGTGAAGTCGTTGATCCCAGGACACTGGTACCGATGGATATTGATCTACTTCTGGATTCTGTTAAAAAAACACGCCGGCTGGTAGTAGTAAGTGAGGAATGCAGAAGGGGTTCTATTGCTTCTGATATCAGCGCCAGAGTGACCGGGGAAGCATTTGACATTCTATATGCCCCGGTAAAGATAGTTGCCGGGCTTAATACCCCCATTCCATATAATTCCACTCTGGAAGAGGCTTCTATTCCTCAGGTAAAAGATATCATAACAGCGGTTAAGGAGCTGCTTCAGTAGATATTTTAAAAATTCTGTGTTTAAAATAC
>CAZLOE010000038.1:0-9031 GCA_964561115.1 uncultured Actinomycetota bacterium
CCTCAGCGTCCCGAACGCTGCGCGCTAACCAAGCTGCGCTACATCCCGATAAAGTTCCTATATATTCTATCAACTACAGGTAAGATTTTGAAGAAATCAAACCAATGTAAACATCTTTCAGTAAAGCCATTATAGTCAATGAAGTAACCAATTATCAAATAATTATATATTATCAATGGAATTTTCAGCATCCTCATATTTTTCAATTTCAAAGAACTTGCGCCTTGCTCTGTTTATTCCCCTGATCCCTTTAAAGATCCAGCAGAGCTGCTTTCTGAATTCCCTTACTGCCTTATATTCTCCTTTAAAATAAATCAGAAATTTTAAATAAAGCTTTGAAAATTCCTTTTTCCATTCAGTTTCTGGTTGAAATACGGTATCTCCTGATCCGTTACAAAACCCCTGCAGGGATAGAAGTATATCAGCAAAAAGCCAGGGTCGGCCTTTTGCAGCTCTACCGATCATTATCCCATCACAGCCGGTATACTCAAATACTTCCTTTGCCTTGCCGGGGGAACTGATATCTCCACTTACAATGACTGGGATTTTTACATTGTCTTTTACTTTTTTGATAAGATTATAATCTACTTCACCGGTAAATTTCTGTTTTACTGTTCTTCCGTGAATCGATATGGCGCCCGCTCCCCTGCTTTCGGCAATCTTTGCGATTTTTAAAATATTAATATTATTCCTATCCCAGCCGATCCGGGTCTTTACGGTAAAAGGTTTTTTTAAGACCGATGACAATCCTGCCAGTATTCTTTCAATCTTATTTTCATCCTGCATTAGGTATCCTCCGCTTCCTGCTTTCAATATTTTTGCCACCGGACACCCCATATTGATATCTATAATGTCTGCCTTACTTTCAATCTGCCTTGCTGCTTCGGCTACTACCGCCGGATCGGAACCGAATATCTGCAGCTCACACGGTCTTTCATAATCGGTTATATCGGCCAGAGACAAACTCTTTTTATGCTGGTAAGTGATACCGTAACTGGTGATCATCTCGGTAAAAGTAAGAGCTGCTCCAAAAAACCTGGCAAATATCCTGTAAGTATTATCACTGATACCAGCCAGCGGCGCAGAGATTATGGGATTTCTTATAATTACATCTCCTATTTTAAAATGGCAGCGGGTATTAGTTCCGCTACTGCCGATATCATTGTCCGGCGATAGATTTCGAAGCTGTTCTGGCTTAAATATTTTATTTAATGGGTTATAAGATCTATAATCTCTGAGAAATTTTGAGACCAGTTTGTCTAACTCATTTATAAGATTGGGCAATTCAAATTTTTTCACACTTCTATGAAATACTACCTGTTTTTGTCAATCAATATTCTTAAACCTTTTAAAGTCAGATCAGGATCATTGGCTTCAATCCACTTGCTTTTTCCGTCCATAAGAAAAGCAAGACCTCCGGTGGCTATTACTTTTGGATTAAACTTTTCATCTTTATTTTTTTGCTCTTCTATTATCTTGTCTATGATAAAGTCGACCTGACCTAAAAATCCATACAGTATCCCGGAACGTACGCTGTCATAAGTGTTTTTCCCCACTACTGTTCCAGGCCAGCTTATATCAACCTTTGAGAGTTTGGCTGCATAATTGAAAAGCGCTTCTGATGAAATATCTATACCGGGAGCTATCACTCCGCCGATATATTCTCCCTTAGTCGATAATATATCAAATGTCGTAGCTGTTCCAAAATCAACTACTATTATCGGATAACCATAGATCTCCTTAGCTGCCACTGAATTTGCTATTCTGTCTGCCCCTATTTCAAGTGCGCAGTCATATTTGATTACAAGATCGGATTTTATTTTACTGCTTATAATAAATGGATCCTGATTAAAATATTTTCGGCCCATCTTTATTAATTCATCGATTATTCTGGGGACAACGCAGGAAATCGCAACTCTGTCGACATCACTGGGGTCAAAATCGGAATTTTTTAAAAAACTAAAAATTGAAGCCGCAATCTCATCGGAGGTCTCATATTTTGGGGTGACCATCCTCCAGGATGTAAGTACTTTCTCTTTTTTAAAAATTCCTATAACTGTCTGTGTATTTCCTATATCTATAGCTAATAACATAGTGGTAAATTTACATCACAAAGTTTATCAAAGCATCTAATATCGTTATAATGCCAGGGCCTACAATAATAATGATAAGTGCTGGAAGCAGACAGATAATAAGAGGGAACACCAGTTTTAAAGGAGCTTTTATTCCTGCTTCCTCAGCTCTATTGCTTCTCCTGTTTCTCAACTCAGAAGCCTGGGTTCTTAGTATCTTACCTATAGATATTCCTAAAATCTCAGCCTGTATTACCGCTGATACAAAGGAGTCTAAATCCTGTACATCGGTCCTGTTGACCAGATTTCGGAAAGCTTCCCTCCTGGGAATGCTTACATTCATTTCCTTTAACATTTTATTTAACTCTTCACCTAAAGGCCCTTTTAAATTACTTGCTATTCTGGATAAAGCTGCATCAAAACCCATACCTGCTTCAACAGTAATGGTAAGCATATCAAGCGCGTTAGGCAGTGACCTTCTTATCTCATCCTGCCTGCTTATTATTTTACTTCGGAGATAAATATCAGGTAAAAAGTAAGACAGCGGTATAGGGATAAATAATAATAGATTTATTATCAGGGAAAAATCAAAAAAGATTAGTAACAGTATATAAATTATCAAAAATCCTATAGGTAATAAAAATTTTACTGTAAAATAGACATTGGTCCCTAAAATCTCAAGTATTCCAGCCAGCTCTAATTTGTGACTAGTAGATTCCACGACTCCTCTGGGACTGATTCTTTTTACCATATCGGCTATTCTTTTAAAAACAGGCGTAAGTACTCGATTCGAAAAAGATGGTAATGCTTCTGCTTCTTTCTGAGTACCATAATGAGATAGCCTGCTTACAACAGTACTTTGCGGGCTTTTTCTGACAACTGTTAATAGACCTATCGCTAATACAAATAAAAATACTGACACAAATACAGTACCTAAGACTAAATATATTGACATCTTAAAATTTCACCAACCTGTTTACTGTTTCCTGAAAAATCATTTAACAAAATAAAACCTATTAATATTTAACATTAATAATTTTGACAATCCAGATTATACCTATAATCAAAAGCAATCCGGCTATGATCAGCATTATAATACCTACTTTAGTAGTAACCAATAGACTTATATATTCTCTGTTTATAAAAAACATCATCATTCCTACAACTATAGGAAGGATTATAAGGATAATCGCTGACAGTTTCCCTTCTGAAGTAAGAGCCTTTATCCTGTTTAATACTCTGTCCCTTTCCCTTATGGTATCGGCTACGGTATCCATTACTTCAGCAAGGTTTCCGCCGACTTCTCTCTGTACATTTATAGCCGTGGCAACCCATTGAAAATATTCACTGCTGATTCTCTGTGACACGTGATCTAAAGCTTCCCTTTCCGGCAAACCTACTCTTATCTCACTTAAAATTCTTTTAAATTCATCAGATAAAGGCGGCCTTGATTCGTCAACTACCATTCTTAAGGCCTGGCTAAAACTATACCCTGCCTTAAGGGAGCCGCTTATCAATTGGAGCGCGTCCGGTAGCTGCTCATGAAATCTTGTGAGCCTCTGAGACGACTTTATATTTAAAATCAAAAAAGGTACCAATACCACTATTATCGCAACAAATGAAGTAAGAAAGATATTTCTGCTAAAATAGTAAGCTGCAATACTGCAAACTATTATTCCTATTAAATGTAATGCTATAAACTCAGAAGCTCTTATACTCATACCGGCTCTTTTAAGTCTGAAATCAAAATACTCAATATAGCCCCTTCTGGAAGCAGCTCTTGATATGACGCCCAGTACCCAGCCAAAAAAGCCTCTTCTTCCCTTTTCTTCATATTCATATTCTTCTTCGGCCTCTTTCCCCTCTGCCTTAAAACCATATATTTTAGCGCTTTCTTTTAAAGACTTCCTTCTGGCTGGTACAAATAATATAAAAGCACATAATAATAGAGCGACAGATATAAAAATAGTCACATATACAATTATCCTCATCCACAACTCATCAAAAAGAGTCAAATAAAAGGGCCTTTCAGGCCCGATAACGACTTCTTCAGGAGCGGGGGAATAATAGGGATTCTCATAGCTGGTCTCAGCTGAACCGGCAATTTTATCTTTTCCTACGCTTATACTTATTTCTATATCTTCAGCATTCGGCCATAAGCTGGTATAAGATATTCTATACTGATTTATTATCTTTTTGGAAATAGTCTTATAGAGCTCCTTCAAATCACTGGAACTTGCAGCCTCAAGCATTTCCCCTCCAGTACTCTCAGAGATATTCCTGATATTATCAGGATTAAATTCTGATGATAGAAGGGCAATTGAATAGATGCTTACTTCCTCCTGCAATGCTTTATTAATGGCATCCTTCAAAGTATACCTGCTTGCAGTATCCATTCCATCCGATAATAGAATAATATACCTGTATTTTATATCGTCTCTATCTTTAAACTGATCCGAAGCGGCGTAAACACCGTCAAACAGGGAAGTATCGCCCATAGTTTCTATCTGTAAAATCGAATCTCTGAGTTTTTTACGGTCTGAGGTAAAACTCGAATGTACAGTAACATCATCTGCAAAGCTTACTACCGAAAATTCATCTATGCTTCTCATCTCATCCATAAAGAGCAAGGCGGAACTGGCAGCATCTTCAATGGGCTGGCCCTCCATGCTTCCGCTGGTATCCAGCAGCAAGACTACTCCTATCGGATCAATAATCTCACTTAATCCCTTTATAGAAAAATCACTTACTTCCTCTCCGTTTTCAAGTACAGTAAAATCTTCCTGTGTCAGATTTAAAGCTTCTAATTCCGAACCTTCCTTAAAGTTAATATATACTTCTACTTTCGGATAATTACTAAAATCAGCTTTTGTTATAAAAATCTCCTGTGATTCCTGGCCGTAAGCAGTCCCCGGAGAAAAAAAACATATGGAAAAGACTATCAGTAGAATTGTAATAAATTTTAAATATTTTATTTTCATTTTCAAATCCTAAACTGCAAAGGATTTATGGCAAAAAGCTTTCGAATTATTATTCCCTACCTGCAGTCTTTGACTTATATAAATGATTAAATCTCTTTTTCAAATAATTCATTTGGTAAGACAATGCCAAAATCCTTTAATCTTTCTAAAAACCTGGGCCTCAGCCCGGTTGATTTAATGATTCCCTTAAATCTGCCCTCACTATCAATACCCATAGAGTAATCAAATAAAAATAAATCCTGTAGAGTAATTGTATCCTGCTCCATTCCCTGTACTTCCGAAATCCTTGCAAATCTTCTGGTCCCGTCCTTCAATCTGTTCATATGGACAATAAGATCCACAGCAGATGCAACCTGCTCTCTTATTGCTTTCATCGGGATCTCCATTCCGGCCATTAATACCATGGTCTCTAATCTTGACAGAACATCACGTGATGAGTTTGCATGGATAGTACTCAAGCTCCCATCATGACCGGTGTTCATGGCCTGAAGCATATCTAAGGCTTCACCGCCTCTGACTTCGCCTATAATTATACGGTCAGGTCTCATACGAAGAGCATTTCTGACAAGGTCTCTAATAGTCACCTCTCCTTTTCCTTCTATATTGGGTGGCCTTGACTCCAGTCTTATTACATGCTCCTGATTAAGTTTTAGTTCGGCGGCATCTTCAATGGTGATAATCCTTTCATCATTTGAAATAAAGGAAGACAATACATTAAGCGTTGTGGTCTTTCCCGTTCCAGTTCCTCCCGAGCATATTATGTTGATTCTTCCTTTAGTACAGATTTCCAGAAAATCAGCTACTTTCTGGGTACAGGTACCCATTTTTACCAGGTCGTCGATAGTGAAGGGTACAGATGAAAACTTTCTTATAGTGAGCACCGGACCATTCAAAGCCAGGGGGTGGACGATCACGTTTACCCTTGAACCATCTGAGAGCCTTGCATCTACATAGGGAGAAGCTTCATCTATCCTTCTACCCACCTTCCCTACGATTTTGCTTATTATCTGCAATAGGTGGGCCTCATCTAAAAAGGTCTTGTTGGTAAGATGTATTTTACCGGCTTTCTCTATATAAATCTTTTGAGGGTTGTTTACCATGATCTCAGTTACTTCTTCATCATCCAGAAATTCTTCTATAGGACCGTAACCGGTTACATCATTGATAAGGTCATCGATTATATTACTTTTTTCTATAACTGTCAGGGGATACGCTTTCTGGTTTATTATTCTCTGAACCTCTCCTCTGACCCTAAGGCTTAACTCACTGTCACTAATATTTTTCCTATATATCACATCAGAAAGATTGTCGATTAGTTCCTGGCGTATTTCCTTCTTTATTTCATTTATCTGTCCTGACCGGGCAGTTGAAGATTCATTGGATTTTATATCCAGGTTATCTTTAAATCCCTGCATCCTCCTGATTCTTTCCTGTAAATCCATAAGCAATCACTGTCCTTTTTGGTTAAAATTTTTTATCTAACTTTTTTGGCCTCGGTTATGATTTTAATTAATTTTTTAATACTTTTAGTCACTGGCGATCTGGGAACATCCAAAATCACAGGAATACCTTTATTAACCGTTATTGGTACTATCCTGTCGCTGGGAATAGCCACATCTATCTTTCTCTGAATAGTCTCTTCAATCTCTTCTAAAGTAATCCCTACTTTACTGTCGGCACGGTTAAGGACTATCCATATATTTTCCCTGGGGAACTTTAATTGATCCAATAACTGTAAAGCTATCTTTAAATTTTTTATACTGGGGGTATCTTTACTGGTTATAATGCATAAATAGTCCGTATCTCTAAAAATATTTAATATGTCGTCTGAAAAATAAGACGAAGTATCAATTATCACGTAATCACTGATCCTTGATAGGTTATCTAAAATCTTCATAGTGGCGTCTGTATTTATACCGGTGCTCTTAGATATATCTAATGGCGCCGGAAGCACTTTGATACCAGAGCTGTGAGTAGTCAAAAAACTCTCAAGTACTTTAGGGTCTAATTGTTCAAGCACTGGCATTATGTCATAAATAGAATATTTCGGGTGAAGATCAAGCATTAAAGCTATATCCCCAAATTGATAATTGGTATCAATAATAGATACCCTTTTTTTGTCTACTGCCATAAGGCCTACTGCTAGATTAACAGCAAGAAAAGACTTGCCCACTCCTCCCTTGGTTCCAAAAATAGTTATTCTTTTAGGAGCTGCCTCTTTATTTTCTATACCTGTTTCTACACTGCTTTCCGATCTTTTAATAGTTTCTTTTATATCATTATAAGAAAAGGGGATTTTAAGAACATCGTACACGTTCAATTGAAGAGCCTTTTTCAACAGGTCGGCTGACATTTCTCTGACCAATAAGACTATTCTGGTAATATCCAGGCTGTTATAGTAAGTTTTTAAGAGTTGTTCAATATCTTCCAGTTTATACGAAGGACCGATCCATACCAGGCAGGGCACTCTCTTTTCAATCAGTACCTTTAAATCATCCAGGCTTGTACTGGTCCGTATAATATCCACATCGGAAAACTTTTCCAATAGATAACTTATTTTATCTATATTATTTAGTTCTTTATCTATTATAGCTACCGGTGTCTTACTCATATCTTACTTCCATATCAATCTAAAAAAATATTGTCTAAAGTAGCTCCATCTGTTTCCTCTTCTTCAATTCCATCCGTCGGAACCAGAGCAAGCCATACACTTCCCACTTCTTCCGAAAATACAAGTCTTTCCGAATCTTCCGGAGTAACAGCCAGAGTCACTGTGTTTATCTCTATAGAACCGGCACTGGTCTCCTGCTGCCCTCCAAATATTCCTCCAGTCCCTGCTGTTTCATCGGTAGTTGTAATTCTTGTCCCGATATATAAAACTTCTATATTCCATAGAAGAGTCTTAGTGGTATCCTGTTTTACTCCCTCTAAAATTTCTTCGGTACCAGTATTTACAATCTCTTCTCCCGGCTGCTCTTCTTCAACTGGCGCTAAGCTCTCAAAAGATAATCCCTCTTCAGGGAAGAAAGTGGCAATAATATTGACCCGATCTCCTACATTGATAAGATTTGAAACCCCAATAATCTCATTAAAAGGTATAGACACAGCTATCATACCGTCGGGTACTATAAATGCCAATCCTATTTCTTCCGGTCTTATAAACTTGGTGGTAGTTATCTGTTCTCCTTCATTAATAGGAGCCGCTACCACATATCCCTCATATTCATCCAAAGATGTTAAGACTCCTTCAGCAAGATACACTCTGGGTATACCTTTTGTTTCTATCATCCCGGCTGGGATCAGATCTTCAACTGCAATTTCTTTTGGAATATTCTGAGCTGCAACCAGTACCTCTATTGTTTCAACTCCTTCTTCAAATGATGCCTTTATGCTATTAATATAGGTAATTACTCCAAATACTGCTCCTGCCGCAATTATTATGGCTATAATAACCAATACAATTCTTAATTTCATATCACTTCCTCAATCTTTTCTTACACAATTATTATAGAATAATTTTAGTATTACTTCTATTTTATATTTAATGTTTTTCTAAAAAATTATTATATAATATTTTTAATATTATTTCTATCTTATAAGTCTGATCGCCTTAATACCCGCCTGTCCGAATGCTTTAATTTCACCGCTGGTAACAATTACAGCTTGATGTATAAACCTTCCTGCGACCCACGCATTACTGCCATGACCTCCTGTTCCAGTCAGAATAAATGGGGCAAACGCTATTATTTCAACTTCTTCCGACCATTTATCATTAGCATGATGTGGAACTTCGATCTCATAAGATACAGGAACAATTACAAACTGCGTGTCATTTTCAGCAAGTTTTATTATGCTTTCAACATATGTGACAAGATCATCAAAAGGATCCCAGATACCAACCCTATCTTCAGTTGCATGTGTAGTTTGTGATATATTTATAATTCGGGCATAAATCGTATCTCCTTCTTCAAGAGGTTC
>CAZLOE010000039.1:0-7344 GCA_964561115.1 uncultured Actinomycetota bacterium
GATCTTTTTGACTGGAGAAACACATTCTATGAAAATAATATAATTTTTATCGCAGATGGGAATATTTTTCCCAGCAGTTGGTATGGTTCCGGGATAGATGCAAAGGCTGAGAGCTTGTCTGCAGGTGAGGTAGAAAGATCAAAGAGTATAATGATAACTGCTCTTGATAAATATCCCACTCTGCTGTTAAAAAATAACCTTAAGAACGTATATGTTTTAAAATCCATGAGTTTTTATGGGGTCAACTATGGTGGGACAAATTCACCTCCAGACATTGTTTATGTGGTTAATGACGGAGTGAGTATGGGATGGACGGATATTTACATAGAAGAGACATTCCACCACGAATTTTCGAGTGTATTAAAATATAATTATGGATTTGATGAAACAGCATGGAGGCAGGTCAATCCGGCCGGATTTGTATATTTTGATGAAGCGACCGGTGGAGCAGGCGCAATAAAGGCAGGGAAAGCCTCCAAGACTTTTGATTCGAAGGAGCATAAAATAGGATTTCTATATGAATATGCTGAGTCTACTCTGGAAAATGACCTTAATTCATTTGCTGAAAATATATTTATGGGAGAGGAAAGTTTTTTTGATATAGTAGAAAGCTACGATAAATTGGAAATGAAACTAGATCTTATCGTAGCATTCTATAACTCATTAGACCCTATGTTTACTATAGAGTACTTTAAAGGGCTTTAATAGTTTTAAACCATGATCAAAGAAATTTTAATAATGATTAGTATGCCAGTGCCTTTTCCCCCTAAAAGTGCCGCCTATAAAACCAGAGAACAATGCCAGAGCTATTGCGATCTTAAAAGAAGTAAACCATGAAATAGTATCGGCTACCAGACCCTGATTTACAGCTTCGGGGAAGAGATCCGGTACCACCCAGGCCCACATCACTTTTACCAGGAAAAGGCCTAAGACTAAAACAACAGCTATTAGTATCAGTGTTCCCGGTATTATTCTAATCCACCATCTTCTTATCATTTCTAATATGCCTCCTTTATTTTAGATATCTTTTAATTTCTTATTTATCAATGAATCAATATATGAATGAACTGCATTTTTAAAATCTTTGAGTGCTTCAGACTTAGTTCTTCCCGAACTTATTATCACAGGGGATTTCCATATGATATAGTAATCATTAGATTCGTCATCAAACATGACCTGCAGCTTTTGTTCATTTTTTGGTATTGTCTTTTTCATTAGATATGTATTTCTTATTCTTCCAGTATGGATTCTATTTCCTGCCGTGCTTTTGTTATGATACTGCCTATTTTCTCTATTTTCTCAGGGCTTGTATATCTTATCCTAAATACCAAAAATCTTCTCAGTTTTGCGACTTCACCGATTATATGACCAATAATCCTATAATTACCATGGTCCCACTGGTGTCTCATATGATCTTTTACCTGGTCTGCAAAGTCGCTTCTCTCATTTAAGAAATCAATACCCTGCTTTGTTATCTTATATACCTTTTTGCCGTCTCTCTCTTTAGAAGTCGCATAACTCATTTCTTCAAGCATCTGAAGAGTAGGATACACAGTACCGGCGCTGGGTTTGTAAAAACCATGAGAACTTTCTTCAAGATGGCGTATGATCTCATAGCCGTATCTTGGCTTTTCTTTTAACAGATCCAGAATGACATATTTTAGATCTCCTTTCTGGAAAGGACTGTCATATCGAAAACCGTTAAAGAATCTATCTCGTTTAAAAAATCTATCATGAAACATTTAAATTACCTCCTTTTAATCTGATATATCAAGTACTATCACGATATATCGTGATATATTATATATCTTTTTATAAACGTGTCAAGTAATTTATTTTTTTACTGGCACTATTGCAAGTGCAATATGGAAGTTTTTATACTCACAGGTTTGAATTTTAGTATTATTGTATGTAGTATGTTTATATAGATATTATAAAAATATTATGGTATGTTCTATTTGGGATCAGATTTTAATAATTAGAAAGTATTAAAGTAGGAGCAGATATGAGAGCATTCCGATTTATTATAAGAGCACTTAGGCTAATCGGGTCAGTAGCTTTCGTACTTGGGCTATTTACCACGATATTTGCCGGGATACCCTGGTATATCTACCATGAACCGATTTTACCCTGGTGGATAAAAACTGCGGTGTACTGTTTTTTGGGTGGCGTTTTACTAGTCCTTCTTACAGTGGCTACTGAACAGGGGAAAGGCAGTGATGCGAGAAAGGAACTTCTAAATATCAAGACCGGATCTAGTATGTTGATCCAAACTTCAGCAGAAGTCCCTGGTCAAAAAGTAACTAAAACTTTGGGTCTAGTGCAGGGACATACAATCTTTGCCATCTGGATCGGAAGGGACCTTTCTGCACTGGTGCGTCTGGTTCTTGGTGGGGAGCTTATTGAGTATACTGAGATGATGGGGCGTGCCCGTGAAATAGCTACAAGCAGGATGATAGCAAAGGCTGAGAAGCTTGATGCTGACGCAGTAATTAACTTTCGTTTTATGACCACCAGCGTTATAGGAAGTGCTGCTGAGCTGTTGGCATATGGTACTGCTGTAAAACTCAGTAAGTCGGCTAAATAAGACCAATTATTTTTTATTCGTCTTGCATAAACTCTTCAGGATATTCAACGGTTCCGGCTTTGCCTTCCAATGCTTTTTCGGTCAATTCAAATGCCATAAATGCTTCATCGGGAACTTCAAATGGGGACTTTATATTCCATTTTGAAGCTCTTTTAAAACCGAATCTTGGATAATAGTCTTTATGACCCAGGACGATTATGGAGTCAAAGCCAAGTTCTTTTGCTTTTGCCATTCCTTTTTTAATAAGTTCAGATCCTATGCCCTGTTTCTGGAAGGCAGGAGTAACAGCCATAGGAGCCAGTGCCAGTGTCATAAAAACAGAACTTCCGATAATTTTTATCTTGGAAAAAAGGATATGCCCGACAATTCTCCCGCCGGTCTCTGCTACAAGAGAGAGTTCAGGAACGAAGTTATTGCCAGCTCTTATTTTATCAATAAGTTTACTCTCATTTTCCTGGCCGAAAGCCAGTCTATTTACTTCGTAAATATCTTTGCGGTCCTTTTTTTCTTCTTTTCTTATTAATAAATCCATACTGCAAAAATTTTTACCGATAATGATTTCCACATATGGTATATTGGCTTATAATGTTTGTCAAATACAGAATTGAAAATCATAAGTAAACTTTGTATAATGCAGTGTATTTCCCTTTTAGGAATTTTGCAAGGAGGAGAAATGCTTAGACCGGAAGATTTTTTTGATCTTTCACAGACCCAGTTTAAAGAACTTTTTAGCGATGTTGAATATGTATGGGATGCCCTGAAAAAAATAAAGGAATATATAAGGGATAATATTAAACCAAATGTCTCTGGCATAAGGAAGGGTGAAGCATTTATAAATAAAACTGCAGTCTTATACGGCAGTGAAGTCATAGAATCAGGGTTTGATATAAGTATTGAAAAAAAGAAATTGGTCATAAAAAAAGAAGGCAAGATCCTGGAGGGAGCAAGTGTAGTGTATGCCGGTGCTGCTCTTATGGATGATGAGATATATATCGGAAAGGGTACAGTCATAGAACCAGGAGCATTGGTAAAAGGCCCGGCTATTATCGGTGATAATACTGAACTGCGCCAGTGTGCTTATCTGAGGGGTGATACATTGGTCGGAGACGGCTGTGTTGTAGGACATGCCACTGAGCTAAAATCCAGCGCCATGCTTGGAGGAAGTAAAGCAGGTCATTTTGCATATATAGGGGACAGTATCCTCGGCAGTGTTAATCTTGGTGCAGGAACAAAACTTGCAAATCTAAAGATAATTGAGTCAAATATAGTGATCACTGTAGAAGGAAAAAGATACAAGACAGGCTTGAGAAAGTTTGGGGCAATACTTGCGGACGGGGTAGAGACAGGATGCAACAGTGTTACCACTCCGGGTACCCTACTCGGAAAAGATGTTCTTATGTACCCCAATGCAACAGCAAAGGGTTATCATCCCCCAAAAACAATAATCAAACTGAGGCAGACACAAAAGTTTGTGCAAAGGAGGTAAAAGAATGGGCAAATTATTCGGTACAGACGGAATAAGAGGAGTTGCAAACGAATACCCTATTACTCCTGATATGGCCATGCAGGTCGGACAGGCTACTGCTTATATACTTAAAAAAGAAGGGCATCGTTCAAGAATCGTCATAGGCAAGGATACCAGATTATCCGGTTATATGATAGAAAGTGCCCTGGTCTCAGGTATATGTTCCATGGGATCAGATGTAATACTTGTAGGCCCGGTACCCACACCGGGTATTGCTTTTTTAACGACCAATCTGGATGCAGATGCAGGGATAGTGATTTCTGCTTCACATAATCCCTTTCAGGATAATGGGATCAAAATATTTTCAAAAAAAGGGTATAAGCTTACCGACGAAGAAGAGCAGAGTATTGAAAATTTGATACTTTCAAAAAAACTTCCGACTCTTCTTACAGATGCTGAAAATCTGGGCCGTGCATACAGGGAAGAAGATGCAAGCGGGAGATACATAGTTTTCCTCAAACATTCGTTTCCCAGAGGTCTTGACCTGGAAGATATAAAAATCGTACTTGACTGCGCCAATGGCGCTACCTATAAAGTTGCCCCGACATTGTTCACTGAGATGAGGGCAGAGGTCATTGCTTTAAATGTAAATCCTGACGGGCAGAATATTAACCTTGACTGCGGGGCACTTTATCCAGAGGAACTGGCAAAATCAGTAGTGGAAAATAAAGCAGATATAGGGCTTGCTTTTGATGGCGACGGGGACCGGCTGATAGCTGTAGATGAAAAAGGAAATATAGTCAACGGCGACAAGATAATCGCAATATGCGCCAATAAATTAAAAGAGGAAGGAATGTTAAAAAACAACACTGTGGTGACGACCGTTATGAGCAATCTTGGACTTTCTGTTGCATTTAAAGAGATGGATATCAGGAATATTACAACAAAAGTCGGTGACAGATATGTACTTGAAGAAATGTTAAAAAACGGCAGTATTATTGGCGGTGAGGATTCAGGTCATGTTATTTTTAAAGAGCATCATACCACAGGTGATGGTATCCTGACCGCACTTCAGCTTTTATCCGTTTTGAAAAAGGATAATAAGCCGCTTTCAAAGCTGGCAAAGATTATGAGAACATTCCCTCAGGTCCTCATAAATGTAAAAGTAAAAAGGAAAGCTCCGCTCGAAGAAATACCGGAACTTAAACATGTAATATCAAAAGTCGAAAAGGAACTCGGTGATGAAGGCAGGGTTCTTGTAAGGTATTCCGGTACCCAGCCTGTCTGCAGGGTCATGCTTGAAGGACCTACCGAGAGTGAAACCGAGAGGCTTGCCAAAGAAATAGCACAGGTCGTGGAAGATAAATTAAGTTAAATAATAAATTTGACTGTTCCCATAT
The DNA here is from genome assembly GCA_964561115.1 of uncultured Actinomycetota bacterium. Taxonomy (GTDB): domain Bacteria; phylum Actinomycetota; class Humimicrobiia; order Humimicrobiales; family Humimicrobiaceae; genus CAZBSE01. Next base: position 5,453 of record CAZLOE010000039.1, read on the forward strand.
TTTTAAGTCAAACTTGGAAGATATAAAGTCAATATTATTTAGTTGTTGTGATTTTATTCTATGATAAAAAGAATCCTAGAGCTTTTAGATAAACAGGGTCCTTTAACCGGTAAGGAACTCTGTGATAGGATCTCATCAGATGAACTGACCCTGTGGCGGATTTGTAATAAATCAGAAGAAATCATTTTAAGAAAATTTGGAAGAAGATTTCTCAGGCTTGACAAGCAAGTCGAAGGATATGCCAGGCTTTCCCCTTCCATAAAGAGAGAATTTTTGACCTATACTGTTGTCGGGCTGGAAAAAGACTGCCAAGAAATAGAGGCAGAATTAAAATCGCTCCATGCTGAAATAAAGAATATAAGCAGGCAGAAATTTAAACTTGCCGGGGACATAATCAAAAAAATAGTACAGTGTCAGAAAGAACCGGAAACTGTAACAGAGTGTGCCTGCTTTATAATTGCCGGTGATATTATTTATGAAATGGCCCATTCGGTACCCAGGCCTGAAAAATCAACAGGAAGACTTGTCAAGGGTTCTGATCTTGATATTATAGCAGTCACGGAGAATCTCCCGGAAGAATCCATAAAAGAGCTTGACCGTTCAATATATCAGGAAAAATACTATCTTTTAAAGAATCCCTCTTACAGGGAGGAGATCGATTATATTGTAAAAGATATGAGCAGAGTAAAGACCCAGCTGAAATTTAACACTTTTAAATTTATGATCGCCTCTAAAATTATGCATGAAGGGAAATTACTTTACGGGAGCCGGAAGATTTTCGAAAAAATAAAAAAGATGATCTTGGAAAGAAAAATACCTGAGAAATTGCGTGTTATAGAAGAAAAAGCAGTAGCTAACAGGAAAGAAGCAGAATCCTATCTTCTAAAAAGCACTTCGGAAATTGGCGAAGGAGAATATCTTAAGCTGTTTTATACCAAGCAGGAAAAGGAGGAAATCTTTTAGGCTTTCCTGACGGATTTAAAACTGTAATTCTTCTTTAAGTTTTTCTACATGCCTGTAATGTTCTATATTTTTTAATTCCGAGGCAGCATCGCGGTCAAGCACCACAGTGACCTTTCCGCTGTGAAGCTGTATCGCTGACGCGGTGATTTGAGATGTTATAGGTCCTTCAAGAGCTTTTGCAACAACTGATGCTTTTTTCTTTCCATTAGCTATCATAAGAGCATGCTTTGATTCAAGAATAGTTCCGATCCCCATCGTGATAGCAAAATGAGGCATCTCTTCTTTTTTTATTTTTGCTTTCTTGTAAAAACTTTCATAATTGTCATACATAGTCTGTTTGGTAAGCGGCTCGACTCTTGTTCTTGAGGCCAAAGATGACCCGGGCTCATTGAATGCCCAGTGGCCGTCTCCACCTATCCCGAGAAGCTGTATATCTATCCCACCGGCTTTTTTTATCTCATCTTCATACCACTGACAAAACTTGGCTGGATCTTTTGAAAGCCCGTCGGGCACATGAGTGTTTTCCTTCTTGATATTTATATGTTTAAAAAGTTCTTCATGCATGAATCTTGCATAACTCTGGTCCAGTTCATATGGCTTTACAAGATCGATACCAATACCTAAATACTCATCAAGATTAAATGTGATGACTTTTGAAAAATCAAGCCCCTGCTGGTGCATTTTTATAAGCTCTTTGTATGTCATTATAGGCGTGGATCCGGTAGCAAGACCGAGAACACAATCAGGTTTTGATTTTATGCATTCTGCAATGATCTCTGCAGCGTACTTGCTCATCTCCTCATAACTGTCCCTTATAATAACGTCCATAAAGATTCCCCCTTTAAAAATATTAAAGATCTTTATATCTTATTGTTAAAGCTATGGTTTATATTTAACACTAAGTTACACTGATTTATCAAGAATTTTCT
>CAZLOE010000040.1:0-7044 GCA_964561115.1 uncultured Actinomycetota bacterium
CAAGTCCGAAGTAATGTCCTAATTCATGCAGGACTACTCTCCTAATGTTCTTTTCAAGTTCTTTATCATCACGGCTTACTTTTTCCAGTGATTTTTTAAAAATGGTTATCTTATCGGGTAATATATTTCTACTGCCTCTCTTATAGGTGGCGGGAACTCCCTGAAATAGACCAAGCGTGTAATGCGTATGGGATCTTTCCTTATCTTTGATAAAAGGGCTTATGCTGTCTTCTTCAACTACAATACTCAGGTTTTCTATCTTGCACTTAAATTTGTCCGGGAGATTTTCTAAAGTTTTTAATATTATTTCCTCGAACTTTTCTTTTTCCATTTTTTTTTATGCTAATAAATTGCTATATTAATACTTATTTATAAAATATCATAAAAATAATTATATATGAACAGTAAGGGAGGTATTTATCTATGTCCGAAATAAGGCAGGATCTGTCATCGAAAGACTGGACTATTTTTGCCACAGAAAGATCCAGGAGGCCAAGTGATTTCAAGAAAACAAAGGAAAAAAAGTTTAGTAATGAGTATGAAAAAAAATGCCCCTTCTGTAAAGGAAATGAGGATATGACTCCAAAAGAGATTTTGAGCATCAAAAGTGAGAGGAATTGGTCGGTGAGGGTGGTGCCCAATAAATATCCGGCACTAAAGCCAAAAAAAGATTACGGGCGCAGTATTGGCCGGCACATAGAGGGTCCCTATCTCAGTATTGACGGGGTAGGGAGCCATGAAGTTATTATTGAATCACCAAAGCATAATGAGGATCTCTGTAATATGAAGCTTTCCCAAATAGAAAATGTAATTAAGGCATATAGAAAAAGATTTATAACATTAAGCTGTAAGGGGAATTGTCAACTTATAGTCATATTCAAAAACCACGGCGGCAGGGCAGGCACTTCATTAAATCACCCGCATTCACAGCTTGCAGCAATACCTTTTGTTCCCGGTTTTGTCAGGAATAAATTATATGAGTCTGAAAGATATTTCAATAATTCTGGAAGATGCGTATACTGCGATATTATGGAATATGAGATAAAGGCAGGGGAAAGAATCATATGCGATAACAAAGATTTTATTGCTTTTGCACCTTATGCCTCACTGTCTCCTTACAGTGTCCAGATTTTTCCTAAGGAACACCAGGCTTGCTTTTCAGAAATTTCAGAAGGCAATACTAAATATCTTGCATCAATTTTAGGGACTATACTTAAAAAACTTTATTATGTGCTGGACGATCCTGATTATAATTATGTAATAGACAGTGCTCCTGTCGGTCAGAAAGGAAATAGGCATTACCACTGGCACCTTGAGATATTTCCAAGACTAAGCACAAGGGCAGGATTTGAAATAGGGTCCGGAATTAATATCAATACTGTATTGCCTGAAAAGTGCGCAAAGTCCTTAAGAGACTATAATGTTTAATAATATTATGAGAATATGAGAAATTTTATTATCAGCATGCTTGTGCTAACGCTCTAAGATGAAGTCCGGTCAAAGAGAAGCCAATTGCATAGGGGAAAAGGCCGGGCCGCTTAAGCAAGCTCCATAAAATCAATTTCCAGTAATAAAGTCTCCCGCGCTGTTTGATTCCGAGATACCAGATAGAACTGAAAAATGCCCTCAGATAGTATATATTAAGTCTCTGCGCTTTCTTTTTCTTGGGTTTATATTCTCTTAAGAAAGTCTTGATCCTTTCATAATATGCCTTTGGAGAATAAATTGTCGATATGACCTTTTTATAACCGTTTATTAGTGTATTTTTATCCATCTTCGGAATAAAATTTAAACTGGTTATTTTTGTGTTATTGCCTGTTGCTGCCATTTTTATGATCCTTTTTGTTTCCTCTAATCTTTTATACAGCCTGGTCTTTGGTAATGCCATAAGCAAGCCGACCATTGCAGTGACAATCCCGCTTTTCTGGATGAACTCGATCTGGCGCTGGAAAATCGATAATTTATCATTGTCAAAGCCGACAATAAAACCGCCCTGTACTTCCATGCCGATATTTTGAATTTTCTTGACCGAATCTATAAGATTTCTGTTTATATTCTGATGCTTTCCGCATTCTTCAAGACTATCTGTATCAGGTGTCTCAATGCCTACGAATACGAAAGTAAAACCGGCTTCCACCATCAATTCCATTAAATCTTTATCATCTGCCAGGTTAATAGAAACCTGGGTATTAAAAGTAAAGGGATAATTTCTGGTCTTTTGCCATTCTATGATAGCAGGCAGGTATTCTTTTTTAAGTTTAGCTTTGTTGCCTATAAAATTATCATCTACAAAAAATACACCTGCTCGCCACCCTATTTTATATAAGGCATCAAGTTCGGCTATTATTTGTTTTTTGCTTTTCTGTCTCGGGATCCTTCCGTTTAACTGGACTACGTCGCAGAATTCACAGTTAAAAGGGCAGCCCCGGGAGAATTGGACACACATTGAATTATAATTTTTAATATTTATCGAATTCCAATCAGGAATTGCAGTCTCTTTTATATCAGGGAACTTGTTGCAGGTGTACATCTTTTTGAGAGTCCCATTTTTTAGGTCTTCGACTATTGTTGAAAAAGTTTCCTCTACTTCTCCTAAAACAAGATGGTCTATATCTGTAAAATCTTTCCATCCTGTGGTAAATAGAGGGCCTCCTGCCACTATTGGTTTTTTGAATTTTTTTACCTTGTTTACAACTCTTCTTACTGAATCTTTTTGTATAAGCATTGCGCTTATAAAGACATAGTCAGCCCATCTGATATTTTCGTCTTTTAATATGCTGGTATTCATATCGACTACTCTTTTTTCCCAGTCACTGGGAAGCATAGCTCCGACAGTTAAAAGCCCGAGAGGGGGGATCAAAGCTTTCTTGCCTATTAATTTCAATACTCTTTTAAAACTCCAAAAAGTTTCTTCGTATTCCGGATAGATGAGTAAAATTTTCATTGTAAATGTTCTCTTTTCTTCTAATAATTAATATCTCTATTTAAATTTCATGCTATTCTGACAGATTATAGGATTGATATAAAGTATTCTGTAACCTGTCTTTAAACCTTTCTTCTATTTTATAAACGATATTCAGGTATTAAAGTTACAAAATATTTTTTAAAACTTAAAGACCTCTTTCCCAATAGAAAATGCTTTACCCAGTTTTTTACCGGTACCGAAGTAGTTAACCGTTGCCGGGTCATAAAAAAATGGTTTTAATTTTTCAATATTCAGCTGCCCATCTGGATCAAGTATTGATTCTTCCGCTTTTACATCCAGGATTTCCCCTATGAATTGAGTATGTGCACCGAGTTCTATTGACTTATATAATCTGCATTCCAAAACAAAAGGGAACTCTCTACCGTAAGGTGCATCGACAAGTTCGCTTTTTACCGGGGTGATACCTGTTTTTGCAAATTTATCTTCGTCCTTACCGGATACGATACCGTAATAATCGGCTTTTTTTACCATATCTTCGGAAAGTATATTTACAGTAAAAGCTTTTCTCTGCATTATGTTACTGTGGGAATGCCTTGACTTTCTTAGAGAAACAGCAACGCATGGAGGAGTGGAACAGCAAATTCCTCCCCAGGCTACAGCTGCCAGGTTCGGCCTTTCCTGGCTGTCGTAGGTCCCAATGATGAGGACTGGAGTAGGGTAGATGATAGTCTTGGCTCCCAGTGATTTTTTCATGGTCTTCCTTTCTACGGAATTAATATTATATTTATTTTACTACGTCAAAACTCAAAGGTATATAATAAAGATTTAGCTTACTTGTGTATAAAATAGTAAAAATTGTAAAAAATCCATAAATTTTCTTGACATAGTGTATATTATTATATATATTGTGATTATTATTATATACAGTTTGTTAATTATAATATATATAAAAAGTTGGAAAGCAAAGATTTAAAACTAAAAAACGATTTAAGGCGGTGCCGGTTTGAAAATAATGAGATGTCACAGCAGGAACTGGCAAATGCTGTGGGTGTGACCAGGCTTACAATACATTCCATAGAGAAGGGAAAATTCAATCCCTCGGTTACACTGGCACTAAAGATCGCAAGATATTTTAACAAATCTTTGGAGGAAGTTTTTTACCTGGAGAAAGATTAGGTAAAGGAGTAAAAGAGATGAAAAGGCTACTAAAAATAAGCAACAATACTACTTTGGTATTGTGTGTAATATCAATAGCAGGACTTATTTTTACCAATACATTCTTTATAATGCTCAGGAATATGATTATTGAAATGGGAGATGTTGAAAGCTTTATGGATAAGTTTTCAATCCCGGTGGCATCGGTATATATTATATTTACCCTATTTCATCTTTCAGCCCTACTCACATTGATACTGCAGTTAAATTTTTTTAAGAGGGATAATTTTCTACGCGCATTTTTATTTTTTACCGGTATTACTTCTCTTATGATGCTGTTTGGAGATTCTGCACTTTTAAGTGATATTTCAAAAGAATATGTTTTTGGCCTGCCCGGTGAGTTTTACATCTTGTTTTTAAGCCAGGCTCTTCATTTTATTTTCTATGTTCTCATGATCGTATTACTTGTATCAACCGGAAAGTCTGTTGGGAAGGAAAAAGAAGAAATAGTCTTAAAGGATGATTCAATATTCATCAATGCCCAGTATATCGGTATTTTGAGCGGAGCCTCCGGTCTGGTTCTGGTTTCAGTCTTTTCTTTTATGTATTCAACATTATACCCGCTGCCCTTATGGGCTGCAAAAGCAGGGATCATCATAACAAGCCTGATAGCTGTAATCCCGTATGTTCTGATAGTTTTTTACTGGTTTATCATAAAGCTCAGGGAGAGGATAGGCGAGTGGTATGATGAAAAACAGTATCAGGATATGACCAAGGCAAGTCTGGTCACTCTTATAGCATCGATAATCGTAATGACTGCGGTATTTCTTATACAGTATTATGTAAGTGAATTTGATTTTATAACCCTGACCTGGTTTCCGTTTTATATATTTCTGGTGCTGCTTCTTTTTTCAAGCAGTACCCTGTATTTCAGTAAAAAGACTGCAAATTGATTTTTAAGGGGTAAGCATGGACAAAGCAAAGGGAAACAGTAATCTGGGACTGGTGGTTCTGATAATTGGCTATCTTGCACTGATATGCTGGGCACTTGGAATTTTTTTAGGTATTGAAACAGGCATAGGCTGGCAGAGCTACACAGTTATAGGATTTTTTGGACTGTTTCTTGCTGCTTCTGGTGTTTTGTTTTTAATCAGTCTTATTTATAATGTTATAGAATCAAGAGAAAACAGGCGCTTTTCTAAAGGTCTGGTATTCACTATAATAAGTTTCCCTCCGATTGCATTCTGCTACGCGGCGATACTTGTAAAAGCATTGACCGAAGGCCATTAATTATTTTTTTAAAGACAAATACGGAAATATTTATATAATATAAAAATAGTAATTATTTCTTACTTTTAATTATAATTTTGTGGAGGTTAAATGATGGCTGGATCAAAACTTTATAAGATTGCAGTTATACCGGGAGACGGAACTGGACCGGAAGTAATAAAGCAAGGTAAAAAAGTCCTTGAAGCAGCAGGGAATAAATATAATATAGGTTTTGAATTTACTGATTATGATTTTGGCGGTGAGCGGTATTTAAGGACCAAAGAAACACTCCTGGATTCTGCTATTGAAGAACTTAAAAAATTCAAGGCAATATATCTTGGTGCCATCGGACACCCCGATGTACCGCCGGGAGTTTTAGAAGTAGGGATTTTATTAAAATTAAGATTTTCTCTGGATCAGTATATAAATCTGAGGCCGGTAAAACTTTATCCGGATATTGATTGCCCCCTTAAAAACAAGGGTCCGGAAGATATAGATTTTATTGTGGTCAGGGAGAACACAGGAGGAATATATACAGGTAAGGGCGGCATAGAAAAAAAAGGAACACCAGATGAGATTGCAACTCAGATGATGATCTATGAAAGATATAAAGTCGATAGATGCCTTAAGTATGCTTTCAACCTTGCCAGAGCCAGGAAGGAAGAAGGAAAACCCGGGAAACTGACACTGGTCCATAAGACAAATGTCCTTACCTACGTGGGAGATCTGTGGTATAGGGCATTTACAGAGATGGCAGGTAAATTTTCCGATGTTAAAACTGATTACAATCATATTGATGCTGCATGCATGTGGATGGTGAAAAATCCGGAGTGGTATGATGTTATAGTTACATCCAATCTGTTTGGAGATATTATTACCGATCTGGGTGCGATGATCCAGGGTGGTATGGGAATAGCTGCCGGAGGAAATATTAACCCCGGAGGAACCTCTATGTTTGAACCCATAGGAGGATCTGCGCCAAAATACACCGGGAAGAATGTAATAAATCCGCTGGCTGCAATAGAGGCGGGAAGAATGATGTTAAAGCATCTTGGGGAAATAGAAGCAGCAAAATCTATTGAAGAGGCAGTTGCATATACTTGTACCAAAATAGAGAGCTTAAGTGCAGGTAAGATGGGTTACAGCACATCGGAGATAGGGTATATGGTCTCAGGTTATATTAGCGGTATCTAAAAGATGATAGATGGTGATAGTTATTAATATCTGACTAATAGTATTAAGATAAATCATTTTAAGGAAGATTGATTTAAAAAAATGGTTAATAAAGAGACTTATTGACTTATGAATTATAATAATATGAGAAGTCTTTCATTTTACCCCAAACAAATATAAACGCAGAAATAAAAGGATTATCAGTATTTAGATCTAATTGGCCGATTTCAATATAATTACCTTCGTTTATAATGTCATCTACATCTAAAATTTTAGTTATTTTATTTTTCTTGGTTATAGCGTTTATATCCAGAAGCTGATCAGTATCGTTTATTTCAATAATATCGAATAAATACTTTTTATTATATGATTTTTCTATTTTTTTGGTCTTAATGTTATTAGAATTCTTTTCTTTAATTTTTAATGAATTACTATTATTGAAAATAAAAAAGCTACTGCAAAATACAATCATGTTACCATTGTAATCGTCTAAAAAATCATTATCAGAATCTTCATCACCC
>CAZLOE010000041.1:0-6219 GCA_964561115.1 uncultured Actinomycetota bacterium
ACCATCTCCCTGTCCATTTCCACAAACTTTCCTTTTATCAGGCCTTCCCATCCGTCTAAAATACCAATCACTTTATACCCATAATCTGATGCCTTGGCATAAATTGCCTTAAAGGCAGCATTGATTGCCGGAGAATCTCCCCCGCCGGTCAAAACACCTATCTTCTTTATCATTTTTTATCCTCCTTATACGAAAAAACAAATTATCTTATATTAAAAAAGCTGCCAGCTTTCAAATTTAGGATTATACTGATTATATTGATTTATATTAATTAATCAACTTTAGTTTCCTGGTTATGATCTCGTTTACCATCCTGGGGTTTGCCTTGCCTTTGGTCCTGGCCATCACCTTTCCGATCAAAAAACTTATGGACTTTTTATTACCCTGCCTGAACTGATCCGCCGGGCTGGGATTGTCCTTTATGACTTCATCAATAATGGACTCCAGAAGTCCCTCATCGCTTATCTGCTCCATCCCCCTGTCTTTGATAATACTGCTAGGATCCTTTCCTGTGGCAAACATTTCCTCAAATACAGACTTGGCTATCTTTGAGCTTATCTTGCCCCCGTCGATTGCATTAAGCATGCTGCAGAGGCTTTCGGGAGTGACTTTGTTTTCGCCTATGGTCATCTTTTCCTTATTTAAGAGGGCGCTGAAATCCCCCATCAGCCAGTTGGCAATATTTTTGGGATTGTCATAGCACTTACAGCACTTTTCAAAATAATCCGCCATCTCCCTGCTGCCGGCCAGGAAGCCGCTGTCGTATGCGGGCAGACCATACTGTCTTTCAAACCTCTTTATCTTTGCCGAAGGCAGCTCCGGAATTGTTTTTTTGATTTCTTTTACTATCTTGTCTTCCATATACATAGGGACAAGGTCCGGCTCCGGAAAATACCTGTAATCATGAGCTTCTTCCTTTGAACGGAGTGGCTTTGTGGTCTCCGTCTGGCTGTCATAATGCCTTGTCTGCTGGATGACCTTCCCGCCGTCCTCCAGGATTTTGGCCTGCCTTTTGACCTCATACTCAAGGCCCTTTTGCAGGAACTTAAAGGAGTTTAGATTTTTTATCTCGGTTTTGGTGCCTATCTTTTCCTCCCCCGATTTTCTTACCGAAACATTGCCATCACACCTCAAGCTGCCCTCCTCCATGCTGCAGTCGCTTACATCAAGGTATAGGATCAAATTCCTGAGTGCCATCATATATTCCTTTGCTTCCTCCGGCGACCTTATATCGGGCTCGGTCACGATCTCTACGAGTGGAGTCCCGGCCCGGTTAAAGTCAACTATACTGGCCTCGGATTCACTTATCCTCCCGGTCGTTCCGGTATGGACCAGCTTTCCGGTATCCTCCTCCATATGAACCCTGGTTATTCGAACACGCCTGACATAATCCCCCATATCAACTTCCATATAGCCCCCTGTTCCCAGGGGCAAATCGTACTGCGAGATCTGGTAATTTTTTGGCATATCAGGGTAAAAGTAATTCTTCCTGTGGAAAATAGTATATTTCTGGATCTCGCAGTTCAGCGCCAGGGCTATCTTTATGGCATACTCCACCGCTTTTTCGTTGATGACCGGAAGTGAACCCGGGTGGCCCAGGCATACCGGACAGGTATAGGTGTTTTTTTCCTGGCCGAATGAAAGACTGCATCCGCAAAACATCTTGGTCTTGGTGTAAAGCTCGACATGCGTCTCCAGGCCTATTACAGATTCATATTTTTCTTTCATCTCTCAAGCCAAAATATAAAAGTTAATAATTTAAAAAAATCCTTCCCTAAAGCTCCGGCCTTCCAGCAAAACCTATTGCCTCCTCCAGCCTGCGAGCTGCCCTGAGCACGTTGTCCTCGCGCAGTATGTTGCCTATTATCTGCACTCCTATGGGAAGCCCATCTCCGGACAGCCCGGCAGGGATTGAGACCGCCGGCAGCCCCGCCAGATTTACCGGTATGGTGCAGATATCTGATAGATACATAGTCAGGGGGTCTTCTGTCCTCTCCCCGATTTTAAAGGCAGTGGTGGGTGATGTGGGAGAGATAAGGACATCATACTTTTTAAAAGCTTTTTTAAAATCGTTTATTATAAGGGTCCTTACTCTCTGGGCCTTTTCATAATAAGCGTCATAATATCCTGCCGACAGGCAGTAAGTCCCTATCATTATCCTTCTCTTTACCTCGTTTCCGAATCCTTCCGCCCTGCTCCTCCTGTACATCTTCCGCAGCGTCTTTTGTTCCATGTTCCTGTATCCATATCTTACCCCGTCAAATCTTGAAAGGTTTGAGCTTGCTTCGGAAGGGGCGATGATGTAGTAGACGCTGAGTGCGTGCTCCAGGCTGGGCAGGGAGGTCTCTTCAACACTGCCGCCCATCTCCTCTATCATCTTAAGGGCCGCCTCAACTGCCTCCTTTACTTCCCGGTCGATCCCCTCAACCATAAGCTCCCGGGGTACACCCACTTTTAGATTTTTTATATCCTGCTCCAGATACTTCTTGTAATCCGGTACCTCTCCGCTGATCGAGGTGGAATCATTTTTATCATGACCGCAGATCACATTCAACAGCGCCGCGCAGTCTTCTACATCCCTGGTAAGCGGGCCTATCTGGTCCAGTGAAGATGCAAATGCCACCAGGCCGTACCTTGAAACCATCCCGTATGTAGGCTTAAAACCCACAACCCCGCACAGGGATGCCGGCTGCCTTATTGAACCGCCTGTATCTGACCCGATCGAGCAAATGGCTTCTCCTGCCGCAACGCAGGCCGCAGGACCACCGCTTGACCCTCCGGGCACCCTGCCGGTATCCCAGGGGTTTTTGACCGGCCCGAAATGGGAGTTCTCGTTAGAGGAGCCCATTGCAAACTCATCCATATTTGCTTTTCCTACAAGAACATAATCCTGTTTTTCAAGCTTCTCAATTACAGTGGCATTATATACCGGTATATAGTTTTCCAGTATCTTTGACGCGCAGGTAGTGGTGACGCCCTTTGTGCATATATTGTCTTTTACAGCCAGGGGTATGCCGGTAAAATCAGAGATCTCACCGCCGCTGCCTATATATTTATCGACTTCTGCCGCTTTTTTAAGGGCGCTTTTCTTTTCCAGCCTGATATAAGAATTGAGTTTCTCTTCCACCGCCTCAATTCTGGAATAAACGCTTTCCGTTACCTCGGTGCTGGATATCTCCTTTTTTTTAAGTCTGTCTTTTAACTGGTGTGCAGTAAGATAATTGATCTCCAAAACATCTCCCCGCTAATATATTTTCGCTAATCTATTTTCGGGACTTTAAAGCCGTCGCTTTCCCTATCAGGTGCATTTTCCAGTGCAGACTCCTGCGAAATTGATTCCTTTACCACGTCTTCCCTGAAGACATTCTTTATATCCAGCACGTGTGATGTGGGCGGAACTCCTTCGGTATCTGCACTGCTTATGTTTGCTATATGGTCAAGTATCCTGCTAAGCTGTGAAGTAAATTTTTCTATGTCTTTATCGCTGAACTCAAGCTCTGCAAGCTTTGCAACATACCTTACATCATCTTTGGAAATCTTCTCCACGAGTCTCTCCTTTAAAATACAGTAACTTAAACCCAGATTTAAAATAACATTTTAGCAAAGATTTTACCCCTTTAATATAACTTTATGATCTCCAGCTCTCCCAGCAGGATCAGTATTAAAATCAGATTATATACACCGTGAAGGAAGATCGCCGGTACAAGCGACTTTGTCTTTTCAAACATATAGGCCAGGATCCAGCCGATGATCATAAGTGGTATGAAACTGTATAGTTCCAGATGCACTGCGGCAAACAGTAAGGAAGACAGAAAGAGCGCAGCATTGACCCCCCAGTTTTTCTTAAAAGCTGAATACAGAAAACCCCTGAAAAAGACCTCCTCGCTGAAAGGGGCGATCAATGTCACCACTACCAGCAGGATATTACTTGACAGGCTCCTATTTCTGACCAGTACCTCTATCTTGCTGGAAGGGGCTTCTATGGAAAAAAGCGAGTTCATTAAAAACACGTACAGAAAACTTACCAGAAATATTGCCAGCAGGGCAAGGAAGGAATACCATATGGTCTTTCCGATACTGTAATATCTCAGGCCCAGGTCCCTCAGCTGCGACTTTCTGCGGTGTATGGCAAAATACCACACCACGCCCAGCATAAGGACTATCTGAATCCCGTAAAGAACAGAAAAGCTTATGTTGCTTATATTGGAAGAATTAAAAAACTCCCTGTCGCCGAATACTTCAACCAATTTTATAGAGCCGAAATAAACCGCTACCAGCACGGCCGTCAGAAATGCAAGTGAGATCAGGGCGTCAAAGGCATTCCACTTTACATTTAAGACCCTGCTTTCCTCGCTAGATCCATCTGTGTCTTTCCGTACATTAAACCGCATATATAAAACCTTCTATTTGCTATTCCTCAATCATTTTTTTAAATTCTTCTTCCGATACTATTTTAATGCCCAGCTTTTTGGCATCGTCCAGCTTGCTGCCCGCGCTCCCGCCTGCAAGGACCATATCTGTTTCCCCGCTTACGCTTGAGGTCACCCTGCCACCGAAACCTTCTATGATCCGGCCGGCCTCACTCCTGGAAAATCCCTCCAGCTTTCCGGTAAGGACAAAAGTCTTTCCGGAAAAAGCTTTTTTTTCTTCTATCCTTTTTTGCTTCGAGCTTAAATTTACCCCTGCCTTCTTCAGCTTGTCTATTATATTACGGTTCTGTTTCTGCTTGAAAAAGGTCACTATGCTCTGGGCTATCTTGGGCCCTATTTCCTTTATTTTTTCAATTTCGCTGTAACCTGCGCCCATCAGGCTGTCAAGGTCCGGAAACACTTTCGTTAGGACATCAGCCGTATGCGAACCTACATATCTGATCCCCATGGCAAAAAGAACTCTTGAAAGCGGCTTTTTCTTGCTTTCCTCTATTGCGCTGGTCAGGTTTTTGGTAGACTTTTCCTTAAAGTTTTCCAGAGAAAAAATATCTTCATATTTAAGGTGATAAATATCCGCCGCGTCCCCTATTAGCTTCCCAGCCAGCAGCTTTTCCACCACAGCCGGGCCAAGCCCCTCTATGTCCATTGCACCTTTAGATGCAAAGTGGATGATCCTTTCATACTGCTGTGCGGGGCAGGCCATCGAAGTGCACCTCAGCGCCACTTCCCCTTCGGGTTTTACCACATCTGAACCGCATACCGGGCATTTCGAAGGCATCTTAAACTCCCTCTGGCTTGAGTCTCTTCTTTCCTTTATGACCTTTACAATCTCCGGTATCACATCTCCCGCCTTGTGCACCACCACCCAGTCTCCGATCTTCACATCCTTTCTTCTTATCTCGTCTTCATTATGGAGGGTAGCATGGGAGATAGTGGATCCAGCGACTGTCACCGGCTTAAAGACTGCCACCGGAGTAAGCGCGCCGGTCCTTCCAACATTTACCTTTATATCTAATATCTTTGTAACTTCTTCCTCGGGAGGGAACTTGTAAGCAATCGCCCACCTGGGATTTCTGGAGGTCTGGCCCAGTTTTTGCTGGTATGAAAAATCATTTACCTTTATCACGATGCCGTCTGTCTCATAAGGCAGGTCTTTCCTCCTTGTTTCCCAGCTTTCGATGTATTTTTTTACCTGGTCAAAATTTCCTGCCTTCCCTATATTGGGATTGGTCTTAAAACCGGCATCAGACAGGTATTTCAACATCTGGTAATGGGTTGATATATCAAGCTCACCGGGAATTACTGCTCCGTAAATAAAAATATTTAGTTTTCTTTCAGCTGTCTTTCTGGGATCGATCTGCCTGAGCGAACCTGCAGCAGCATTTCTGGGATTTGCAAAAGTGGCAAGTCCCTCTTCTTCCCTGGCGGTATTTATTCTTTTAAATTCATCCTTTGCCAGGTATACTTCTCCCCTCACTTCAAGCCTTGCAGGGATCTTTGCCCCCTCTTTTTTAAAAAGTTTTAAAGGGATGGCTTTTATAGTCTTAAGGTTTGAGGTTATATCCTCGCCTATAATCCCGTCTCCCCTGGTCGCACCCCTTACAAACCTGCCGTTTTCATATATTAGTGATACTGCCGAGCCGTCTATTTTAAGCTCGCAGACAAATTCTACTTCCCCGTCGCTTTTTCCCAGGTCTCTGTATACCCTGGCAAGAAAATCGCCGAGCTCCCCGTGGTCAAATACGTCCTGAAGGCTGAGCATCTTCTCTCCGTGCTCCACCGTGGAAAA
>CAZLOE010000042.1:0-6139 GCA_964561115.1 uncultured Actinomycetota bacterium
TTTAGAAAAATTTTCTCTTTTCTTGAATTTTGTTGGATAATTATTAATAGTTTTTATATTTTATATTTAGAGTTAGTAATTTTACATAACATTTTAAATAATGTCAATTCACTTTCTTATTTTTTCCATTATTAACGCTGAATTTATTAGTTATATCACAAAAGTAAGGGTAATATTTTCTTCAAGTGGTATTTGATTGTAAATAACAATACTATTATCTATTATCCAATATGAAAATTAATTTTCAGAAGATTTTTTACACAATCAAGAATATAATGCTATTTTTCCGCCAATAAATAAAGCTGGCTTTGTGTTTAAAGCCAGCTTTATTACTTTATTTATATTGCCTGTGGTTATTAAAACAACCTTACATCGGCATTCCGCCCGGATAGCCACCGCCTCCAGGAGGCATCATAGGACCTTTATCCTTTTCAGGCTTTTCAGCCACAACAACTTCGGTTGTAAGAAGCAGCGCTGCTATTGAAGCTGCGTTCTGGAGTGCGCTCCTGGTGACCTTGGCAGGATCAATGATCCCTGCGTCTATCATATTTACATACTTTCCGTTTAAAGCATCCAGACCTTCACCCTGAGGCAGTGATTTTACTTTCTCCACTACAACCGATCCTTCCATGCCTGCGTTTGCAGCAATCTGCTTTAGTGGTTCCTCCAGAGCTTTGGCGACAATGGCAGCACCTGTTTTGACGTCACCTTCAAATTTACTTAGATCGATTTTTGGAATTATATTTATAAGCACCACTCCTCCGCCTGAAACAATTCCTTCTTCAACTGCAGCTTTGGTTGCCGACAGCGCATCTTCTATTCTGTGTTTTTTCTCCTTTAATTCTACTTCTGTAGCGGCTCCTACTCTTATTACAGCAACACCACCGGATAGTTTTGCCAGCCTTTCCTGAAGTTTTTCTTTGTCAAAATCCGAATCACTCTGCTCTATTTCATTTTTAATCTGTTTTATCCTGCCTTTTATGGCGTTAGCCGAACCTTTTCCCTCGACTATGGTCGTATTTTCTTTGTCTACCTTGATCTGCCTGGCTGAACCAAGCATATCCAGGGTGATGTTTTCTAATTTTACGCCTATTTCCTCACTTATTACTCTTCCGTCAGTGACTATGGCAATATCCTCAAGCATTGCTTTTCTTCTGTCTCCAAATCCGGGAGCCTTTACTGCAACTGCGGTAAGAGTGCCTCTTAACTTATTTACTACAATAGTTGCCAGTGCTTCTCCTTCTACATCTTCGGCAATTATAAGAAGGGGCTTGCCGGACTGCTGGATCTTTTCCAGAACAGGAACCAGATCTCCCACTGCTGCTATTTTCTGATTTGCAATAAGAATGTAGGGTTCGTTTAAAACTGCTTCCATTCTTTCAGCATCGGTAACCATATACGGAGAAAGATAACCTTTATCAAACTGCAGTCCTTCTACCAGCTCTATCTCAATACCGAACTTATTTGATTCTTCAACAGTAATAACTCCGTCTTTACCGACCTTGTCCATTGCATCAGCTATAGTGCTTCCTATTTTTTCATCTGCTGCCGATATAGCTGCAACTTCCGCTATTTTCTTTTTATCGGTAGCTATGTCCTTGCTCATCTGACCTATCTGGTCAACCACTATATTGACTGCTTCTTCCATACCCTTTTTCAACTGCAGCGGATTTGCACCTGCAGCCACATTCCTCAAACCTTCTTTTACCATAGCCTGTGCCAGCAGAGTCGCCGTTGTGGTGCCGTCTCCTGCAACATCGTTGGTCTTGGTAGCCACTTCCTTCAGAAGCTGGACTCCTGCATTTTCAAATACATCTTCAACGTCGATTTCCCGTGCAATAGTCACACCGTCATTGGTGATGGTTGGGGCACCGTACTTTTTATCCAGTACTACATTCCTGCCCTTTGGCCCAAGTGTAACTTTAATTGCATTTGCAATTATATTTACGCCTCTTTCCAAAGCTCTTCTCGAGTCCTCATCATACTTAAGCTCTTTAGCCATTACTTTCTAACCTCCTTTTTAAAACTAAAAATTTTTAATCTACAATTGCCAGAACATCGCTCTCTTTTATAATCAGATGTTCCTCACCGTCAATTTTTACTTCCGTTCCCGAATATTTGGAATAAAGGACTACGTCCCCGACCTTTACTTCCATAGGGATCTTCTTGCCCTTATCATCCTTTGCTCCCTCACCGACCGCAATTACTTTACCTTCCTGGGGTTTTTCTTTTGCAGAATCCGGAAGAACGATCCCGCTTTTAGTCTTCTCTTCACTGGGGTTTGGTTTTACTAACAATCTGTCACCAAGTGGTCTGTATCCCATTACTTTTCCTCCTTCTTAAAAAAATACATTTACGTAAAAACACATAATAAAGCCAGCACTCTCTTATTTAGACTGCTGACATTAAGAAATAATATTATAATGAAACTAAAAAATCAAGAATAAAACCGTAGAAATTTAAAATTTTTAAAGCAGGTCAAAGCCAGTACGTAATAAAACCATTTTTGCGCGCTATCAGGCAGCTATAAGTCGCTTCTGGAATATACATCGACTTCCAGACTGTCAAAATTTTCCTTACGGTACTTATAATATCCCAGGCATGCGACCATCGCGGCATTATCCGTACACAGATAGACAGGAGGAATCAATATCTTTAGATTATTTTTTCTTCCTTTTCCTTCCAGCTCTTCCCTGAGTCTGCTGTTGGCGGCAACTCCACCGCTTACCAGGACGTCACTTATATTAAATCTCCTGCAGGCCCTAATAGTTTTTTCGGTCAAAACCTCTACTATAGATTTCTGAAAACTTGCAACCAGGCCGGGTATATTTTCCTCAGCCATAAGTTTCGGTTCCTTTTTTGTCCTGTAAATCAAAGATGTCTTAAGCCCGCTAAAACTAAAATTAAAGTCCCCGCTGTCTATCATCGGTCTTGGGAGATCTATGTAATCGGGGTCTCCCTTCTCAGACAGCTTCTCTATCACAGGACCTCCCGGGTAGCCAAGACCCAGATATCTTGCAATCTTGTCAAATGCTTCTCCGGCAGCATCATCAACAGTATGGCCGATCTCTTCTATATGCCAATCCTCACCTACAAAATACAGGCTCGTATGACCCCCCGATACGATAAGGGCTATAAATCCGCCTGCTATATCAGGATTTTCCAGGACATTGGAATAAATATGAGCTTCAAGATGGTTTGCTGCCATAAGCGGTATTCCTTTTGAATAACTTATGGCTTTAGCCGCGCCCACTCCGACCAGGAGCGAACCTATTAGACCCGGCCTGTTGGTGACACTTACCGCATCAATACTTTCAAGGCCGACTCCGGCTTTTTCCAGTGCTTCCCTTATTACTATATCTATAACTTCTATATGCTTCCTTGAAGCTATCTCCGGGACGATCCCGCCGTACTTTCTATGGATCTCATCCTGTGAAGAAACTATATTTGAAAGTATTTCCGAACCGTTCCTTACCACTGATGCACAGGTATCATCACAGGAGGTCTCGATACCAAGTATATATATATCTTTTTTATTATTATTTTTATTTCTTTTGTATTCCAATTTATCTTTAAATATGTCTTTCTATCCTACCGGCCGCTGCCGGCTGTTTTTCTTCTGCCTTCCAAAGGGCACGAATTCCCTGATATAAACAGGAACAAGATTTTTGGGTTCAACCTCCCTGATCTTATTGAAATAGGCGCAGATATTTAAATATCCCGCCTGCGGGTAAATATTTTTCCTGTCCAGGTAGAAACCCTTATTCTGCCTTATGATATCTCCCAGTATCTTGCCATAACCTTCCCAGCAGCTCCCGCCGATAATCATAACGGGACTATGGTATTCGTCTTTAGCTTCCGGTATTTTTAATACTTCACCGGTAAATAATCCCTCTAAAACTTCTTTTAAGCCCCTTCCTGGAACCAGAAATCTTTTGCCTTCCCTTCTTATGACATAAGTTCTTTTTTTGACCTTTATTTTTGCCATATATTTTCTTTCACCGCAGGCCCCCGTGCCTATGCTGTAAAATGCAAAATAGACCTCGCCTTTTCTCACATCAAGACAGGGCATTATAAGTACCGGGGTATTTCTACTTAGGAAGCGGATTATGAGACTGATGTTTTTTATACCTATTCCCAATGCAAAAGCGTCCAGCGAATTTATTCCAAAGGCAGGCTTTCCTTCCAGCCAGGATAACATCTTTATCACACTGACTCCTATTCTGGTACCGGTAAAATCTCCCGGGCCGAGATTCACACCAAAAGCGTCTATATCGCCCAGCGAAAGTCCGGCCTTAGACAAAGCGCTGTCCAGCAGGCCCATTACTCTTACCATATGCTTCATGCCGCTGCGGTCGACTGCCTCTGATAGCAACTTTTCATCCCTGCTTACAGCGACACCCAGATTTCTGGTACTGCTGTCTATGCTCAGGATATTCATAAGACTAATCCTCAACCTTTTCCATTATTTTTTTAAATCTGGAGAGCTTAAGATCCCAGTACAGGCTGCCACTTTTAAAAGTGATTTTCCTTTTTGTGGAAATATTACTGCTGTCTATCAAATATCTTAAATTTATCTCTAAAAATTCTTTTTTAACATAATCCTTCATCTTGTCTCCCCATTCAACACATATAATTGAAGAGCTGTCATAGAGATAATCTTCCAGTCCGGTCCCATTTATATCATCAATGTTTTCCAGCCGGTATAGATCTGCATGAACAAACTTCAGCCGGTCAGCGATATGATATTCATTTAATATGGTAAAACTCGGGCTTGAAAGATTTTCCTTAAGACCCAATCCCCCAGCAAGACCTGATATAAAGGTGGTTTTTCCGCCGCCCAGCTCTCCGGTGAAAAGAATGATACTGCCCTTTGAGAGAAATCTTGAAAGCTTTTTTCCGAGGTCTTTGGTGAAATCAGCAGAATTTGAAATAATCTCCATTTGCATGTTAAAAAAGCCCTAATTGTTCGTCTTCTTCCTGTTTGCCTTCTAAAGTGTCAGATTCCAGATATGAAACGCCTTCTTCTGAATCAGAGATCTCACCACCCGAATCAATCAACCTTTTTATCTTTTGAAAATCCTCCTTTAAGACTCCCGTCTTTGATGGTGTATAAAGAGCTGCCGCCGGATGGTTTATGGGCATTATAATATGATTTCCGACCCTGAAGATCTTGCCTCTTAGGCTGCTGATACCCTTATCGGTATCAAGTAGAAGCTGCGTGGAAAATCTACCCATAGTGCAGATTATTTTAGGATCGATTATTTTTATCTGCTCCATTAAATAACCCTTGCAGGTATCTATTTCTTCTATCCTCGGATCTCTGTTGCCGGGAGGCCTGCATTTTAACACATTTGCTATAAAAATTTCGCTCCTGTCATATCCGATTGAACCAAGAAGCTCATCAAGCAGCTTCCCTGCCTGCCCCACAAAAGGCAGCCCCTGCAAGTCTTCATTTTTTCCCGGAGCTTCTCCCACGAACATTACTTTTGCATCGGCGCTTCCGCTCCCGAAAACGAACTTAGTCCTTACTTTGGAAAGTTCACACCTGTCGCAATCCCTGATTTTAAGATAAAACTCCTTCAATTTTTCCCTTTTATCATTGGCTTCCATAATACCTTCCTAAAACTATTCCATATCTGTATCTATTTATAACCTATAATATTATATACTTCAACATTTATGTGTTTCACATTTACAAAAAGAAAAATTTCTTCTATCATTTTAACAGGAAAGGCAGTATTTAAAGCAATAATATAAAAAAGGATTTAAACATGAAAACAAAAACAATAATCTTTATCGCCATTACAGCACTTGCTCTGGCATCACTTGCAGGATGTACATTACTTGAAGCAGGCCCACTAGAAATCAGTGAAGTCACCGTTTGCCAAGATCTAGATACCGAATATAAACCTGTAGGGCCTACGGATACTTTCTCAGCAGGAACTCAGATTGTTAATATATCAGTTAAAGTCGATAATATTACTCCTGAAGATAAATTGACTACCAGATGGAATTATGTTGAGACCGGTGAAGATATCGACTTTACTGATTTTTACCCGGAAGAATCCGGTTCCGGTTACGTAGGCTTTAGCTTGACTATAGACGAGGGGTTTCCTTCAGGAAGATATAACGCATT
>CAZLOE010000043.1:0-6127 GCA_964561115.1 uncultured Actinomycetota bacterium
AGGAAGAAGAAGAATGAAGTCAGGTCTAAGCAGCAGTGATTTGGAAAATATAGATAAAATCAGCGACAGCAGCAAGCTATTTGCTATTTTAGTAAATATAATGAAAAAGCTCAGATCACCTGAAGGGTGTATGTGGGACAGGGAACAAAACCACAAAACTATCAAGAAAAATCTTATTGAAGAGACATATGAGGCTGTTGAGAGTATTGAAAATGATGATTACAGCGGGCTTAGGGAAGAATTAGGAGACCTGCTTCTGCAGATAATCTTTCACAGCCAGATAGCATCTGAAGATAAAAGGTTTGATATAAGCAGTGTACTTAAAGGTATTATAAAAAAACTTGTAAGAAGGCATCCCCATGTATTCGATGGATTGAAATTGACCAGCAGTGAAAAGATACTGCAAAACTGGGAAGATATAAAAAAAAGGGAAAGAAAAGAGAAACTTAAAAAACACGGTTCAATTTTCAGCGGCATTCCGAGATCCTTGCCCTCTCTCCATTATGCTTTCGAGATCCAGAACAGGGCTTCAAGACTTGGTTTTGACTGGGAGGCCGCAGATGATATATTTGATAAAATGGAAGAAGAGATGATTGAACTGAAAAGAGAAGTAAAAAAGAATAGAAAAAAGACAATCTCTAGTGAAATCGGAGATGTTCTTTTTACAGCGGTAAATTTTAGCAGACACCTGAATATAGATTGCGAGGAAAGCTTATACAATACAAGTAAAAAATTTATAAAAAGATTTGATTTTATGGAGAGGTACGCTGATAAAAATAACCTGGATTTTAAAAGTCTGCCTCTGAAGGAGAAGGATAAATTATGGGAAATAGTAAAAAAAGAGATACCTTGAAAAAGACCAAGATAATCTGCACCATAGGACCTGCCAGTAAAAAAGAAGATACTTTGAAGGGGTTAATATCCAAAGGAATGGATATTGCCCGAATAAATACCTCTCACAGTGATGAGCAGGAGGTCATTGAAATAGTCAAGAAGATAAGAAAAATATCCGGTAAACTTAAGAAAAATACTGCAATAATTTTGGATCTGCAGGGTCCTAAAATAAGAGTGGGCAATCTAAAAAACAAGATAAATCTGGGAAGAAAACAAAAAATCATTTTTACCACGGCAGATAAATATAATTCAGACTATTCTAATATAAATCATATAATCAAGGTCACTTATAAAAAATTCATAGAAGACATCAATAAGGGGAGCCGTATTTTTATTGACGACGGCCTTATTGAATGCAAAGTACTGGAGGTCAATCCACCAGAAAATTTTGCCGTCTGTGAAGTGGTGACTGGTGGAATACTTGACTCTTATAAGGGAATAAACTTACCCGGTGTAGAGATAAGTGATAATACTGTTACCAGAAAAGATTTGAAATTTTTAGACCTTGGCATAAAACTTGAGGTAGATTTTATAGCTCAATCTTTTATAAGAAGCGCAGATGATATAGAAAAGGTAAAAAAAATCCTAAGGAGTAAAAAAAGCAATGCCATGGTCATAGCAAAAATAGAAAAGCACAAAGCAGTTAAAAATTTCGATACGATTTTAGATTCAGCAGATGCTATTATGGTAGCAAGAGGTGATCTGGGAATCGAGATGAATGAAGAAGAGGTCCCTTATATTCAGAAGAACATCATAAAGAAGGCCAATATGGTAGGTAAGCCGGTAATAACTGCCACACAGATGTTGAATTCTATGATGAAGAGTCCAAGGCCTACGAGAGCAGAAGTTAGTGATGTGGCAAATGCGATTATAGATGGCTCTGATTCGGTTATGCTTTCCGGTGAGACTGCTGTTGGGAGATATCCGCTGGAGTCCTTGAAGATGATGGTCAAAATAATAAACAAAACCGAAGCATCACTTGATTACGATACTATTTTAAGAAATAATGTAATCCTTAGGAAGAAGTTAAAGATAAGCCATAATACCATTACAGAGGCTATAAGTTATGCTTCCTGTGAAATTGCCAATATACTAAACGTGAAAGCGATTATTTCCTCAACTGAATCAGGATATACAGCCAGGCAGGTTTCCAAAAATAGGCCTAAGAGTATGATAATAGGCGCCAGCCCCAACCAGTGGGTAGTACGTCAGCTGATGATGAGCTGGGGTGTTGTACCCACAAAGGTAAAATTCACTAAGAATATCGATATGATGATCGAGGAATCTATTGGAGTTTCAAAGAAACTTAAATATATAAATAAAGGTGATACGGTGGTTATTACTGCCGGTGTTATGGTCAATAAACCTGGAAGCACCAATCTTATAAACATAAAAGAAGTCGAATGATTTAAAACCTGGGGTAGTTATGTGATTTACTCCTCTGTAAACCGCAGTTTTTTCAGCAGCCTGTTTTCTCCGATTAATGTCAAAACATCATCTTTCTGAAACTTATATTTGACATCTGGAGGGGATATTATTTCATTTTTACTGTTTTTTATACTTATTATAGTTACACCGTATTTACTACGTAAGTTTAAATCAATCAAATTTTTACCTACCATAGTTTTTGGTGCAGGAATTTCAATGATACTTATATCAGCACTGACTTCCAGGAAATCTATGATATTGGTACTTATAAGGCTTCTTGCGACTCTTTCTCCCATATCTTTTTCGGGATATACTATGGTGTCTGCACCGACTTTTGAAAGCACCCGTCCCTGTGTCTTGGTCCCTGCTTTGGCAATTATCTTTTTTGCACCTTTTTCCTTAAGTAAAAGAGTGACCAGTATTGAGTTTTGTATATATTTCTCCCCAATACATACAATAACTGCTTCATAATCAGAGATGCCCATAGATTCCAGTATATCTGCATCAGTGGCATCACATTTTATTACATCTGCTATTTCTTCAGAGACTCTTTGAGTCCGTTCTTCAGACTGGTCTATTCCAACTACACTATGGCCGGCCTCTGTCAGTGTAGTGGCTACACTTGCTCCGAATCTTCCCAGTCCTATGATTAAAAATTGTTTTTTCATAGTGTCTATCCGATGGTTATTGTTTCTTCAGGGTAAGCCATTTTATTAATTGTTCCTCTTATTGCAATAGCAACAGACAGAGTACTGATTCCAATTCTACCAATAAACATAGTCAGTATCAATATGATCTTGCTTCCTACAGAGAGTGATTGTGTTATCCCGGTACTTAAACCAACAGTACCGAATGCCGATATTACTTCAAACATCGCTTCTTTTAGGGTACACTGTTCAAATACCAGCACCCCTATTGTTGAAATTATAATTATGGCAGTTGCCGTTATTGTTATGGTCAAAGCTCTGTTTATTAATCTTGATGGAAGTCTTCTTTTCAATAATGTTACACAGCTTCTTCCTCTGAGGTAGCTAAAGCCGCCCGCGGTCACTGTGATAAAAGTGGTTGTCTTTATGCCGCCGCCAGTGCCTCCCGGGGATGCGCCGATAAACATGAAAAAGGCAAGAAAAAAGATAGTGGCCACATTTAAGCTGCCAGTTTTAATGGTATTAAAACCAGCTGTTCTGGAAGTGATTGACTGAAAAAAGCTGGATAGTATTTTAGTTGGAAGAGGCCTGCCTGCAATTGATTCTGGATTATTAAATTCAAGAAGAAAAAACATAACTGCACCGATCAATATCAAAGCGGCGGTGGCGATCAAAACTACCCTGGCATGAAGTGAAAAGTGCCTTACTCTTCTGTAGGTGATTATTTCTGAGATTACAGGAAATCCCAGGCCTCCCAGCACAATTAAAACCATAAATACCAAATTCAGGGGAATATCCGAACTAAAGTTCTGCAGGCTGTTGGAATAAAGAGAGAAGCCCGCGTTACAGAAAGCACTGACAGTGTGAAATAAGCTATAGGCCATTGATGTCATGACTGTATAGTGATGCTTAAAGTAAAAAATGGCGGTCATAATTAAAAATGCAATAAATTCTATGGTAAATGTAGTACCTGCTATTACCATAAAAAATTTTGCTGCGCTGAAAGGCTGTTTTGAACCGAAGCTGGTATTGATATAGAATTTATCCCTGATATTAATTTTTCTTCCCAAGATCAATCCAAAAATGGAACCGATGGTCATGATTCCCAGTCCGCCTATCTGTATGAGTATGAGTATTACGATTTTACCCAATTGCGTAAAATATGTCGGTGTATCCTGGACTATAAGTCCTGTGACACAGATGGCAGAGGTGGAAGTAAAAGCAGCATCTATATAACTTATCTTCCCGCTCTGGGTCATCTGGGGGATCATCAGGATCACTGAGCCGAGTATTATTGCTATAAGAAATCCGAGCAGTACCTGTTTAGCGATCTTGTTTTGTGTTTTGGAAGAAAATAAGGGTATTTCTTTCATTGTTTCTTAGAATTCAATTATTGAATAAAATCAAACATATAGGTTGATATTTTAATAAAATTGACAACTAAAAACAACAATTTTATTTTTACATGATTAATTTATATAATATTGCCGGAATTTAACAGATATTGGATTATTGCATTATATGTTTTATACTTATATGAATATTTAGATAAATTTTAATTACAGCAGTCGGAATTATAGCAGTAATAATATAGTAAATTAGTAAATAATATAAACATAGTAATAAGATTGATATGGATGATGATATAAAAATTGTCAGCAGGCTGTCCAGAAAAGCTAAAATTAATATTATTGTCACAATCGTCCTACTTTTTATTTTAATCACTATTCTTGCTTCCATAAATCAAATCAAGAGTATTGTTGAAAAAAGGGAAAAGATAATAGAGCTTGAAGAAGAATTAAATTGGCACAGGAATGAAAATATTGAACTTCTTGCACTGGTAAAGAGTCTGTATGGAGAGGAAGCCATAAAGCTTGAAGCAAGGGAACAGTTTAATATGACTAGCGGTGATGAGACAAATATGACTGTGGTTATGGAAGAAAGTGAAAATGGGCAGGATTTTGAAGATAGCAGTTATTCAATGTCCGATCAGGATGTTTATTCAAATTCTGATTTGTGGGAGAATATAAAGATTTTCTATGACCAGGAAATCAAAAGAAATTGATCAGGGATTAATAAGGCATACAGATAATTTTAAATGAAATTAGCTTCTATTGATATTGGAACTAACTCCACAAGGCTGTTGATAGCCGATTACCAAAAAAATAAATTCATCCCTTTGGAAAGAAAAATGAAGATCACCCGTCTTGGCAAAGGTCTGGAACAAAAAGGTATTATCCTTGACGATTCTGCTGAAAGGACTCTTGATACCGTCCTTGGTTACAGCGATTTGATCAAAAGCCATAATGTAGAAAGATACAGAGCTGTTGGGACCAGTGCCTTAAGAAAAGCATCGAATAGTGATTGGTTTATTTCCTATATATACAAAATTTCGGGGATTAAGATTGATATAATAAGCGGAGAAGAAGAAGCCGGTTTAAGTTTTTGCGGTGCTGTAAAGGAAATAGATTTAAAATCCTCTTTTTTTAAGAAAAAGCAATCCGGCAGTGTTTTAGTTGTAGATATCGGCGGAGGCAGCAGTGAGTTTATACTGGGTGATGACAGCTGTAATTTGAAGCTTATTGAAAGTATAGATATAGGATGTGTCAGTTTAACCGAAAAGTTTATCGGTGTGGCTATACCGGATAAGGATAGTCTGGACAGCATGCATAGTTATATTGAAGATAGTCTGGAAAAGGTTATTGAAAAAATTAACTCCCTCAGGCCAATATCCATAATAGGAGTGGCAGGAACTATAACAGCCCTTGCAGCTATTGACCTTGGGTTAAAAAAATATGACAGAGACAGGATACACCGGCATATATTAAGTCTTAAAGGGGTAGAGGAGATTTATAAAAAATTATGCAGTCTGAGCCTTAAAAGCAGAAAAGAAGTGACAGGGCTTGATCCAAAAAGGGCAGATATCATAATAGGAGGTACTGCAATTCTGCTTACAATCTTAAAGCTGATAAAAAACAGATATATAATGGCAAGCGAGAAAGATATACTGGACGGAATTATTTACAGTCTTATTGATTTTTGATAATATTAACCAGCAAATCAGTCGAATGCCCGAGTGGCGGAATTGGTAGACGCAACGGACTTAAAATCCGTTGAGGTTATGCCTCGTGCCAGTTCGATTCTGGCCTCGGGCACCA
>CAZLOE010000044.1:0-2221 GCA_964561115.1 uncultured Actinomycetota bacterium
ATCAAAACCCCGCGGTGCATAAGCATGGGTTGAGAAATCTATATGGATATTGGTGACATTTCCCCGCCCTGCCTCGGGGGCTTCTGTTTTATATGGAAAAGGTATGCCTTCGCCTTCAAGGGGATAACCAAGCTGAGCTGCTTTTTCTCTTAATTTTATTACTGACATAAAAGCCGTATGTTCCTGTATTGAACTTCTATTCCAATCTCTCCAGTAGGGAGCCTGTCCGGTGATGGAGCTGCTGCCGGATCTATCAGACATTGCACTTAATACATACATTCCCAGATCTTGTATTTTCTTGTAACACTCTGGGTAAGTACCAAAAAAAGCGTAAATCGGATTAAATCCCCTGGCAATTTCCGCATAATAGGGTCTTGCACTTCTGACCGGGCCTACTACAGGTGCATTATTGGAATTATAAATAGCAACAAATCTGGTTATGCCGTATTCATCTACAACCTCAAATACCACATCTGCGAAGATAAGCCCGGATTGAGGTCTGGCTGCAAAACTGTTTTCAACCATTACTGCAACTGGTCTCGTGCCTGTTCCTGAACTCGGGAGGTCTGACACCGTCTGAGATATTTTTGATTGGCTGCTCCATCCCGAAAGAGGAATTATTGCCATAAGAGTTAAAATCAAAAAAGATGTAATTAAAACCAGATAAAGCTTTTTCCTTCTGTAATTCATAAGAATATTCCCGTTCCTTATTTTTTTATAAAAATTTATTAACGATTATAGCACTATAATTAATATGTTTGCCAGTTTAATTTAAAACTTAAAAAAAATAGTATTTTTTTATTTAAAATATTGTAAAATAAATTGCAAGTCTCAATAAATGAAAGGCGGGACAATGGAAAATATTGCCATAGTCACTGACACAACATCTGATATACCGGAAAAAATGGTTAAAAAGTACAAAATAATAATTGTACCCCTGTATGTTGGATTTGGCGGTAAATTATATCTGGAGGGAAAAGAAATAACCAGCAAAGAAGTATATGAAAAATTACTGACTGGGGTAAGAATACATACCTCCACACCTTCTGTGGGAGATTTTATGGAAGTCTACAGGAATTTGATAGAGAAAGAGAAAAAGACTTTGATCTATTCGATCCATGTCAGTTCAAAACTCTCTGCAACGATCAATTCAGCCGAACAGGCTAAAAAATTCTTCCCAAAGGCCAGGATCAAGGTTGTTGATTCTAAAACTGCCGCTATTAACCTGGGCTTTATTGTCCTGGGAGCTGCAAGAGCGGCATCGCGGGGCGAAAGCGAGGAAAGAATAGACAGTATTATTGATTTTGCAATAAGAAAGAATAAGATGTTTGCCACCTTTGAGAATTTTGAATATTTGTTTAGAGGAGGCAGGGCGCCTTTCCTGGGGAAGTTCCTGGCCAGGTCTATCATATTAAAGCCCATTATTACCATAGGCAGTGACGGCAAAGTAAAATTAAAGAAATTTGCAAGAAACAAAAGAAATTCTATTATTGAACTTTACAAGCAGATAAGAAAAGATCCCTTTTATACTGGTAAAAAGAAGATCGGTATTTTCTACGGTTCTGATATAAATCCGGCACTGGAGCTTAAAAAGATGGTAAAAGAAGACAGCAGGATCAAAATCGATGAGTTGATCTTAACTGAAGTGACAACAGTTATGAGTGCTCATACAGGTCCCGGGATCTGGGGGGTATCCTCCTGTCCTGTAATGCCTGACAATAAA
Source organism: uncultured Actinomycetota bacterium (assembly GCA_964561115.1). GTDB lineage: Bacteria > Actinomycetota > Humimicrobiia > Humimicrobiales > Humimicrobiaceae > CAZBSE01. Next base: position 1,724 of record CAZLOE010000044.1, read on the forward strand.
AAAATAGGAATAGGAGGTTTTATTATGAGTAAAGATTATAAAGAGTTATCAGAAAAGAGTATTAACGAATTAAAGGAAGCCCTCAAGGATTTATCTTTTAAGAGCAAAGAAGCCTTAAAATATGCATCAAAGGACTTAACCGAAAAGAGCAGAGACGTTTTAAAGAATGCTCTCAAGAATTTAACTGAAAAAAGTAAGGATGTCTTTGATGATATTTCTGAAAAAAGTAAAGACACTTTTGACAGTCTGTCTAAAAAAGGTAAATTGGTCACCAAGGAACTTTCCGAAAGAGGTAAAGTAACAGCAATAGACTTATCTTTAAGAAGCAAAGAAAAAGCAAAAGACCTGTCGGGTAAAAGCAAGCAGGCTTTAAAAAAAGCTTTGAGTGATTTATCAGAGAAGAGCAAGGCTGCTTCAAAGGATCTATCTGATAAGAGTAAAAAGGCTTTAAAAGAGGCGCTGATAAAGTTAGCTGATAAAATTGAATAAGACAGATAA
>CAZLOE010000044.1:2321-6088 GCA_964561115.1 uncultured Actinomycetota bacterium
TTACATGATCTTGGAGACTAATTATCGGAGTGAAAAACTCTGTAATCTCCTGTTAGAAAATATTGGACCCTTTCACTGATACTGACGGCATGATCACCTATTCTTTCCATATATCTGCTGGTAAGCAAGATATTAGTAATTATCTTTGTACTTTCTTTACTGCTGTAATCGGAAGTATATAGTTTTTTTATAATTACTTTCTGCATGTCATCTACATCATCATCTATCTTTCCCAATTTAGAGGCTGATTCAAGGTCCCTGTCCTTAAATGCTGCTGACGATTTTGATAGTTCCAGCATGACCAGATTTTTCATTTCTACCAGTAATTCTTTTATATTTTTATCAAGGTATGGAGTTTTAAGTTTGGCTAATCTTTTAGCGACCCTGGCGATATTAACGGAAAGATTACCGATACGTTCCAGGTGTATGATTATATTGCTTATGGAGTGTAGGTATCTTAGGTCTATGGCAACAGGTTGATATTCCGCCTGAAGCACTATACATTTTTCTTCAATTGAAATCTCATAATCATCAATTTTGGCATCTTTATCTATAACATTCTGGGCTAAATCGGTATTATAATCAACCAGTGCATTTACTGAATTGCACACAGCATTTTGAGCCAGGTTACTCATTGATATTACATTTTTGGTTATCCTTTCTATCTGTCTATTGAATGTTTCCCTCATATTATTAATTCTTTAAGTTAATATTGATTAATATCAAGCAAATTTCTTGATATTCCGAATAAGAGGTCTCCTATTCTTTCAAAGTGCAGTACAATATCTGAAAAGACGACTCCTGACAGCGGCATACATTCACCTTTCTGAAGCCTTATTAGGTGGCTTATTCTTATTTCTTTTACCATTGAATCTATTTCAGATTCAATTTTTTTACACTCTTTTAACCGGTTTGAATTATTAGTCTCCATCCCCGATATTAAAGAATTGTAAAGGTTGTTGACTTCATTATATACCATATCTAACTCCTGGTTCGCGACTTTGGTAAAGACCATATTGTTTTCTTCTTTTACCAGCATTAGATATAGAATGCTTTCAGCATGGTCACCGGCTCTTTCAGCATCATAAGCTATATGAAAAAGATTGGTCAATTTGTTGGAAAGTATCCGGCCTAATGATTGCTGGGAGATTTTGGTCAGGTATCTTATTATATCTTCTGTGATGCTGTCTACGGCTGATTCCCTGTCAAGCAGCTTTTTTTCTATAATAACATTTTTCTTATAGAGCCTTTCAAATGCAAGGTTGAACATAGTCTGAGTAATTTTAGTTACTCTTAATAATTCCTTTTTTGTCTGTTCCAGTGATAGTGAGGGAGTCTGAATCAATCTTTTATCAAGGTACAGCGCATTTTTATGCACTGTTATATCCTTGCCTGGAAAAAGTTTTGTAACTATTTTTTCAAATAGTCCGATCATTGGAAAAAGTATTATAGTGGTCACCAAATTGAAAGTAGTATGAATATTTGCTATCTGATGCGGGATGCTTTTTCCGGTTAAATTTACGATTAACGGCTGGAGCCTGAAACCATATAATAAGACCGCAAAAATTATGGTACCAAAAATATTAAAAATCAAATGAGAAAAGGCAGTCCTTTTAGCGGTAATTGTTGTACCTATACTTGATATTAGAGCAGTGGAACATGTGCCGATATTGTCTCCTATCAAAATAGGAATAGCAGCTTCTATGGGGAGAAGACCCTGTGTGCCAAGGGCTATAAGAAGCCCGATTGTAGCAGAGCTGCTCTGCAGTAAGGCAGTAAGCCCCAGGCCGGCTAAGATTCCATAGAATGGGTTGCTGCTGAAAACTAAGAAAAAGTTTTTGAAAACTTCGTTTTCCCTTAATGGCTCCAGTGCGCCTTTCATTACAGTCATCCCGAGAAAAACAAGCCCAAGACCTATTATAGTCATTCCAATATTTTTATATCTTCTCCTCTTGCATAAAAAATGCATCAAAAATCCGATGATTATCAGAGGGAATGCCAGGATGTCTATTTTAAAAGATACAATCTGGGCGGTAACCGTTGTACCGATATTGGCACCCATTATTATTCCTATTGCCTGTCTTAGAGTTATAAGGCCGGCATTTACAAAACCTACTGCCAGTACAGATGTTGCGCTGCTGCTTTGGATTAGCATGGTGGTAAAAAGACCTACCAGCACAGTGGACCACGATCTTTTAGTGAGGGTGTTTACTACTGTTTTTAATTTGTTGGATGTGACTTTCTGAAGACTATTGCTGAGTCTGCTTATACCGAAAATAAAAAGGGCTAATCCTCCAAGTACTTCTATTACTAATTTAATATACATAAATCAAGGTAAATTTGAAATTTTAATAGTCCAACGTGATTATAATAAAATATAGTGAATTATTGAATAAGAAACTTTGGTCAATTAGTAAATATGATAGTTACAATTCTTGTATCGCCTCTATCCATCACGCTTATCCCAAGCTTTCTGTAATGGGGGCTGTAGATGTTTGCTTTGTGTACTTCTATATTCAACCAGGCGTGCATCACAGCTTCAGGAGATCTCAGTGACGATGGAGAGCATTTATACAGATTTTCGCCTCCATAAGCAAAAGCAACTCCATTTTCTCTAAGGATATTAAATACATTTTTACCGTCGGGAGTATAGTGGGAGAAGTAATTTCTGTTATGCATATCTGTATTTCTTGAGAAGGCAATATTTGTTAGAGCCTGATTGGTATTTAATACAGGAAGGCCATTTTTTATTCTTATATCGTTGATAAGCTGGAGCAGCCTGGCTTCCAGATAATTCTGATTCTGCACCTGGCTTTCCTGCGTAGGAGAATTGGTCTGTTCCTGGGCAGATTCAGAGGTTTCTTGCTGAGCCTTTGCATCATTTTTAGAATTTTGGATTTCTTTATTTTTTTGAGCCAGTTCATTTAAAGATTCGGTTAAAAGGAAATTTATTTCTTCGGCACTGATTTGGCTGCTTTCAGTAGTTCCGGATTTTAAAGTAATTGTATCGGGCGAATTTATATTCTTTTTACTTTCAAGAGCCGAATAAGAACTCTTGTTAAGAATAGGTGAGCCGAAGCTGTATATATCATTTGACTGGAAAAAAGATACTATCCCGTAAGCAATTCCTGTTAGGAGCAGCGGGACTATAATAATAGCGGTAAACACAGCTTTGTTTATACTTGATCTGGGTATGATTACTCCTATTTAATATCTTTAATAAATCAGGAAAATTTTACCAAAAAAGCTGGTAAAAAAGAATGACTAAATGTTCATTTATTTTTTAAAATTTTAAATGAAAAAATGTACATCTGATTCCTGAGCCTTCTCAATGAAAAATCCGACTCCTACACAGGCATTGATTTCATTAATCATCTTCTCTCTGGGAATTTCCAGGACTTTCATACTCATATGACATCCATATAGTTTTACCCCCAGGTCTATGGCCATCTTTCTTAATTCGTATAGAGTAGAAACATTTTTTGCCCTTATCATTTTCCCAAACATCCAGCGGCCTAAACCGCCGAAGCTGTATTTACTGGGTGAAGCTTTACTGATGTCACCTCTTTCCATAATACCCATCATTTTACCCAGAAAGCTCCTGCCGGTCAGAGCTTTTTTCTTTAATGCCCTGAGCCCCCAGAAAGTAAAAAACATTGAAACTTCCATGCCCGAAGCTGCTGCACCCGTCGCTATGATAAAGGCAGCCATCAACCTGTCAAGATCCCCACTGAAGATTACCATTGCAAGTTTTTTCTTTTTTTTAA
>CAZLOE010000045.1:0-5535 GCA_964561115.1 uncultured Actinomycetota bacterium
ATAAATTATGGATTTCCTACCATAGCCGATACTGATATTCCGGAAATACTTCCCAGAGGGGTTTGTACTTACGAACACGTAGTTTCCAATGTACCGGATGATGAGATCGTCTCAAGGGCAATAGAAATAAGAGGCCTTAAAATCACTGTGGATAAAGTCGATGTACCTGTAGCCTTCGGGCCTGCTTTTGAAGGAGAAAGAGTAAGGAAGGAAAATACCTATATCGAATTTGGAGGAAATAAGAGTGAAGCAGTGGAGTTTCTTCGAATGGCTGATTCTTCAGAAGTGGAAGACGGTAAAATTGAAGTGATAGGGCCGGAAGTCGATGATGTAAAAGAGGGAGGCGTACTGCCACTGGGAATAGAAGTGCTGGTTTATGGAAGAAAAATGCAGGAAGATTTTGAGCCGGTAATGGAAAGACAGATACATTATTTTTTAAATTATGCTACAGGCATATTCCATATGGGTCAGAGAGATATAGCCTGGGTCAGATTCAGCAAGGAAGCAGTAAAGAGCGGTTTTAAGATAAGGCATCTGGGAACTATACTGCATGCCAAGATGCATTCGGATTTTGGAAATATTATGGATAAGATCCAGATAAAGATCTATACCAAGCAGAAAGATGTAGAAGAGCTTAAGAAAAGAGCAAAGGAAGTTTTCAGGACCAGAGACGAGAGACTAAAGAATTTAACAGATGAATCGGTAGATACTTTTTACTCCTGTACGCTGTGCCAGTCATTTGCACCCAATCATGTTTGTGCTATTTCACCTGAAAGGCCGGGACTGTGCGGCGCATATAACTGGCTGGACTGTAAGGCTGCTTATGAAATAACTCCCACGGGCCCCAATCAGCCTATTAAGAAGGGCGAGACTTTAGATGCTGATCTGGGTGTATGGAAAGGAGTAAATGACTTTGTCTACAAGGCTTCTAATCAGAACCTGGAATCTTTTTCTGCCTATTCTATGATTGTAAATCCTATGACCTCCTGCGGCTGTTTTGAGGTGATCATGACTATACTTCCTTCTATAAACGGTATTATGGCGGTAAACAGGGAATACTCCGGTATGACTCCCAGCGGTATGAAGTTCTCTACTATGGCAGGAATGGTAGGTGGAGGTATTCAGACACCCGGTTTTATCGGGATAAGCAAATATTTTATCGGTTCAAAGAAATTTATAAAAGCTGACGGCGGCCTTAAGAGATTGGTCTGGATGCCTAAAATATTAAAGGAAGAGATAGGGGATTTACTGAAAGCAAGGGCAAAAGAAATAGGTATTGATGATTTTCTGGATAGAGTCGCCACCGAAGATGATGCCGAGACTGAAGAGCAGGTGATGGAATGGATAAAAAAGGTGAAGCATCCTGTTCTGGAAATGGAACCTATGATGTAGTGGTTAAATATAAAATGAATTATTCTAAATATTAAAGTAAGGAGAGAATTTAAATGGCATTAAGCGGCCTGGAGATATTTAAAAAATTACCAAAAACAAATTGTAAGGACTGCGGTTTTCCCACCTGTCTGGCATTTGCCATGCAGCTGGCAGCAGGTAAGGTGGAACTGGACAAGTGCCCTCATATCTCGGAAGAAGCTAAGGAAGCACTCTCAGAAGCTTCTCAGCCGCCGATCCTTAAAGTTGAAATAGGAACAGGAGATGATCCTTTTACAGTTGGCGAAGAAACGGTACTGTTCAGGCATGACAGAACATTTGTAAATCAGAATGCTTTTGCTGTGACTGTAAAAGATAATATGGACAGCGGCAAGATGGAGGAGATGATCAAGAGTATAAATAAAGTTGAATATGAAAGAGTGGGGCAGGTATTAAAAATGGATGCTGTCTGCATCAAAAACGAGTCAAAAAGTAAAGAAAAATTTTTGGAAGTCATAGATAAAGTCACCTCACTTACCAAAAAGCCTTTAATACTGGTATCATCAGATCCTGAAACATTAAAAGCTGCAGCAGAACAGTTCAAAGATAATAAGCCCCTTATCCATGCAGCTGCCGGTGACAATGTAGACCTTTTTATTGAAATTGGAAAAAATACCGGCTGCCCCATAGCTGTCAAAGGCAAGTCATTTGAAGACATAGCGGCTATGACTGAAAAAATGCGCGGTGCCGGAATAAAAAACCTGGTAATAGATATCGGCTCAAGAGATTTTAAAAGTGATTTTTATAACCAGATCATATTAAGGATGGCTGCCATAAAGCAGAAAAACAGGCTTTTTGGATATCCTACCATAGTATTCCCCGATGAGATGACAGATGACCCCTTAAAAGAGGCTTTGATCGCTTCTGTTTTTGTAGCCAAATATGGTTCGATCATTGTCCTTTCCAATGCAGACAGTCAAAATATTTTTCCGCTGCTGGTGTACAGGCAGAATATATATACCGATCCCAGAAGACCTATGCAGGTAGAACAGAAGATCTATGAGGTAGGAAGCCCGGGTGAGGATTCTCCGATCCTTATAACCACCAACTTTTCACTGACTTATTTTATTATTTCTGGAGAAGTGGAAGCAAGTAAAGTACCGTCCTGGCTGCTGGTCATGGATGTTGAAGGACAGTCAGTGCTTACTGCATGGGCGGCAGGAAAATTTGTTCCGGAATTGATAGCTCAATTTGTAAAAAAGAGCGGAATTGCAGATAAAGTAAAGAAAAAAGAAATTATAATACCGGGTTATGTCGCACAGCTTCAGGGTGAGCTGGAAGAAGAACTGGGAGATGAGTGGAAAGTTGTTGTAGGGCCCAGGGAGGCAGGAGAAGTACCCAAGTTCCTAAAAGGGTATGCAGGTAAATGAAATTATAATGATTAAATTTAAATTAGTGAAAGGAGTTTGAAATTGAAAAGTGATATTGAAATTGCTCAGGCAGCAGAGATGAAACATATCAGGGAGATAGCGGATTCCATAGGTCTGGATGAGAAATATCTTGAATTATACGGTAACTACAAAGCAAAAGTCAGTCTTGATGTCCTTGAAGATTTTAAAGACAGGCCCAACGGTAAATATATAGATGTAACTGCAATAACTCCCACACCCCTTGGAGAGGGAAAGACTGTAAACACAATAGGTCTTAGTATGGCACTAAATAAAATCGGGAAGAAGACCATAACCTGCATCAGACAACCGTCTCTGGGGCCGGTATTCGGCATCAAGGGTGGAGCTGCTGGAGGAGGATATTCTCAGGTTTTACCTATGGAGGATTTTAACCTGCATCTTACCGGCGATATTCATGCAGTAAGTATTGCACATAATCTTCTTGCAGCCTTTCTGGACACTCATATTATGAAGGGAAATGAATTGAATATAGATCCCTTCAGCATAACTCTAAATAGAGTGGTTGATGTAAGCGACAGGGCTCTGAGAAACATTATTATTGGACTGGGCGGGCCTTTAAACGGGATACCGAGGGAAACCGGTTATGATATTTCTGTTGCTTCAGAGGTCATGGCTATTCTGGCACTTACCACAAGTCTTAAGGATCTAAGGCAGAGGCTGGCAAGAATGGTTGTCGGCTCGACTTTTGACGGCAAGGCAGTCACTGCAGAGGATCTTAAAGTAGCGGGAGCAATGACCGTATTACTAAAAGATGCTATAAAACCCAACCTGCTTCAGACCATAGAGCATACTCCCTGTTTTGTCCATGCGGGTCCCTTTGCCAATATTGCTCACGGAAATAGTTCAGTTCTGGCCGATCAGTTGGCTATAAAGCTGGGTGAATATATTGTTACGGAAAGCGGCTTTGGTGCAGACTGCGGCGCAGAGAAATTTATGAACATAAAATGCAGATACAGCGGTCTGAAACCGGATGCTGTTGTGATTACAGCCACTATCAGGGCTTTAAAGATGCACGGGGGAGGATTTGAGTTTATACCCGGACAGAGTGTTGATAAGGAACTTATGGAAAAACAAAATGTTGAAGCAGTGGAAAAAGGCTGTGAAAACCTGGAGAAGATGATTGAGGATATGAGAATGTTCGGAGTTCCTGTAGTGGTAGCAATAAATCATTTTGATTACGATACGGCTGAGGAGATAGAAGTAGTAAGAGAAAAAGCTAAGGCAGCTGGTGCCGAAGATGCGGTAGTAAGCAAAGTATGGCTGAATGGAGGAGATGGGGGTACGGAACTGGCAGAGGCTGTAGTAAAAGCTGCGGAGAAACCTTCAGAATTCAAGTTCCTTTATCCTCTGGATTGGACGATCAAGGAAAAAATAGAGACCATAGCTACAAAAATATACGGAGCTGATGGAGTAGATTATGCGCCTGAGGCTGAAAAAAAGATAGATCTTTATACCAAGCAGGGCTTTGATAAACTGCCTATATGCATGGCAAAGACCCATCTTTCCCTGAGCCATGATCCGAATCTTAAGGGCAGGCCTACCGGGTTTAAGGTACCGATAAGAGATGTAAGGGCTTCTGTAGGTGCAGGTTTCCTTTATCCCCTGCTGGGGCAGATGAGGACTATGCCCGGCCTTCCAAAGGTACCGGCCGGTACAAAAATCGACATTGATGAGAATGGAAATATTGTAGGCTTATTTTAAAGCAATAGCAGCATATGTCTTAAAAAGCCGGCAGGTTTATCCGGCTGCTTATAATAAACCTTCTTTAACTTTTTATTGTCTAAAAACATATAAGCATTTAAAATGGATATAATATTGTAACGGTAGATACTTAATGTAAATGACCGGAGGGGGTGTTTTAAATAGCAAAGATAATCAGCGGCACGGAAATTTCCAAGATCATTAAAAACGAAATAAAGCAGGAAGTCGAAGAAGTAGTAAGGCTAAAGGGAGTAATGCCAGGTCTTGCAGTAATATTGGTCGGAGATAATCCCGCCTCAAAGGTTTATGTGAGGAACAAACAGATAGGATGCCAGGAAGTCGGTTTTAGATCTGAGGCAATAAAAATGAAGGCAAGTGTCTGCACCGGGGATATTTTAAGGAAAATAGACAGGTTAAACAATAATGTCGACATCCACGGGATACTGGTCCAGCTTCCTCTCCCGGAACAGGTTGATAAAAATATGGTCCTTGAGGCAATAAATCCTGAAAAGGATGTAGACGGCTTCCATCCGGTCTCTATGGGTAGGCTGGTAGCCCAGCAGAAATGCCTTGTACCTGCCACCCCGTCGGGTATTATAGAAATGCTAAGGCGGGAAGGGATTAAAATAGAGGGAAAGGAAGCTACAGTAGTGGGAAGAAGTGTTATTGTCGGGAGGCCGATTTCTTTGCTTTTGATCAATGAATCCGCAACTGTTACCGTCTGCCATACCAAGACAAGAGATATGGCCTATCATACGAAAAACGCTGATATTCTGATAGTATCCGCAGGAAGGGCAAATCTGATCAAAGGAGATATGGTCAAAGAAGGCGCGGTTGTAATTGATGTCGGGATAAACAGGATAGCTAAAGAAGATGCAGATGATGAACTGCTGGAGTGGAGAAAAGCGGATTTTGAAAAGAAAGGCACCACTCTTATAGGTGATGTCCATTTCTTAAGCGTGGAGCCTAAAGCAAGCTATATTACTCCGGTCCCAGG
>CAZLOE010000046.1:0-5509 GCA_964561115.1 uncultured Actinomycetota bacterium
GTGTCGTGGCTGCAGGAAGCCAGCTCTCTATACTTATTCTGTCCGGGAAGCCATGCTTCAAGATCATATTTTTTGGAATTAGGAGTGCCGATATCTCCTGTGCACATATTTACCATTCTGTAATGAAATCCCAATCCCTGCATGATCTCTTCCAGAATACTCTTTAATCCTTCATATTCCTCCCACGATTTCTCAGGGTGGGAAAAAATAAACATCTCAATCTTATCAAACTGATGAACTCTAAACATCCCTCCTAAATCTTTACCATAAGTACCGGCTTCTCTTCTAAAACAGGTAGAAAAAGCAGTGTACTTTAAAGGAAGAGAGCCCACATCTAAAAACTCCTCACTATGATAGGCACATAACGGGACTTCAGATGTTCCGATTAAAAATAAGTCATCAAGTTCAGTCTTATAATACTGTGTTTTTTCTACCGGTAAAAAACCTGTGCCGTACATCGCCTTTTCTTTTACTAAAAATGGCGGCAGTAAGGGCGTGAAGCCTTTTTTGATCAAAATCTTTAAGACATATTGGATCAAAGCCAGTTCCAATATAACTGCCTCATTCTTTAAGAAAACAAACCTTGAACCAGAAATTTTTGCAGCTCTGTTTTCGTCTAAGATATCAAGTTTTACTCCAAGGTCTATGTGGTTTTTGGGTTTAAAATCAAATTCAGGTTTACTGCCAAAATATGATTGAACTACATTGCCGCTCTCATCTTTTCCCACGGGAGTAGTGCTGTGTGATAGATTAGGATATTTTGAAAAATGAATTAAAAACTTTTCCTCTATGTCCTTGAGCCTGGTCTCTAACTTCTTCAAATCATCATTTATTTTTTTCATCTGATTGATTTTCTTATCCCTCTCATCTCCTTTAAGCGAAGGTATTATTTTTGAAGCATTATTTTTATCGGATCTCAGCTTATCTACCTCTAATATAAGATTCCTTCTCTCCATGTCCAGCTCAATACCGGTGCTGACATCGATTTTTAAACCTCTATTTTTTATTTCTTTTTCAAAAATTTTGGGACTTTTTCTGAATAGTTCTAAATCAATCATTTACACTTCCCGTTTTAAATATTATCTGTCCATTTAGGATATGAACCTAAGATTTTTACCAGATATACACCCCTCCTGAGGACTTCAATGGCTTCAAAGACATTTTTATCATGCAGATGGCCATCCAGATCTATCATAAATACATAATCTCCAAGATTCTTTTTGGCAGGTCTGGATTCCAACCGGGTCAGATTGATATCCCTCTGGGCAAATTCCTTTAATATATTATACAGGCTTCCAGGCCTGTCCTCTTTAAGAAAACACACCATTGAAGTCTTGTCACTGCCAGTTTTTGGCTGGATTCTATTCCCAATGAAAACAAATCTGGTCTTGTTATCCTTGTTGTCTTCAATATCACTCTCTATTATTTCAAGGTCATATATTTTTGCAGCAGTTTTTGTCCCTATTGCTGCAACATCATCATCTTCCTTCTTCAAAATTTTAACCGCTTCCGCAGTGCTGTTAGCAGCAATGATCTCAACCCCCTTCAGGTTGGCAGCTAAAAACTTCCTGCACTGGGCAGTTGCATGGGGATGAGATATGATCCTTCGTATTTTACCAAGTTTGATTTTTTTCTTACCGATAAGGCTGTGCTTAACAGGAATAGTCACCTCTCCTATTATTTTTACCTCGCTTTCAAATGTGAGGATGTCCAGAGTAATATTTACCGAACCTTCAATAGAATTTTCAATAGGGACCAATCCCTCATCAGCTTCCCCTCTATCCACACTTTTTATAACCTCTGTAACTGTGGGAAACGGCATTTTTTCTATCTGACTTACATCCCCGACAAATTTATCCAGTGCTTCCTCAGTAAATGTTCCTGGTGGTCCTAAGTATGCTATTTTTTTATTTACAACCATATCGAAATTAAAAAATTTGATAATAAAAAAATACTTAAAAAATTTATCGATTAAAAATAATATAAAACAAAATAAGCTTTTACAAGTTAGATCTTAGTTATGGCAGAAAATCCTCTGGATTATTAGGAACACCATCAACTAAAACTTCATAGTGCAGGTGAGGTCCCGTACTGTTTCCTGTGTTTCCCATGGTAGCAATTAAATCACCTTTACTGACTTCATCTCCTACCTCTACATAAATCTTGCTGAGATGAGCATATACGGTACTATAACTGGCATCATAAAGACCTGGTCCATGATAGATGACTACCTTTCGTCCATAGCTTCCGTGCCATCCCGAATAAATGACTACCCCGCTTGCAGTTGTCTGTATATTGGTACCCACGCTGTTTGCAATGTCCAGCCCCTTATGTCTGTGACCGCCTCTCCATGCCCAGAATCTTGAGGTAAGCATTCCCCAAGTGGGCCACATATCGGGAGTGTGTTCCTTCAGGTATAAATGGTCTTCCATATCCTGCTTATCCTGGGAGAGCACGTCGGATAATCCAGGAGCCACTGCTAAAAGATTGTCCAATAACGCGTCTATATCATCAAGCTCCTGCTCCTGGTCACTGGTATAGTAATAGACCTCATTTGGGTCTTCTTCTAATTCAACATCAGAACTCAAATCTGTAGTATAAACTGCTACCTCTTCCCCATACCCGCCTTCTCCAGTTATATCTCTTACCATCTGGTCAAGTTCTTCTACCTCTTCCATGTAGCTTTCCAGGATTTTTGTTTTGGTCTCAATTTCTTTGGTCTTCTTTGCAAGATTTGCCAGCTCTACTTCTTTATAGTTGACCTTATACTCCACTCTTTCAAGCTCGGCTATTTTCTCATTTAATTTTTGACGGGTTACAAAGAGGTCTGAAACCAGAATAACTGCAGAAGCCAGGATTATTATAAATACGATAAATAATATTCTCAGGGTATTATGTGAGATCTTTACTTTTCTTACTCTGGATTTAGCATCCGAAAAGAATAATAAAGTAAAAGATTTATTCTTTTTTTCCTCCATAATCAAATAACTCTAAAAATAAAAATTTGATATACCATTATAACCGATAAATCTAATATGGAAAACCCCCTATCAAAGTTTCTCCTTTAAAACGATTACAAAATATGTAACAGCCATTACAAATATAACATCCCAAAAGCTCAAGTCTGTTTTTATTCTTCCATCATAAATTTGTATTTAGCTGTATTGTTAGTCATAAGCACCTCATCAGGTACAGGACCAGCGGTTATCTCAAGCTCACATTTTCTTCCTGGATAAGCGGTAAATCCTGATAATGTCACCACCTTCTGTTCGGAAGGATTAATAGAGTTTATAACATATTTTTCTTCTTCAGAGATATTATCCTGTGTCATATATTTCATGATAACATCCACATCATTTTCTATAACATTACCCTGATTCTCTATCTTTATAGCTATAGTTATTTCAGAGCCCTTAGCTATTATCCGGTAATCCCCCTGCACATTTATCTGCGGTGGATCAAATTCTATACTCTCATCAATAACTGCTACACCCCTTCTCTCCTGAAGCCCGGACACAGCTTTTATTTCAGAGATAAATGCCGTGACATTCTGGGTGTCGGTAAGATCTTTATCCTGCAGTATTTTTGAATCAATAATGGGAAGTTCAGATATTCCCAAAAGTTCTCCTGACTCTTCTAATTTATCCTGAAAATACAGGTAAATCTCATCACTCATAAACATATACAAAAAAGTATTTGTTATCTGCGCAGTAGAAATCTCCAGATCCAGATCCTCAAGCGCATTAAACAGGGCCGGCCTGAAATCTTCATAAGCTTTACTCCTGGTCTCGAATACCAGCTCTAAATATCCATGTGCAACATCAAAAAATTCCGGAGGTCTTAATTCTTTGCAGTTTGCTAAAATAACCTTGTTCTCTTCGATTATATCCAGAAGTTCACTTTCTAAATCCTCACGGGACAGATTCTTTGCCTGTTCCAGAACATTAAAAAATTTATAAGAGACCCTGTTGGACTGCTGGACATATATAGATACTGAATTCACATAATTAGAGATAGTTAGCCTTTCTTCATCGCTTAGTTCCACTCTTCCCGCCTCACAGCTCCATAAACCGGAAAGCCAGCTTATAATAACCGCAGCAATTATAATCATCATTATCAAAGTTATGATTATTTCTTTTCTTCCTCTTCTTTCCAAAAATATCCTTTCTGGTAAACATAAACTAAGATTTTAATCGGCGGTAAAGACTTAAATACATTATACAAACGAATATTACAAAACTCAATTTATACACTGAATTTAAACAGGGCAACATCTCCATCTTTCATAATGTAATCTTTCCCCTCGCGGCGGACCAGACCTTTCTCCCTTGCGGCGGTATAAGAGCCGCCATCTATAAGAGTATGATAATCTATTATTTCAACACATATAAAACCTTTTTTAAAATCCGTATGGATCTTACCTGCGGCTTCAAGTGCAGTGGTGCCCTTCTTAACAGTCCATGCCCGTAATTCCGGAAGTTTTATAGTTAAAAAACTTATGAGCCCTAAAAGCTTATAACACATTCTTATCAGCCTATCTATACCTGATACCGGAATTCCAAGTTCTTTCAAGAACAACTTTTTCTCATCCGGTTCAAGCTGCGATATTTCTTCTTCGATCTTTACACTTATTGATGTCACTTCGGACTTTTCCCTGGAAGCATATTTATAAAGGTTAAATACTGCAGTCAAACCATCTATTTCCTTCCCTACATCAGATTCATCAATATTTGCAACATATATGATCGGCTTATAAGTCAATAGAAAAAGCTCCTCGATAATTGTTCTTTCTTTATCATTAAACTGCATATTCCTTACTGGAATACCTCTTTCCAATTCTGATTTTATTTTTTTCAGCAATTCACACTCATCCACATATTTCTTATCTCCGCTCTTCGCCATTCTATTTGCTCTGTCAATCCTTTTTTCAACAGTTTCAAGATCTGCTAAAATCAATTCCATATCCACTACTTCAACATCCCTTATGGGTTCTATATCACTATAGGTATGAGATACCTCTTCATCTTTAAAACACCTCACTACATGAATGATAGCATCAACTTCACGAATATGAGAAAGAAACTTGTTCCCAAGTCCCTCACCCTTACTTGCACCCTCTACAAGCCCGGCAATATCTACAAATTCAACAGTAGCATGAGTAATTTTTTCCGGTTTGACAATCCGGGCTAATTTTTCCAATCTTTCATCCGGAACAGCCACTATTGCAATATTCGGCTCTACAGTGCAAAAAGGGTAGTTTGAGGCTTCTGCTCCTGCAGCAGTCACCGCATTAAACAGAGTACTTTTACCCACATTTGGTAAACCTATTATTCCCAGCTTTATTATTATCTCCCTTCCCCCGATTTAAATATTATTTTCAACTGTATAATTTTAAGTTATTATTAATAAATATTATTTACCTATTATCATATATTAAAAGTATTATTTAATATTATCATTACCTTAGAAGAAAGGGAATAAATTGAAGTACAGAAGTATAACAATAAGG
>CAZLOE010000047.1:0-5323 GCA_964561115.1 uncultured Actinomycetota bacterium
TAGCCGGACCACCTATGGTCAGGACAAAAATTTTAGATATTTATGCTATAAAAAAGATATTATTTTGAATAGCTAATAGCTTATATGTTCAAGGAGAAAATATGGATGTTGAGAGGAAAGTATTAAGAAGTATAAGTGAGCTTTCGATGTTCAAGTACCTGCTGGTTTTTTATTTAATATTCTTCATCATATCTGTTATTCTGATGGGAATATTGGGGCTTATTGCCTGGCTAAGCATTTCTTCCCTTGGCCTTGATATAAACAGGATTTTGGCAAGTTTAGGTCTCGGTAACATCACCTTCTTAGATAATCTTAATTTAATGGGCGGGGGAGTCGTAGCTGTTCTCATATTTATAGGAAGCGGTCTGGTCGCTTCAGTCTTTTATGCTGCTGTCGGGACTCTGGCTGTATGGATAATGAATGTTGTTTTAAAGATCATTGGCGGAGTGGAACTGAGATTTTTTATGAAGAAGGAAAAAGAAGTAAGCCCCAAGGGATCAAAGTAGGTATATTACTTTTTTAAATCAATTTAAAGTTATATACTGCCGTGCTTTTACCTTGACAAAAATATATTAAATTGTTATTTTGACCTCTGTTAAAAATTCGGACAGGGCCTATAGCTCAGCTGGTTAGAGCGCATCCCTGATAAGGATGAGGCCTCTGGTTCGAGTCCAGATAGGCCCACCAGTATATCAATTTGTGGGGGTGTAGCTCAGCTGGGAGAGCGCCTGCCTTGCAAGCAGGAGGTCAGCGGTTCGATCCCGCTCATCTCCACCAGAAGTAAGTTGATGTCTAATAAACAAATAAGGGATATGCTTACAGATAATTTTAAAGTTAATGGTACTTGCTATTGTTTAGAAGCCAATTGTTTATGTTTTCCCAGCATATCCTTCAGGGTGATAGACTCAAATACATTATAAAACTGCCTGCTTGCTTTTTCCCATATCTTACGGGCCGCGCAGTTTTTGGACCTATAACATATCTCGGGGCTTTTGATGCATTCGGCAATATCAAGTGTTCCCTCTACTGTTGTTAAGATCTCGCTTAACTTTATTTTTTCGGGAGGTCTTGCCAGGAAATATCCCCCGTGCGACCCGCGGGTGGATTTAATAAGGCCTGCGACCTTTAGCGGTATTATAAGCTGACCGAGATATTTAAGAGATATATCCTGTGAACTACTGATATCTTTTAAAAGTACAGGGCCGGTATTATACCTAAGAGAAAGCTCCAACATCAATCTGGTACTGTATCTTCCTCTTGTAGATAATTTCATATCTTGATCTTATTGTTGTTCTTTTTTATTTTAATTATTATTATTGCTATCATATTAATAGAATTACTTTATTTTGTAAAATTTTAGTTTTTACAACAGGTATACGAGTGCTGCGATTTCTGTTAGAATATTTAAATATTGACCAGGGAGATTAAAAAAGAGTGGCTAATACGTGGCTTGAAATATTTTTAGGTAAGATAGGGAAATATATTATTATTTTTTTTTCCAGGTATTATTACTATATTATCCCGTTCATAATCGCATACGGAATTTTTATGGCCTTATCTTCTTATAATTTTAGAAGAATTGAAAAGAAAGTTGACCTGGAGATATTAAATCAGTCTAAAAAAATCTTAAAAGAAGTTCAGGATATCAATTATGTAGATCTGGTTGAAAGAATAAAGATCCCATGGAAAAAGATGGTAAAGTCTTATTCTTTTTTCCCATATATATCACAGGAATCTGGTTTATGGGTGAGGAAAACTAATCCATTGGTAGTAAGGGATAACATTATGCAGGATGAGAAAAAAATAAGGCTGGTCCTGGAAAGAAATGGTATTTACAATTTCCAGGATAAATCGATTGAGCCGAGAAATCTGTATACAGAAAGTATCCACAGGATCACCAGAAGAAAAGATTTCAAGTGATTTTATAAGAACAGATTAAATATAGGCTGTATGATTTTAAGCAGAATCCAGAAAAATATATTTGAACTGCTGCCGATAGCTGAAAGTCTTTTGTAGCCTTCAATCAGTTTCATATCATATTTTAGAAAAAAGTCCGTAAACAAGCGGCCCATATCGGTTGTTATCCAGAGGACTACGGGTATTATGATCACTGCCGTAATAAAACTTCTGAATAAGTCTCCCCTGGAAGGAATTATTATCCACAGCAGTATAAAGGGGATTATTATGAGGTCAGCATCTGGGAGTACTGCATTGCCCGGAAGTACAGTTGATATATAAACTGTAAGGGGGATGATAATAACTGATAGAGCAATAACGGAAGGCTGCCCCACCAGGATTATAGGGTCCAGTCCGATATATATTTCTCTTTTTGTGATTTTTCGCCTGATAAATTCTTTTATTCCATAAACCGTGGGGATAAGACCTGTTAAGAGGATGTTAACTGCCCTGGGCATTAGTATCATTATAATAGATAAAGCCAGGCCTCTTGACAGAGCATAGAGAAGGTTTGGAAATGGATTTGAGAGAAGTTCCCTGTATTTTGTGATCAGGCCGATTATAAATCCTAAAATAAAGCCCATTATGATAGGTTCAGAAACGATACCAAGCTTGTACCGTATCTTCTCATAGGAGATATGGATTTTTTTAATAAGCGGTATCTTGCTGAAGATGATATTGAACAGATGCGAAACAGGTGCCCAGCAGATAGTGTGAGCCTGAGGATTGGAAATACCGCTGAGGCCGAAATAACTCTCGGTATATACTGCATATATATCTGATAATACAAAAGTTATAACAGCGATTATTAATGCGATCAATATTCCAAACCATTTTATTTCTGTAATAGAAAATATTACAGAGCCAACCAGCAGGAAGCTCCAGTAATTCCAGAGGTCTATATTTATGGTTCTTGTAAACCTCAGAGAGAGCATGACAATATTTAAAATAAAAACAGCAATTATTATCTGAAAGATTATAGGAGAGTTAAGAATAACGGCTTTAGATACCAGCCAACCTGCATCAATAGTCTCAAATTCCTTAGGGGAATTTGCCAGTATAGTATTTATAATGGGTTCAAAGAAATTAACAAAAATGGTCAGCAGTATTGAAACGCCAGTAAGGCCGATAAAAATAAATATACAGTTCTTTAAATTTTTAAGAGGTTTTCTTTCTACAATAAGGCTTAGTATCAGTAATAAGAACGGGACTATTATTACCGGTCCCAGTTCTATTATATAATCCAAAGTTCTGTATGCAGCAGGCATAAAAAAAGTTTTAAATTTTTAATGATGATATATTATACTTATTATTTAGTATAAAAAAAAGGAACTATTATGAACAGATTTAGTATCGACCTGCCTTCTGAAAAGATCAAATATATCAATAAGAGCAGGGATAATTTTAAAAAATTATATAACCAGATGTTTGAAGAGCTGTCAAGCAGAGATATAAACGACATTTTAAAAAAAACAAAATCACATCTTTTAGATAATAAAAAGATCAACCTGCACTTTTTTAAAAGGGAGATCATAGTTGATTTAAATAAAAATATTATTTATTACACCGGAAAGAAAAAATCAGGCACAGGAGAAGATCTGGATAAATATTCATCTTCTATTGTCTTGCATTATCTTCTTAATGCAGATGGCACTCCGCTTTCAGGGAGCTGGATATCTTACCGGGAGCTTCCCGGAGGGCTTTTTTACTGGCAGACGATTCCCGGAGTACTGGAAATCCTGGTAAAAAAATATGGGAGTAGCGGAGAGAGCTTTTTGAAAAAAGCACTTGAGATCGGCGGTGAAAAATATACCGGATTTAAATTCGGATCGGTTATTTATCCCTTTAAAATGTTTCCTGTTCTTTTGATTCTTGACGAGGAAAGTGAAGAGTTTGGAGCAGGCGCCAGAGTGTTATTCGACAGGAGCGCTGCCCATTATTTAAAGACCTATGTGGTCAAGCTGATTGTGATCTATACGGTAAATAAGCTCTGCAGAGCTGAATAATATGATTTTATTTAAGTACTTTAAAAAACACTTATAAAAAAAGTTGTAAAATATTTTTCTGTTTATAAACTTATGGTAATAATATTGTATTTAGAAATAAAATGTGATAAAAAAGTTCCTGGCCCTTTTTATCGTATTAGATTATGCAGAGTTTATTAGCGGGAAGCAAAATAATAGTCGATGGGTTTCTATATTCAAATAGTAATAGAAACATAGACAAATTTGTTGTCGTTTTATAAGAATGTTATGGAGGTTTCAATGGACAAGGAAAAAATGATGCAGATCGCTTTTGAAAATGGCTCAAAGTGTGAGCGGGATTATCGTAGCTGTAACCAGTGTACAATAGCTGCTATCCAGGATGCTCTTGGAATAAGAAATGATTGTCTGTATAAAGCAGGAAGTGGTCTCGCTGGAGGGCTTGGAGAGTGTACTGACGGTGTCTGTGGTGGTTATTCAGGTGGTGCTATGATGATCAGCCTATTTTTTGGAAGAACAAGGAAGGAAGAAGGTTCAGAAAAAGGAAGGGCGGATAAACATGTTTCATTAAATCTTACGGCTGCCCTGCACGATAAATTTATAGAGAAATATGGGAGTGTCATCTGTGCCTGTGTGCAGGAGAAGATTTTGGGCAGGTCTTTTGATTTTAGAAGTTCTAAGGAAAAAGAGCAATTCAGAGAAGCTGGAGCACATGATATAGACAAATGTTGTGCTGCTGTGGGAAACGGAGCCAGGTGGACTGTGGAAATTATTCTTGATGAAATGGAAAAAAGAGGTCTTACCCTTGAAGATCTGAGAAAATTTATATATATAGAAAAATAGAAAAGTGAGAAAATAAAAAATAAAAGAGGCATATAATGCCAGAAGTAAATAAAGAAAATAATAGGTTTTATTCAGGAGTTAAACAATTATCTGAACTATTTTATATCAAAGGTTATACGAAGCTTGGCTGGTCAGGATTTATCCCTCTATAAGCAATCTCACGAGCTGACATTATATAATTTTAAATATTTAAACATTTCATCTTGAAATAATTTTAATATTAATTAGAAATTTACTATATGCAAATCCTCATTTCTAACCTGGTAAATACCAACTAACTCATCTTTGAACCAGAACTTGATCTCTACCATTCCAGATCTAAGATACGGAACAATACGAAGACCAACCTTATCACTCCTTTATCCTTCCAATATAGCTAATAAATTATATGGGTATGGGGTTCACCCCATTTTTAAACTTTAAATCTAAAAAACGGTTCACTTTTGATTTTTAAATGACTTAAATATAATTTAACTTGACAAATATACTATTTTTTTTTAGTATTTGAACATATTATTAATTACTGCACATTTGTTCAATTT
>CAZLOE010000048.1:0-5290 GCA_964561115.1 uncultured Actinomycetota bacterium
ACCCGGGGCAGCCAATCTTTATATACAGAAATTTAACGGGATTCACACACAGATTTTTCATTTACCAGTTTAATCAGTTTTACCAATTTTTCTTCGTCAATACCTTTAAGCGATTTAATTTTTATATGTCTCATTGTTTTGCCACTACCTTCAAAAAGAGCAACTTCTCTGTCATTTAAACCATTGATTGAAACGCCAAGATTGACATTATTTTTAAAAGCTCCAATATAAAACTTACCGTCAGCAAAAACTGGCACACCCCATTTCATTTCTTCCTTTATACCTGGGATGGTTTTATGAAGAAGGTTTCTTAAATAATTACAAACTTCTTTCTGTGGATTTTTTTGTTTATTTATATATTCGTCAACTTTGTAGTTCATAATTCTCTCATTATAATATCCCTAACATGGGAAGCGTCCTATATAATATTTATCGTGAAAGGTTATTCATTTTTTCCACTCCTCTTTGATATTTATATAGGAAGTTGATCATACAATAATACAATAAAAAATCTGATTCTACGATCTACTTTTTTCGGTGTACCCTAACTGGAAAAACCTTCTACTGATCATTATGTACCATATCATGCTTAAAAGCCCGCCACCCATACCAAATATCATATATGTGTTTAGCAGCCCAGGTGCAAAGGATGAAAAGATCTCATTGACTAATAAAAAGGTGAATCCAAAAATTCCCACAAAAGCGTTTGTTTTACTAAATACCTTACCCCGCAACATAACTATAGAGATTGTTATCCCTGCAATTTCTCCGAGGGAGAATCCTACAAAAGTGCCAGGAACATGGCTTTTGCCTACAGAAAGCATCGATTGTCCTGCTGTCGTTATTATAGACCGCTGGGCATCTGTCACAGCAGATGCATATTGATTGCTAAGCTCAAGCATAGGGAAGGCTCTATTAGTTGCGAGGAAGACTGTTATGCCGACGAAAGAAAATAAGTTTTTCTCCTTATAATTTTAACCTATTAGAAGGTTTTTGTATAAATAAGATTTGGCTTACTATTTCTTTTTTATTTCAATCTGTAATAATATTTATAATAATAATATTATAAATTGTCCTATTTATATAGAAGTAAAGATTAAATAAAGGAGAATTTTATTATGAGTAAATACAATTGGAATGGCTGGGCAAGTTTGAGCAGGCCTAAATGTGGATTAAGCAATGATTTGATTACTGTTGGTAATAATAGTGATTGAAGAATGGAAATTTTTGCAATTGGCGGGGATGGAGCCTTATGGCATACATATCAGACAAAACCTAATGATAGACACTGGACTGGTTGGTCAAATCTGGGCAAGCCGAGCAGAATCTCCTACCTTGATAGCCCTGTCGTATTAAATAATAAAGATGGCAGGATGGAGGTTTTTGCCACTGGCTATAATGCTGGTACTACTGCCTATATGGGTGGTGAACTCTGGCATACCTCTCAATCGAAACCCGCCAGGGGACCGTGGAATTCCTGGAAAAACTTAGGTTCACCCTCCAAAAGTGTAAAGATAAACAGAATCGGTGCAGGGCAAAATAGTGATGGACGGCTGGAGGTCTTTGCTGCAGGAGCTGTTTGGCCTAAGATAAGTCCAGAAGAAGGTATCTGGCATATCTGGCAGCAAAAACCCAATAAAGAAACCTGGAGCAAGTGGGCAAATATGAGCAAGCCAAAAAGTGTTAATTCATTGACGAACCTACCTGCTGTAGTAAGTAGCAATAGTGATGGAAGACTGGAAATTTTTGTTACAAAGGGCAGTCTATGGAATATGTATCAATCCAAAGCTAATACAGGACCATGGATCGGCTGGGGTAAAATGGGTAATCCTGCAAATACCTCACTTAACTTAATACCGGCAACAGTAGGACAAAATAGCGACGGGCGCCTGGAGGTATTTGCTGTAGATTATTTTAATGGTAAAGACTACAGCAAAGGTTCGTTATGGCATAGTTATCAGCCAAAACCTGGCAAGGGACCCTGGATAAACTGGGATAGTCTTGGGAGGCCGGGAAATGTACCACTGGTAAATGAACCTATTGCTGAGCGTGATAGTGATGGTTGTCTTGTGGTATTCGTTATCAACTTCGAATCTTCTATTTGGTATAGGTATCAAACAGAATCAAAAAAAGGTCCCTGGAGCATCTGGTATGATCTGGGCAAATTACCTGCTGCTGGTATCTACAGTATTTATGCTGTTGGGAAAAATGAAGATGAGAGATTGGAAGTCTTTGTTAAAGGTGTCGGCAATGGAATAAACGATGAACTCTGGCACAACTGGCAGATTTATCTTGCTTATATAAATATATACCCTCTTAAGTTAGTAATATTTTTATAAATTATATGGATATAAATAGAATACATTTTGGAAAAAATATTATTGATCTTACTGATATAGAACAACTTATTGAATTATCACAGACAAAAGCAATCAGTGAAGCAATATTGTATATTAGTAAATTTGCTGATGGAAAAAACTTGTTAAAAGAGATCATCCATAATTTGATGCGCCTGATAGAAAAAAATGGCCTGGATATTTTAAGCGGTAAAGCAACTGGAAATTTTGCAGGTTTTAGAGGCCTTGAGTTAGCTTTTGCCCTTAATCGTTTAAGAGAGTTTAAAATAAACTAAAACAACCTGGAGTTATTTAAAAAACATCAGGATATTTCAAATCCATATCTTATTTTAAAGAAACGTAAATAATTCATAAATCAAAAAAGCAGGCCATACAAGAGCTTTAAGAAAGCCAAGCACTCCGCCCCAGAATGTGACTGCCTGCTGGATGAAATATACTGCTGCACCGATAAAAGTCATAAAATAGGCTGCACCTATTATTCCTGAGCCGCTTTTTCCGTTAGACATATTAATCTCCTTCCAGATACTGTTATGATTTAATATTTTATTATAAATGTATTAAAAAGACAGTATTAAATTAAGAAGTTATTAAACTAATGAAATAATGACACAGAGAAAATGAAAAGTATAGAAGACTGCCTAAAAAACTTAGAAGTAATTAGAGAAAAAATTCTTATCTAAAAAGGAATTTGATGATTCCTTTTCTTTTTTATATTACTTAAATTTGGTTTAATTCTTCTTAAAAGCTATTTAGTCCAGTCAGCTGTTGCTCCTGCCGCTATTTATTTGATATCATCCTGAATACTTTTGTACCGCATTTTGGGCAGACTCCACTGATAGCTTTCCTGTTGTTTTTCATTGTAACTTCTTGAGCATTTTTAATTTCAACTTTTTCTTTGCATTTTACGCAGTAAGCTTCCATTTCATTTCTCCTTTATTTTTTAGATGGTTACTTTGTTTATTATATAGCAATAAGTGATATTTTATAAACAATTTTTATTTAATGATAATAATGAATCATTTACTAAAAAACGCCCTGAGATATAATAAGTCAAAGGAAGACCTATTTGTAAAAGATGTCATTTAAGGGAGGAGATAAAAAATGTGTATAAAAAAAATACTGAAAAATTTTATGATCAATGCTGTCTTATTCTCCCTTCTTTTTACTATTAGCTTTATGGCAGCCTGTGGCGGACCAGTAACTACTGAAGAAGTGATAGAGGAAGAAGCAGAAGCTGCAGAGCAAGATGGAGAAGAAGCAACTGAAGGAGAGGAAGAAGCAGCGGTAGAAAATATGAAAATTGAGAGCACCGCATTTGGAAATGATGAAATGATCCCGGTAAATTACACCTGTGATGGGGAGGATATAAATCCGCCACTTACTATAAGTGGTGTTCCTGCAGATGCTCAGAGCCTTGTTTTGATCGTAGATGACACAGATGCCCCAGCTGGAACCTGGTTACACTGGACAGTATGGAATATCGATCCTGCAACAACGGAAATTCCGGAGAACAGTGTACCTGCGGGAGCAGTGGAAGGAGAAACAGACTTTGGGACACCTGGATATAGAGGTCCCTGTCCACCATCAGGAATACATCATTATTTTTTCAAGCTATATGCGCTGGATACTACTTTGGAATTGGGTGTTTCTGCAACGGTTCAGGATATAGAGGAAGCAATGGATGGTCATATACTGGAAAGTGCGGAACTGGTCGGGCTATGTGAGCGATAGGCAACTAAAGAAACCTATATTTTTAATCACTTCTTTTTTGGGATAAAATCCAGGGATATTGAGTTGACACAGTGCCTGGTATTTTTAGGAGTGAAGCCTTCGCCTTTAAATACATGTCCAAGGTGACCGCCGCATTTTGAACAAACAATCTCTGTTCGTACCCCATCTTTATCAGTGAGCCTTTTTACTGCTCCAGGTATTTCATCGTCAAAGCTCGGCCAGCCGCAGCCTGATTTAAACTTGCTTTCAGAATTATAAAGCGGCGCTCCGCATTGGCGGCAGATATACGTACCTTCACCAAATAAATTTTCATATTTGCCGCTGAACGGCGGCTCGGTGCCTTTATCAATTATTATTCTTTTTTCGTGGCCGGTAAGTTTTTTTTGTTTCATAGTTTTTATTATCAGCATTTTAATAATCTGCTGCAGCTTTAATTTTAAATTATTAAATGTTTTAAATAAACCCTTTTGGTTCAGCCGGTTTTTATTATCATTTACTTCTTTCTAAATAACTATTGCAAAAAATTAGTTTTATATTAAAATGTTAAGCATATCTAACAATTATTAAATTATACAGGAGCCTGATTATGAAGATATTGGTCTATGGTGCTGGTGTGATCGGGAGCATATTCGCTTTTAAGCTTAAAAGCGGGGGGAATGACGTTACGCTCCTGGCAAGAGGCAAAAGGCTGAATCAGCTGAAGAAACACGGAATCATTATTGAGGATAAGATCTTTAATGAATATTTCAAAACTGATATCAAGGTTGTTGATAGATTAAAACCGGATGATTATTACGATCTGGTTCTAATTATAATGCAGCGCCAGCAGGTGAGCGAGATACTGCCTATTTTAGAGAAAAACCGGAGAGTCCCTACTTTTATATTTATGGGCAACAATGTCAGCGGTGACGAAGAATATTTAAAGTTTCTTGACCGGAAAAGGATTTTATTAGGATTTGGAGGACCAGGTGGATACCGGAAGGGCAATTCCGTTATAGCTGCCTATGTAAGAGATTACTGTATTTTATATTTTGGGGAACTGGACGGTACAATAAGCAATAGAGTTGAATATATAAAGGATGTCTTTCAAAAATCGGAGATCAATGTTAAGGTCCCTGAGAACATAGATGCATGGTTAAAGACACACGCCGCGTTTATAAGCCCGCTTGCAGTAGCCTCTTATGCAGCAAGGGGAAGGGGCA
>CAZLOE010000049.1:0-5010 GCA_964561115.1 uncultured Actinomycetota bacterium
AATTGACTATATGTGTATATGCATATATAATTGACTTATGTTCTTCAAACTGGACAGCTTTACCCTGACAGGTATAGATGCCATAAAGGTATCGGTAGAAATACATATATCAAGAGGTCTTCCTGATTTTATTATTGTAGGACTGCCGGGTAAAGCAGTAAGCGAGTCAAGGCAAAGGGTAAGATCTGCTATTATTAACAGCGGGTTTGATTTTCCTGTCAAAAAAATCATTGTAAATCTATCGCCTGCAGATATAAAAAAGGACGGCTCCTTTTATGATTTGCCTATAGCACTTTCGATTCTTGCTGTAAGCGGCCAGATCGGACACAGTCTTTTTAAAGATTCCTGTTTCATAGGAGAGCTTTCACTAGACGGCAATATAAATCCTGTAAAGGGCCTTATATCAATGGCAGAGGAGGCACGGGCTATCGGAAAGAAATTTTTTTTTGTGCCTTTTAGGAGTGCCAGACAGGCATCATTTATTCCAGAGATAAATATTATAGCGTGTAAAAACCTGACCGAAAACGCAGAAGCGCTTTCCGGCGAAAAGCAAATGATCAAGTTCATATATAAAAATAAAGGGGTTTCCAATGATGCAAGTCCCGGCGGTCAGGATTTTAAAGATGTGAAGGGACAGCTTAAAGCAAAAAGAGCATTGGAGATAGCGGTAAGCGGCAGGCATAACATAATGTTGATAGGCCCTCCAGGAAGTGGTAAAACCATGCTGGCTCAGAGAGCTGTCTCTATAATGCCGGTTCTAAGCTTAGAAGAATGTGTAGAAGTCACCAAGATTTACAGTTTATATGAAAAATATGTCAATCATTTAATATGGCAGAGGCCGTTTCGAAACCCGCACCATACCGTAAGCAGGATGGGACTAGTAGGGGGCGGGGTAAATCCCAGACCGGGCGAGATCAGCCTAGCTCATAAAGGGATTCTGTTTTTAGATGAATTTTCGCAGTTTTCTAAAAATCTTATTGAGGACTTAAGACAGCCGCTTGAAAATAAAAAAATAGTTATAACCAGAAATCATATGTCTTACAGCTTTCCCTGTAATTTTATGTTGATCGCAGCGGTAAATCCCTGTTACTGCGGGTATTTTGGGGATGAGTCAGGTAAATGTATATGCAGCCTGAGGGAAGTGAAAAAGTTCTGGAAGAAAATGTCCGGCCCTGTGATGGACAGGATAGATATGAGGGTCACAGTATCAAGGCTGCCGGAAGGCGATTTTATAAAAATGGAATATGCCGAAAATTCCGATAACATAAGAAACCGCGTTAAAAGAAGTATAGATATACAGAGCGAGAGGTTTAAGGGTAAAGACATAAACTACAATTCAGAGATAAAGATAGATACTGTAAATAAGTGGATGAAAGATAACCAAAAAATAAGGGAGTTAATATACACCATCTCAAAAAAATATAATTTAACTGCCAGGGGAACAGTCAGTATTTTAAAAGTATCCAGGACCATAGCAGATTTAGAAGAAAGCAAATTTATTAATGACAATCATATTACTGAGGCTGTACATTACCGCGTCGGTTCCAGCTGTAATCCGGAGGGCATTATCGGTATATGAAAAATAAAAACAGTGTAAAGATCTTATATCTTCTAATTGAAAAAAGAGTGAGGCCTACAAGGTTTATAGAAATTTACCGGAAAAATTCCGGAAATATTAACAAAACTTTAAACTATTTCTACCAATATAGCCAATTAAAAATTGAAAGCCAAGAGGTCAAAAAAAATTTCTCCAGTCCCGGCAGCAGCTTCTATAAGAAAGCAGTAAGTTTTATTTTAGAAAATAAAGTGGGCCTGCTTGATATCGGTCAGGACAGTTACCCAGATATATTAAGACAGATATACTGCCCGCCACCTTTACTTTTTTTTAGGGGTGATAAAATAAAAAGTGCAGATTTTTGTGTTGCTGTTGTAGGCAGCAGGAAGTGCAGTGCTTACGGTAGAGATGCAGCGGAATATATCGGCAGGAATTTATCCGGAATAGGAATAACGGTGGTAAGCGGCCTTGCTGTAGGGATTGACAGCTATGCACAAAAAGCAGCATTGACAGAGAAGGGTGGAAGTATAGGTGTACTTGGCTGTGGTATTGATATAGTCTATCCTCCGGAGAATAGAGACCTTTATCAAAATATACAGGAAAACGGCAGCATAATAACTGAATTTCTTCCCAAAACCCCTCCCCTTAAATCTAATTTTCCGGTTAGAAATAGAATAATAAGCGGCCTCTGCAGGGGTGTAGTTGTAATAGAGGCTGGTGACAGGAGTGGAGCAATTATAACAAGCGAGATGGCGTTGAAACAAAACCGGGAAGTATTTGCTGTCCCTGGAAGTATCTTTAGTCCTATGAGCAGTAGCTGCCATAAGCTGATAAAAAGCGGTGCGAAATTAACAGCTGGTATTGATGACATACTGGAAGAATTTTCCGAGTATCAAAAGCAGACTTTAAATATATCTAACAGAAGCAGACACGATAAAACAAGGAAAGATGACGACAGCCGCAGTAAAAAACTGACATCCGACGAGTCCAGAGTCTATGAATTCATAGGGTTCAGACCGAAAAGCATAGAAGAAATAGTAAAATACAGTGGACTGGAGGTCAGCAGCACTTTAAGGGTTTTGACCTCACTGGAAATAAAACGACTGATCAAAGAAGATTGTTTTAATAAGTACAGCAGATTGTTTTAGATTTTGTAATAGGATAGAATTTTTATTAGAATAATAATGTATTTTCTAACAAATTAATAGCGGGGAGCAGGAAAAATGGCACTATTCAGAAAGAAGAAAGTAGGAAAGCCCAGAAACCCTCTGGGGAATGCTTTATTTGAATATGATACTATAATAAAAAAGAGTCTGCAGGAGATTATTAATGGTGTGAGATCTAAAAGAAGACTTAATCCCAGGAAAACAGAAAAGATTTTAGAAGATGTTTACAGAAAATTTGATAATATAACTGACAGAATATCCAAGGAAAATTTAAAAATCGATTACAGATCAGATAAAACAAGATACATAATTATAGATATGATAAGTAGGCTCAAGGCTCTTTTTAAAAAAGCAGAAGAACAAGACTTTGACCATTTGAAATTTAACAGTGATAAGACTGCTTCTGAAATTGATAATATTGAAAATATCAGAGAGACCCTGAAAAAAAAGATGAAAGAAATTGAAAGTGATTATTTATAGTTATGGAATTATTTGATTGCCTTGAACTTTATATAAAATACTTGAAATATGAGAAAAATTTAAGCTTAAATTCCATAAACGCCTACCGGAAAGATGTTTTACAGCTCTTAAATTTTTTAAAACAAAGAAATATCACCAGCCCTGCTGAACTTGATTTGAGTATTTTCAGGGCTTTTTTAAAATCTCTGGACAGCCATAACTATTCAAACAGGACTATTATCAGAAAATATTCTTCCTTTATAAATTTCTTTAGATTTCTTGAAAGAAATGACTATATCAGTTTTCAGCTGACGCAGGCTATAAATCCGCCCCGGAAGCGACAGAGGTTTTATTCTTTTATGTCTGTAGCTGAGGTGGAAAAACTGTTTAAAAGCCTCAAGACCGGTAAAGATTCGGAAATAAGAGACAGAGCGATAATCGAACTTTTTTATGCAACAGGGGCAAGGATCAGCGAGGTTGAGAATGTAAAGATCAGTGATATCGATCTCAAAGATAATGAAATTGTGGTCACCGGTAAAGGCAGAAAGCAGAGATTGGTTTACTTAAACCAGGCAGCAGTTTTTTGGATAGAAAAGTATCTGGAGGTAAGAGATAAAGCAACTTATAAGGGCCGCATCGGTAGCAAAAAAGACAGCAATTTATTTTTAAACAAGTATGGGAAAAAATTATCATCACGCAGTATCAGGAATATAGTCAAGAAATGTGTAAAAAAAGCGGTCATTGGAAAAAATATAACACCTCATAGCATAAGGCACAGTTTTGCAACGCATCTTCTTCAGGAAGGAGCAGGGATAAGAGAAGTACAGGAACTCCTGGGGCATGAGAATATAACTACCACACAGATATACTCGCATTTGAACATTAAAAAACTAAAAAAGGACTATAAGAAATTTCACCCCAGAGCAGAATTAAAATGAGAAAGCCTGTTTGCTTACGTATTATAGCTATTTATTATTGATTATTTGATGAAAGAAATGTATTATACTAAACTTGAATACTAAAATCACACACCACTTACGGCATTATGGTGAATAAACACGGCGGTTAAAGTGGTGGAGGAAAACCATAAGAACAAGGGGGTATTATTTTGAGTATCGTTACTATGAAGCAGCTTCTGGAAGTAGGAGTCCACTTCGGCCATCAAACAAAAAAATGGAATCCAAAAATGAAAAAATATATACACACGGACAAAGACGGTATATATATAATCGACCTTCAGAAGACACTTGAACTTCTACTTGAAGCATATGAGTATGTAAGAGGAGCGGTAAGCGAAGGGGCGGTAGTATTATTCGTGGGTACAAAGAAACAAACCCAGGATATAATAGAATCTTATGCTCAGGATTGTGAAATGCCATATGTCAAGAACAGATGGCTGGGAGGCACCCTTACTAATTTTGAGACTATAAGCAGGCGTACGAAAAGGATTGATGAAATTGAGGAAATGGAAAAGTCAGGTATATTTGAGAAACTACCGAAAAAGGAAGTTCTGGGGATAAAGAAAGAGTATGAGAAACTTCTTTTTAATATAGGAGGAATAAGAAATATGAGGAGTCTTCCCGACATACTCTATGTAATTGATCCAAATAAAGAGATTATTGCTGTTAGAGAGGCAATAAAACTGAATATACCTATAGTGGCCATAACAGATACAAATTGTGACCCCGATCTTATTGATTTTGTAATTCCAGGAAATGACGATGCAATACGTTCCTGTGATCTACTGACCAGTGCAATATGCGATGCAGTGAAAAAAGGAAAAGAAGAGAGGGTAAAGCTGGAAAAGGTCGCGGAGGAGAAAAAGAAACC
>CAZLOE010000050.1:0-4926 GCA_964561115.1 uncultured Actinomycetota bacterium
CTTTTTTAGCTTGGGCCCAGGCAGTAGCATAGGTCGAGTGAGTATGGGCTACTCCACCAATATCGGAAAAGTTTTTATAAAGCTCCAGGTGAGTTTTTGTATCCGAGGAAGGGTTTAGCTTTCCTTCTACTTTATTTCCCTCAAGATCCACCAATACTATATCCTTATAAGTTAGTTTTTTATACGGTACTCCGCTAGGTTTAATTGCCACCAGGGATTTCTCCCTATCAATTCCGGATACATTTCCAAAGGTAGATGTAACAAGTCCGCTTAAATAAAGTTTTATATTGGCTTTATATACTTCTTTTTTTAATTTCAAAAGGTTCACTTTCTTAATTCATTCTCCAGTATATTCCCCAATTTTTTATATCTTTTATACAGATTATTATAAATAGAAATATTTTTCTTATCAGGATGATAAACAGTCTCAAATTCCGAGGCCATATATTTCTGTGCTTCCTCTACTGACTTGTATATTCCAGCCGCTACCGCTCCGAAAATGGCAGCTCCTAATGCTACAGACTGTTCGGATTTTGTCACTTTTACCGGCATATTAAGTACATCGGATAATACCTGAATTACCAGTGGTGATTTTTTAGGTATTCCTCCTATAGCTACAACCTGTTTTATGACAATATCCTCCTGATAAAACCTCTCAATTATAGCTTTTGCTCCAAACGCAGTTGCCTCCACCAGTGTTCTGAACAGTTTAGGAGCATTGGTTCCCAGGGTTACGCCTAAAATTGCTCCTTTTAGCTTCTGGTCCGCATAGGGAGTTCTTCTTCCATTCAGCCAGTCAAGAGCAATCAAATTATTATCTTCGGGGTCTATCGTTGAGGCTGCCTTGGTAAGTTCAGGAATAATTAAACCAATAGTCTCCTTTATTTTTTGCTTATTTATAGCACTTGAGGACATTTCTTCAAAAGGCCAGGAAAGTAGGTCCCGAAACCAGGCATAAACATCTCCATAGGCAGATTGTCCTGCTTCCAGTCCTATCATACCTGGTATTACAGACCCATCAACCTGTCCGCATATACCAGATATTAGTTTTTCTCCAATTACGCTTTTAGGGCTTACTGTTATATCACAGCAGGAGGTGCCGATTATTTTTACGAAAGTACCCGGTTTTACCCTTGCTCCAACTGCTCCCATATGAGAGTCGTAAGCCCCTACGGAAATAGGAATGCCTTCTTTTAAGCAGAGTTTTTTTGCCCACTTATCGGACAATCCCCCCGCAATATAATCTGAAGTATAAGTTTTAGCATATAATCTATCTCTCAGGCCTGAAAGCAGAGGTGATATTTTTACCAGGAATTCTTCCGGAGGTAAGCCCCCCCAGGAAGCATGCCACATTGCCTTGTGGCCCGCAGCACATCTGCTTCGCTTTATCTTCATTGGATTTATATTACCTGTAAGAATAGCCGGTATCCAGTCTGCATGCTCAACCCACGAGAAAGCTGCATTTTTTACCTTACCATCTTCTTTTAGCACATGAAGTATTTTTGACCAGAACCATTCTGAAGAATACACTCCTCCTTCATACTTGGTATAATCATCTCCTCCCCAGGATTTAGCAGTTCTATTTATTAACTCCGCTTCTTCTACAGTACTGTGATCCTTCCACATCACAAACATAGCATTTGGATTATCTTTAAAATCTTTCCTTAACGCCAGAACTGTTCCATCTTCATCTACCGGTCCTGCCGTGGAACCAGTCGTAGCAACTCCTATTCCTGCTATATTATCATTTTTACCCAAAGAAGCTTCTTTTATTGCACTTGCTATTGATTCTTCAAGGGACTTAATATGATCTATAGGGTGTTGCCGGAACTGGTTCTTTTCAGGACTGCAGTACCTGCCTTCCCCCCATTTTTTAAAATAAGAAACACCGTATGATATCTCTTTGCCGTTAGAGGTATCTACAATAACTGAACGTACAGAATCTGTTCCAAAATCTATACCTATTACATATCTAGATTCTTTCATGGTGTTGTTTTTAAAAAGATATTTACTGTAATCTGACCTAAATTCTACTTAATTTTTTCTTTATAATATAATGACCTGCAATATTGGAATTCTCAAGATCAAAAATATTATCAAAAACGATAGATGCAGCTCCAATAACCCCGACATTTTCTCCTAATTCTGAAAACTGGATATTATAGTCATCTTTAACCTTTGGAAAAGTATTTTTAGAAACCGATTCCTTAACTTTTTCTAAATACTTCTTTCCAAACTTAATAACTTCGCCATGAATTATAATAAGTTCCGGATTAAACATTTTAATCGCATTGGAGATCCCGATACCCAGGTATTCAGCATTCTTATCTACATTTCTTACTACTATCTTATCACTTTGTTCATAGAGCTGGTATAGATCTTTTATTTTAAGCTTGCTATTATAATCAGCAGACTTCCTACTTTTTTTAATATCAGCTCTGATATCTTCTATAAGAGAATTGATTGAACATAATGTCTCAAGACAGCCTATGTTGCCACAGTGACACTTTCTTTTACCTGCAATATTGGTTATTATGTGGCCTATTTCTCCAGCCATTCCTTTTTCTCCGACTATAAGCTTATTGTCTATAAATACACCGGTACCTATACCGATCCCGGTCTCAACACATACAAAATTTACAACATTTCTTGCAAGTCCATATTTTTTCTCAGCGATTGCCTGGACCCTGCACTCATTCTCAATAAAAGTCGGAAGTCCAACTTTTTTCTCTATAATTTCCTTAAGTTTTATATTATTCCAACCAGATAAATTTGGGGAAAAGATAACGAGGCCTTTCCTGCTATCGACCAGCCCAGTAGCTCCTATTCCAATACCTATTATTTCCTCCTTATCAACCCTGGATATTTTAATGATACTCTTCAAATTCTTTGCCAGCTTATTCATGACCGCTTCAGGACCAAGCCGTTCTTCAGTCGGTATCTTCATTATTTCTATTATATTAGAACCTAAATCTGTAAGGGCTATCCTTATGGTTTTTACACCTATCATTGCTCCCAATATATAGCTTGCTCTGGCATTAAACTGGAGCAACACTGCTTTTTTACCTCCAGCAGATGTAGAGTCACTCTTGCCGATTTCTTCTATAAGACTATCTTCAATTAATTCGCTTATATAAGCAGAAGTAGTGGGTCGGCTTATTTTAAGCCTTCTTGAAATATCGATTCGAGATATTGGTCCTACATCTATTATTATTTTAAGGATGTTTTTCTTATTTATTTCCTTTAACGAAATATTATTTTTTTCTTTTCTGTAAATCATAATAAAATTTATATCATAAAATTTTCTGCTTATATTCTATTTTAATATTTATAATTTAAATATTTAGACTTCTACAATATCTATGCCTGTAAACTTACAGAAAGTACTAATCTCTTTTCTCATGTCCCCAAAGATTATACTTGCATGATGCACAAACCCTTCCTCAATTACAGTCCGGTAAACCTTTTTTAGATCCTTTACCTTGATCCATTTCCATGTTCCCCTTAATTTTCTATCATCCGGTATGGCTTCTCCAACTGTTGAAAACATTTTAAATCTTCCATTTACTTCCACAAGTCTGTTTATGGTCACAATGCCTTCTTTTAATTGAAATTCTGCTGTCCCAAAACTCTTGTCATAACCAATCATCCAGCCAAGTATTGAATGGGTGTTGATCTGAGGAGTGCAGGACTTACATTTTAAACTTACCGGACCATTTCCACAGTGCCATGCAAGAAAAACATTATCATTTTCCTGGTTCTGTATAGTCCAGTCAACAAAATGCGGTACACTCTGCTTGGATGTAAGTAGATGCTGTATCACCATAGTAATCGAACCTAAGATATCAACTTCACAGGCGCACATAATCCCGCTATCTGTCAGTCTTCCCATACTGAGACAGGGGGATATTCCTATCTCTTCCTGCATGGCTGTCCAGCATTGTACCCCAAAACCTGAAAGATTATCTTCTGCTGCATATTTTTTCATTATATATTCAAGTCCAGCAATTTTGGAGATAACCTTGTCATCTGCAAGCTTGGAATCATA
Source organism: uncultured Actinomycetota bacterium (assembly GCA_964561115.1). GTDB lineage: Bacteria > Actinomycetota > Humimicrobiia > Humimicrobiales > Humimicrobiaceae > CAZBSE01. The sequence goes on from CAZLOE010000050.1 coordinate 4,049, forward strand.
ATTTTTTATTATATCTTTTTTTATTTCTTTTATATCATCATCTTTCGTGTTATCTATATCTGCCTTTAGTTTAAGAAGGGTATAAGGCACAACCTTAATTCTAAACTTATTTATAAGATCAATCTCATTTATAGCACATGTCTCAAAAGGTGCCGGCCTAGGGCCCAGAGAACCTATTTTCATTCCTAAAAAGCCTGAATTTGCCAGTACTACTTTACTAAATTTCCTTACATCAGATATAAATTCCTCTTCTTCAGGAAAATAGATACCTGAAAAATCAAATTTTATATTTCTTCTTACCAGCCCCGAAGCAGTAGATATAGTGCCGCAGAATGAGTCAGACTTTCTATTTCCATCTTCTGTGAACGGTCCTTCCTTGGTACCAAAAACTTGAATTGGAATATTTTCAAAAGCCTCTGCTATTATAAGATTAGGTATCTCTTCACCGAAAGTCACCATACCTATAATCAGGCCCTGGATGTTTTTTTCTTTAAATAACTTTATTGCTTTTTTTGCGTCCTCCATAAAAGTTACCAGTCCACCATCTGTTAATTTTTCATCAGGGTATATCAATTCTACATTTTTTACGTTTTTTCCAATTGAATTTATTACTCTTTTTCTCATATCAATTGCCCATTCTTTATTGAATGGCTCCCTATGGGATGGTACAAATCCTATCCTTACCATTTTTAACCTCTCCTCTTTTTTTAAATTAACTATCTTGCTAACTGCATTAAATATTTCTATAAATAAAAATAATATGTTAGTAATTCTAACTAACTAAACATATATTGTCAATAATCGGCCGGGAAGACATCCTCGGCCGTGATTATCCGCACTCCAAGGCCCTTTCAGCTACCCTTGTTTCTCGGCCTTTT
>CAZLOE010000051.1:0-4355 GCA_964561115.1 uncultured Actinomycetota bacterium
AAGGAGAGTAAAATGAAAAGAGTTTTATTAACCCTGCTCATATTTGTATTTGTAGTATCGATGATAATAGTCGGAGTGGGATGTAATGGTGGAACAGCACAGCGGACAGTTGAGATCCCTGCAGGCTGGAAACAGTTTGATTCAGATGATTTTGAATTGTATTTGCCGGAACAATGGGAAGGCGGCACTGAAGAGCAATTGCAGGATGTAATTACGGTTCTAAGGGAAGAAGGGCAAACAGCATTAGCTAGCCAGGTAGAGGCAAACATACCTTATCTGTCATTCTGGGGATATGATTCAGAGACTATTTCCTCAGGTGCTCTGACCAATGTAAATATAGCAAGCCAATCTGCTTCCTATATGTCGCTGGATCAGTATATGAAACTCGGATATGAGCAGATGGCAGCTCAATATGAACAAATGGGATATTCATTTGCTATTCTTGAGCAGGATGTGGTATCACTCGGCAGCCATAAAGAAGTAGGCAAGACATCAGTCAGTGAAGAAGCAATGGGTTTTGAAGTAAGAGTGGTGCAGTATATAATAAAATCCGGTTCTAATTTCTGGATTATAACTTTTACTACATCTCCTGAAGAGTTTGATCAGTATATCCAGACTTTCGACACGGCTGTTGAGATTTTTATGATAAAATAGCTAGATATATATTAAAGAATAATTATAATTTCAATAAAAAAAGTCATAAATTTTGAAAGAGGTGATAAAAATGATGTCCAATATCCCGATCGATCTGACCAAGGTTTCAAAAGGGAACATTGATAAGGAAATATTAAGAGTGGGAATAATTGCAGAACTGGATGCCGTGAATTTATATGAGCAGCTGGCTGCATTTACCGAAAACAATGATATTAAAAAAATACTTCTTGACATAGCAAAAGAAGAGAAGACACATGTCGGAGAGTTTCAGACGCTGCTTTTAAGACTGGATAAGCAGCAGGTAGATGAACTTAAAGCAGGAGAGGAAGAAGTCAAGGAAGAACTGGGTGAATAAGCCCTATTTTATTGTTTGGATAAATTGATGAGAGCAGTCAAAGTTGATGCTAAAGATCCTAAAAGAGAAGAATTAATTGCTTCCGAAGTAACAGGAGCAAAAAATTTTTTCGATAGGTTTCTGGGGCTGATAGTAAGGCGAAAGTTAAAAAATAAAGAGGGTTTTCTTATAGAGAACTGCAGCAGTATCCATACTTTCTGGATGAGGTATAGTATAGATGCAGTTTTCCTGGATAAAAAGAATCGGGTGGTAGCAATTTATAATAACATCAGGCCTTTTAGAATGACTCCTTTTATAAAGAATTCCTTTTCTGTATTAGAGTTGGGTTCAGGGGTTGTAGGGCAGACTTCTCTTTCTGTTGGGGATCTGATTAGATTTATTTAATAGATATTATGTGATTTTTCTTAGCATCTCTTTGTATATTTTAGAGCGTGGCTTCATTACAGATGCAATTTTAAAGTGCCCTGCTGCCTGGCTTATTTTTCTTTCCTTTATCAGGCACATTCCCAGCCCGTAGTGTGCAAAATCATTGGTTGCATCTATTTCCAGAGCCTTTCTAAAATTCTTTTTGGCAGACTGGTAAAAACCGCAATTATAATATGAACTGGCAAGGACTTCTCTTATGGAACCTTTTTTAGGCTCGTAATCCTTCGCTTTTTCAAGCATCATTATAGCATCTAAGAATTTACCTCTTTGGGCTAATCTCTTACCTTTTTTAAAAAAATAATAAGCACTATTCATGATTTATAAATCCTGCCATCTTAAATAATCAGTTATTGCACTTACAATTATAACACCAGTAGATTACCAAGCTAAATAGCTTTGTTGTGAAATTTTTTATTTATTTATTTACACAAATAAATATATATGTTATTATGCTTATACGTTTAATATATAAAATAATGACAAATAAACCGCAGTGGAATTAAAAGCCTTAAATAATGAATAGGATATCTTTAATAGTAAAACAAAGAATGTTGGGCATTATATTTATCATCATTGCTGTTGTGGGTGGAGTTTTTGTCTTCTGGTATATAAGTAATTTAAAATCTAAGATTTCGGAAGATGTGGGATATAAGCAGATATTTATAACCAGGGCTGATATCAAGGAGGGTGAAGAGTTTACGGAAGAACTGATTGAGATGCAGAAAATAAATGAAAATATATTCAGCGAAAATTTTATTATATATAAGGATGATATTCTGGGCAAGAAGGCTGCGGAAAATATTATGAAGGGGGACATCATAACAGTTAATAAGCTGGAAGGAATGGACTCCAGTGACGGCTTGAGCACTGGCTTCTCATCATATATTCCAAATAAACTAAGAGCAGTCAGCGTGCCGGTAAGCTTTTATGGAGATAAATCATTGATCAGAACCGGTGATAGGGTAGACATTTTATCTACTTATTATGAACAGGACAGCGGGGCTATCTATTCGGACATAGTATTGTCCGAAAAGGAAATAGTGTTGATTAGAAGTGATCCTGAGGGAAACTTTTCTATAGAGGAAAACAGAAGTGGGGAATTTTTAATAGACTCTATATTTGAAAGCAGCTCTGTTGATCCTGGTTATGCAAACACTCTGATTCTGACTTTTTATCTGGATTGCCTGGAAGTGGGAGAGGTTTTTTCAGCACTTGAAAAGGGAGTGCTTAATTTATCTATTTGCCCCAGAAGTTATGTACAAAACCGCTGATTTAAAATTTATTTAATATATATATATAGATTTTTTTAAACCTTAAAAAAGGAGTTTGAAAGTTAGGTATGGTTGATGAAAATGAATCAAAGGTAGTATTATTTTCGGGAAGCAAAGGCGGATGCGGATGCAGTTTTATTACTTATTGCGTCTCGACTTATCTTGCCAGGGAGACAACAAAGAATATACTACTCCTGGACTTAAACGTCGGTAAAAAAGACAGCAGGGTGGTATTCAATCTGTCAGATGACAGCCAAAGAGATCTTGGCGATGCTGAAAAAGTCATAGATGAGCTGGACACATCCATTTTAAAAAGACTTGTAATAAATTTTGAAAACAGCCTTAATTTGATTCTTCCTCCTATAAAAATTGAAAAAGCAAGAATTATTGACAAAGACCCGCTGGAAAAAATTCTTGATGTATTGAAAGATCATTTTGATATTATCTGTGTGGATTTTCCGAATTACCTTTTCAGCCAGAGCGGACTCTGCCTTAAGGAATTTGTAAATAAGTTAGTTTTTATTTCTCTACCTGACCTGATTTCAGTAAACAATTTAAATGTACTGACAGGCAATATCATTTGCGATGAGCCATATTATGATTTCGATATAATCATAAACAAATATAACACCAGGCCGGCTGTTTCACCATCAGGTCTTAACAACATACTAAAATACCCTATAGATGCTTTTATTCCTTATGACAGGGATATTGAATTTTTAATACTGAACCGGGGCCCTGATTCCATTTTTAAATATAATCTCAGGATCATACAGAATATTTCTGCCTTTTCCAGGAAGTTATATGAGGATTTAAGTTTATGAACATTGCCGGAAGTATCACTAATACATCAGATTATTTAGGTAAAAAGATATTAAAAAAGATCAAAGCAGATGATTTATGCGTGCTTTCGCCGGAATCAAGGTTAAGGATGATCGGCGGGCATTTAAAAAACATAATAGAAAAAGAAAAAATCATAATCAGCCAGAAAGAAGTTTCAAGGCTGGCCAGGGAGATACATGAAGACAGTTTTGGCTTTGGACCGATTAGCTTCCTTATAAGTGATGATAGGATAACGGAGATTATGATAAACAATTATGATCAGGTATATGTTGAGGAGGGCGCTGTCATAAAAAAAACAGATATTATTTTCAGGGATAACAATCATATCCGTAATCTGGTTGATAAGACATTAAGCCCCCTGGGATTGAGAATAGACGAGAGCTCTCCTATGGTGGATGCAAGGCTTAAAAACGGATCAAGGATCAATGTGGTACTGAATCCTGCAGCTTCAAACGATATAGTGGTCACTATAAGAAAATTTAAAAAAAATATGATGGATATAGAGAGTCTTATAAAGGAAGGCACCGTAAATAAAGCAGTGGCTGAATTTATAAAAGCTTGTGTAAGAAGTAAATTGAATATAATAATAAGCGGAGCCACATCCACCGGTAAGACGACATTTTTAAATGTCTTGTCTAATTTCATCCGGCAATATGAAAGAATTGTGACCATTGAAGAAACACTTGAGTTGAATTTAAATTTACCCCATGTGGTTAAACTCGAGGGCAGGCCGCCGAATCTTGAAGGTAAGGGAGAAATAACTATCAGGGATCTGGTAAGGAATTCTTTAAGAATGAGGCCTGATA
>CAZLOE010000052.1:0-4141 GCA_964561115.1 uncultured Actinomycetota bacterium
CTCACCGCTCAATATCAATTTGCTTAAAGGGATCTGTATCATACGGTCAAGTGTTCTTTTAAGTTCTCTTACACCATATTGCCCGCTGTAACCATTTTTGATTATAATTTCTTCGGCTTCTTTGCTTACCTGCAGTGATACGTTATATTTTTCCTGAAGGCTTTCTGAGAGTTTATCGATCATCGGTTTTAATATTATTCTTACATCTTCTTTGTCCAGTGTTCTAAAGATTATTATTTCATCGATACGGTTTAAAAATTCTTTACGGAATTGAAGGGAAAGTTCCTGGGGAACAGAAACTTTCTGTTCTTTTGCAGCCTGTTCAACAAAACCTATCTGACTCTTTTTTTTATCAACGGTCAAAATATTGGAGGTCATAATAAAAACAGCATTTTTGGCGTCTATGGTTCTGCCTTTTGAATCTGTCAGGCGGCCTTCGTCAAAGACCTGAAGGAACAGATCAAAGACTCTCGGATGGGCTTTTTCAATCTCATCAAGTAATACTATTGAATATGGTTTGGTTCTAAGTTTACCTGTGAGCTGGCCTTCTTTTTCAGAGTCTCTATAACCCGGAGGAGATCCAATAAGTTTTTCTACATGATGTTCATGCATGTACTCGGACATATCAAAGCGAATAAGATCAGAAGAACTTCCAAATAGAAATTCTCCTATCGATTTTGCCAGTTCAGTCTTACCGGTACCCGTAGGGCCGAGAAATAGAAAAACCGATAGAGGACTCTGCCTTTTTACCAGACCAGCATGGGCCATAAGAAGATGCTGACACACTGTTTCTATTGCTTTATCCTGTCCGATTACTCTTTTTTTTAAAAAATCTTCAAGTTTAAGAAGACGGGATTGTCCTATTTCTTCAAGGTGGCCGGTTATGATATCCAGAGGTATACTTGTCTTATCGGAAAGTACTTTAGCTATGGTGATTTCGGTAACCTCATTTTTGGCTTTGCTTTCATCTTTCTTACCGGCTGATTCATCAGCCTTATAATCACCTTTTATTTTAAATTCAGGCTTGCTGAGTACAGGGATTCTTATATGTGCAGCCGCCTTATCTACTAAATCTATAGCCTTATCGGGTAATCTGTGGTCACTGTCAAATCTTATGGACAGGTTTACTGCTGCCTCTAAAGCCCGGTCAGTGATCTTGACATGGTGATGTTCTTCCCATTTTTGTTTAAGTCCTTTAAGTATCTCTACTGCATCGCCCGGGGTAGGTTCATTTGCTATTATTTTTTCAAAGCGGCGCTCCAGTGCTGAATCTGATTCGATGTAGCGGCGGTATTCATCTATGGTAGTGGCCCCGATACACCTGAGACCGCTGGCAAGTGCCGGTTTCATAAGGTTTGCAGCATCCATACTTCCTTCACCCCGGCCGGCACCGACCACTGTGTGTATTTCGTCTATGAATAGTATTACATCAGAATTTTTACGGGCTTCTTCAATTATATTGGTGATCCTTTCTTCAAACTCACCCCTGTATTTAGTCCCCCCGACCAAGGATCCCATATCTAATTCAATAATACATTTCCCGCCGAGTATCTCTGGATTCTTTCCTTCTGCTGCTCTTACTGCCAGGGCTTCTACAATAGCAGTTTTTCCTACTCCCGCTTCACCGATGATTATGGGATTGTTTTTTTTCTGGCGGGCAAGTGTTTGAATTATCTTTAACAGCTCATTGTCCCTGCCGATGAAGGGACCTAATCTGCCTTCTTTTGCTTCTTTGGTAAGATCCCTTCCATAGTGGTCAAGATTTGGTGTTTTGCTAAAGGTGGTTTTTGGCTGAATTTTGGGTTGCTGTTTAAATTGCTGTGGATATTCTTTTTTGAATTCTTCTTTGACTTCCTTTTTTACTTTGGCATTTTTAAGGGCATATTCAGCAATTTCAGCTGTTCTAACATTTACTTTATCTAAAATGGATTCAATAATAAAGCCCGGGTCCTGCATTATAGCAGCAAACATATGCAGGCACAGGACTTCTTCGGAAGTTTCTGCCAGCTTAAATGCCTGCCTGTATGCATTACTATAACCAATACCCGGATATACAAGTTTATCTTTATGTATATAATTCCCTTTGACGATCATATCGCGCACTTGCCTTCTTAATAAAGTCGGGTCCAGTTTATACTGCTTTAAGATATCTTCGACCATTTTATTTTCTGCCAGTACTTCGTTACAGATAGTCATATTATTAAGATCTGCTTTAAACCTCAGTCTTCCTCTGCTGTCAATGGCTTTTTTTAAACTGCAGATACCGATCAGGAGATGTTCTTTTTCCATGTACTGCTTTTTTGATTCTATTGTCTCTAAAGCTGTCATCTGAATGGCTACAGATAGACCGTTGGAAATTTCTTTCATATTAATCACTTACTATTTAAACATATTTTAAGCGCAATTCCATTATTTTTTTTATATGATTTCTCTTAGGTTGTATATTTAGAATCAATCCTTGAAGCTTTCTTAAGGCAATCACTTGCTTCCCGGGTCATTCCATTTTTTTTGTAGATCTCATATAAGATTAAATAAGCGCCTTTGCAGCGCGGGTTTATACTAATAGCATGTTTGGCTGAATCAATGGACTCATCATGCCTGTTAGTTTTTAAAAGAGCAGATGAAAGATTAAGCCATAGTCTCCAATAACCAGGCTTGATATCAAGACCTTTTTTTGCATATTGGATTGCTTTGTCAAATTGTCCTGCATTTATAAGCGATATGCAAATATTATTGTAATGAGTCACATCTTGCGGATTTAATCTTATTGCTTTTTCATAAGCAGCAAGTGCCTTTTCATGCTGATTCATTTCTGAGTATGAATAACCGAGATTGGCCCAGGCATGGGCAAATCTGGGATTTATCCTTAATGACTGCAGTGCTGAGGAAATGGCTTCCTCGTGGAGTTTGATATTACCCAGGCAGTAGCTTTTATAACCATAAGCCTCCCAGTTACTGGGATCGGCCTGTATGGCTTTATTGAAATATTCTATTGCTTCTTTATCCCTGCGCAAGTGAAGCAGGCCGAATCCATGCTGGGTCAATTCACGGGATGACATAACTACTGTACCGTCATTTATAAGGTCCTTTAGTCTTTTGGCACCGCTGTAATCGCTTCGTACTTTAAGCAGCTGATCACCGATCTCCTCAAACGAGGCAAAACGCTTTTTGGGATCTTTTTCAAGGGATTTTTGCACGCAGGCACTGACAATTTCAGGCAGCCCTTTGCAAATGGATGACAGTAACGGCGGTTTTGTATTTTTATGCCGGTAATAGAATTCTTCAGCATCGTAAGCCCTAAAAGGAAGTCTTCCTGTTAGCATCTCAAAAAGCATGATCCCGAAAGAATATATGTCTGCAGTTCTGTCGGTGTTTCTTGCATCCTCAAACTGCTCGGGAGGCATATAAGGAGGAGTTCCGAGTGCCACTCCGCCCCTTGTCTTATACAGAGATGCTTTTAGATTTTTAAAGGCTGCAGGCGGTGCAATTTTAATACTGTCCATCACTTTGGACAATCCCCAGTCTGTTATTTTTGCCTCTCCTCTGCTGTTTAAAAGAATATTTTCCGGTTTTAAATCTCTGTGGATCAGTTTACCGTTCTGCCAAGCGTATTCCATACCACAGCATATCTGAATTGCAGCATCAAGTATTTTGTCAATGGATGTGGATCTGTCATTGATCAGTTTCCTTAAACTGCCCCCGTCCATATATTCCAGATAGATATAGGGCTTTCCTTCTATTTCAAATACATGGTCTGCATATACAATATTTCTATATCTGCCCAGCTCCAGCCAGTACTGGGCCTCGTTCCAGAAACTTACTATTACACTTTCTTCCTGCATAAACTCGTCTCTGAAAGATTTTGCTGCCCATGCGATATTGCTGCTGACAGGGGGACCTATGAATAAGACTATTCCCATTCCGCCAAAACTGACCGATTTGACTTCATGGTCTCCGAATTTATCACCAGGCCTCCACTTGACAAGTTCTGGTGAATCATATCTTTGGGATCCAGCTTTCATTTTAACACCGAATAAAGATAAGATATTATAAGCTTTCAAAGTATTAACACGGCGGTTCTATTGATTTTAGCAAATCACTAAAATGTTGTAAATTTTAACTTTTTTATATATCTTATATT
>CAZLOE010000053.1:0-4010 GCA_964561115.1 uncultured Actinomycetota bacterium
TTAAAAGTCCTTCTTACATCAGACATCAAGCTGTCCTGAATTCTTTCCATATCCATCTTATCTTTTTCTTCCCGATGGTCGTAATTATATATATGCAGCATGCCGTGTATTATAAGAAAAATTATTTCCAGGTTCAGGCTCCAGTTTTTACCCTCACCTGAAATGCCGGACAGTGCGACTTCCGGACAGACGATGATTTCCCCCACAGTAAAATTACCTACTCCAAGATTTATCTTTTCCCTATCGGAAATATATGAAAATGACAGCACATCTGTTTCCTTATCCGTATTTCTGTATTTTTTATTTAACTTTCTTATATCTTCACTATCTGAAAATACGATACTCAATTCACTTTTAGGATCCCTGTCAAACTTATTCGATATATAAGCTGAAACTTTTTTTATTAAATCCAGGTCCAGCTTTAGTTTATTCTGGTTATTGATAAGGGATACTTTCATTTTAAATCCACTTTCTCTTTTATATCAGATTCGGCATATGAAAGCCGTGAATGATAGATAGATATAAGTCCTTCAATCAATGATTTCCTGACTTTAGCTATCTCTTTTAAAGTAATATTTGTTTCATTAAGCTGGCCGTCCTTTAACTTATCTTCAAAAATATCATTGACCATCTGTTCTATCTTTTTAGCACTAATATCATCAATAGACCTTACTGCGGCTTCCGTTGAATCTGCCAGCATAAGAATTGCAGCTTCCTTGCTCTGTGGTCTTCTTGCAGGATAACGAAAATGTTCCTTAAGGCCGTTTGAGTAATTGTTGCCGTTATTCTCTCTATCTTTCTGCTTCTTATAAAAATATTTTATTATAGAATTTCCATGATGCTGGGAGATAATACTTAAGACTTTCCTGGGTATTTTAGCTTTTTCCGCCATTTCCAGGCCGTCTTTTATATGACTTGATATTATATTCCTGCTCATAGAGGGGTTCAAACGGTCATGTATATTCTCAAGGTCTGCCTGATTCTCATAAAAATATTCAGGTCTCTTTATTTTTCCGAGGTCATGATACAATGCTGCTACTTTTACCAACAGCGAATCGGCATCTATGGCTTTAGCTGCATTTTCAGCGAGATGTCCCACCAGAATACTGTGGTTATAAGTGCCGGGAGCTGATATAAGCAGTTTTTTAAGCAGCGGTTGATCAGTATGTGAAAGTTCCAGCAATCTCATCGCCGTTACGACATTAAAAGTAGATTCAATAAATGGCAGGAAACCAATTGCAATAATAGCACATATAATACCGTTTACTATTCCCAGTACAGTATTTAAGATAACTGTCTGCACATCGCCGCTGATAAGACTGATCACAAGAAATAAAAAAGCAAGGACCAGAGAGCTTAAGAATCCTGCTTTCATCACTTCAGACCTCTGGGAAACTTTTGACACCATATAGGTAGAAAAAATACCTCCAAGTATATAGACAACAGCTAAACTGAAATCAAAATCAGTGGCAATACCTGCAAATATCCCCAGACTGATAGTAAGCATCATAGCCATACGCGCATTAAATAAGATAGTGGCTATAAATGATGCTGCAATTATGGGGAATAAATAAACCCAGAAATTTAGATGAATAGACGAGAGTGTGGTGAGTATCTTTATAAGCGCAGTGAATATAACTACCAGAAGCGAAATAATAAATAACTTCCTGGTATTATTAAAGATACTTAAATTAAATCTGAAAATATAGAAACCATATAATACCAGTATCACTGAAGATATAAGGAATATATATAAAAACCTGTTCCAGTTAAAACCTGTCTGTAAAAGTCCCAATTTGGTCAATATAAGAATATCAGTCTCACTTACGATTTCTCCTTCAAAAACGATGGTCTGTCCCTCAAGTATTGATACCATATGGGGTTCGGCGTTCAGCCTTGCTTCCTCCCTTGCCTTTTCAGTAGCAACGGGATCAAATACTGCCGTAGGAGTTATGTTTTTTTCCAGAACACTTTTTATTATCGGGATGTTCTCATCTTCTATACCCTCATCAGCTTCAGCAAGAGCCGCCGCTTCACTTTTAGCAAAGTCCAACTCGGTAGGCTTTATTTCTTCTTTCATGATCTCACGTGCTATATCCTGGGTCTTTGTCATAAGCTGGTTAAGTTCTTCTACCGAAAGCCCCAATGCTAAAGAAATGATAGAATCAGGATAATCATTATTCAGAAGATTTACCATATAATCGACTTTTTCCTCAAAAGACATATCTTCTTTCTTCTGGACTATACCGGTAAGGAGATAAAAATACTTTATCTTGTAAAGCGCTCCCTCTTCACCGCTTAGGGTTTCTATATCGTAAATATATATATCTTCAACCCCTGCTTCATTCTTGTTTCTGTCTTCTTCAGTTTTTTCTACATCCTCAAATTCTATTGCCCTGTTTGCTTTAATGGTCCTGGGGCTGGGGCTGCCAAGCTCTATTCCAATATCAGGAGAATAGTTATATGTGAGAATAGCTATGACCAGGCCAAGCGTCAGAATAAATATATACATTCTCTGGGCAAACCTGCTCCTGACTGAAAAATACCTAAGGGCAAAGCTCTGCGCCCTTTTCATCTTACCTTTCCAGGTTTTTGAAATTTCTTTTTTATTTCCATTACTTTCTATCATTTTAATCCTGTATAAAAGAGTTTATTTTTTGATCTTTTCTCCATAGACCTTATAGGCATCTACAATTCTCTGTACCAGTTCATGCCTGACCACGTCTTTTGAACTTAGATATACAAATTCAATCCCCTTTATGTCTTCTAAAATATTCCTTACGATGATAAGACCTGATTCCTTATCATGCGGTAGGTCGATCTGAGTTATATCTCCTGTTACCACTATCTTGGAGCCAAACCCTAATCTGGTAAGAAACATCTTCATCTGCTCAGGAGAGGTATTCTGAGCTTCATCCAGAATAATAAAGGAATCATTTAAAGTCCTTCCTCTCATATAAGCCAGAGGTACTACCTCAATGATACCCATATCACGGTACTGCTGAAATCTCTCTATATCCAGCATCTCATACAGAGCATCATACAAAGGCCTTAGATAAGGATTTACCTTATCATATATATCACCCGGCAGGTAACCCAGCTTCTCGCCTGCTTCAACCACGGGTTTTATTAGTATTATCCGCCCTATCTTATTTTCTTTTAAAGCCTCCACAGCCATAGCCAGGGCTAGATAAGTCTTGCCTGTTCCGGCTGGGCCTATAACAAAAACAATAGTATTTTCCTTAATTGCCTCGATATATTTTTTCTGCCCCACCGTACGCGGTTTTATTTTCTTTCCGCTGTTTACAACAATGTCGCTTTTAAAAATTTCATGCGGTTTCAAATTTGATTTATCCTCCATTATTTTTATAGAATCACTTACTTTCTGAGAATTTAATTTCTGCCCCAGGTTTATCTGCAGTATCAGCTCTTCCATCAGTCTTACAACCTCTTTTACGTTTTTGCTTTTCCCTGATATTTCTATATCATTTCCCAGAACAAAAACCTCTACGTTATATTTTCTCTCGATAAGCTGTAAAAGTTCATCCCTATCTCCAATCAATTCAACCATTGAATGATCACTCTCAAAATCAACATTTAGTTTTTGCTTTACTGGAGACAAAACCCCTCCTTTTATGATTTTTATCTATATAATTATTATATTACAAATACATAAATCAGAAGATAAATAATAGGAAAATAAATTGAATCACAGACTATCTTAACCTGGCGGCCAATTAAATTTTCTTTTACCCAATATATGAAAATGTAAATGATTTACACTCTGACCGGCACCACTTCCGGTATTGGTAACTACCCTGAATCCTTCTTTGTCCAGCTCCAGCTTCTTTACTATGCTGCCGATAGCTTCCAGCAATTCTTTTATCAACTCGCAATCCAGCTTGTCAATCTCTAAGATCGAAGTAATATGTTTTTTTGGCACAGCCAGAAGATGCACCGGTGCCTGCGGTAATATATCTTTAAATATTAAAATACTATCACTCTCAAAG
>CAZLOE010000054.1:0-3582 GCA_964561115.1 uncultured Actinomycetota bacterium
TTGACTTCTTCTTTCTTTTCTTCAGCAGGTTTAGCCTCTTCCTTTTTCTCCTCTGCCTGCTTTTCTTCTTCCTTCTTTTCTTCAGTTGCTTTAACTTCTTCTTTTACTTCACTCACTTTTTTCTCATCCTTGCTCTTCTCCTCTTTTTCCTCTGCTTTTTCACTTGCTTTTTTTTCTTCAGCCATTGTTCCTCCTTTAATTGGCATTTTTCTTTTTTTCCCTGATGGCATCCAGTACCAATACCAGACCCCTTGTCAGAGAATCCAGAATATTAATTAATTTAACAATCGGTGACTTGATTGATATCATCAAACTAGCAAGCAATAATTCCCTGCTGGGCAGTTTTGCTAATTTTTCCATTTCTTCCGAACTTAAAAGCTTGTTTTCAAGTATTCCCGCTTTTATTTTAAGTGCATCCAGCTCCTCTGAAAAATCACTTATTACCTTTGCAGTCGAAATTATGTCTTTACTGCTTACTACAATACTTGTAGGCCCTTTTAATATTTCCTTAATATTTATATCCTTAAAGACATCTTCAGCTGCAATAAGTGCAAGAGTGTTTTTTATTATTTTTAGATATGAGTTTATCTCTATCAGCCTGTCTCTTACTCTTACAGCATCCTCAGCCTTAAGTCCGCTGTGATCGGTGAAAATAAGACCGCAGTCGCTCTTAAATATCTCTCTTAGTTCATTTACTTCATCTATTTTTTCTTTTTTAGCCAAATCGACCTCCTGACCTCATTTTTTTAAAAATATAAAACAAAATCGACCCTGATTACTTTTAAGGCCGACTTAATCATATTTTAAATCAACCTCGGTAGGAAATTAAGTTATTAATAACACCTACTGTCTTGGGCTGTTACTTTATATTATATATTTAGACTAACTCATTTTTATTTTCTTAGGCCACCTCTTCCTCCTCTATACCTTTACTCTGGTCAATTTTTATGCTTGGACCCATTGTAGCCGAAACATAGATACTTTTTATATATTTACCTTTAGCCGAAGCAGGCTTTGACTTTATAACTGCATCTACTAGAGCCGCATAATTTTTTAGTAATTCTTTTAAACCAAAAGATACTCTGCCGATGGTGCTGTGTATAACACCATTTTTATCTGTCCTGTATTCCAGTTTTCCTCTTTTTGAATCTTCTACTGCTTTTTTTATCTCAAAAGTAACTGTCCCTGATTTAGGGTTTGGCATTAATTTCCTTGGTCCTAAAATCTTGGCAATTTTACTTATATTTTTCATCATATCCGGCGCCGCAATGCAAACTCCAAAATCCAGCCATCCTTTGCTGATCTTATCCACAAGTTCTTCTCCTCCTACATAATCCGCTCCCGCCTTCTTTGCTTCCTCCACTTTTTCACCCTGGGCAAAAACCAGTATTTTTAGAACTTTTCCCGTTCCATAAGGCAGGACTATGGTCCCCCTTACCAGCTGGTCGGCTTTTTTAGGGTCTATGCCCAGATTCATACTCATATCTACGGATTCATCAAAGCCGGCATAATGGTTTTCTTTGACCCAGCTTATGGCTTCTTTTGGTCCTAACGGTTTGCTTCTATCAAAGTTCTCTAATTTTGATAAATATTTCTTTCCTCTCTTCAAGCTATCCTTCCTTTTTTTACTACTTTATATCAGCATAATAAGCAGCTGCAGACAGGGAAACACTAGGAACTTACTTTTACTCCCATATTTTTAGCAGTTCCTTCTATTATTTTAACTGCCTGCTCCAAAGTCCTGGCATTTAAATCTTTTAACTTTATTTTGGCAATCTCTTCAATCTTTTTCTTTGAGATTTCTCCCACTTTTTCCCTGTTAGGCTCACCCGATCCTTTTTCCAAATTTAAAGCTTTTTTTATAAGAACCGCAGCCGGCGGAGTTTTAGTTATAAAATTAAAACTCCTGTCTTTATATACAGTTAAAATCACGGGGATAATCATCCCCTGTTCTTTTGCCGTCTTTTCATTAAAGGCCTTACAGAATTCCATTATATTAACGCCGTGCTGCCCAAGTGCAGGACCTACAGGAGGAGCAGGATTTGCCTGCCCCGCTGGAATCTGTAACTTAATCTGTGCTATGATTTCTTTAGCCATAATTACCTCTGATCAAATAACACCGTATTATACATGCTTGTAGAAATATTTCAATTCTTTATTATATTTTGGATACCTGGTTAAAATTTAGTTCAACAGGAGTCTGCCTTCCAAATATTGAAACAAGGACTTTCAGTTTACCCTGATCCAGATTTATCTCACTTATGGTACCATCAAAATTTGCAAACGGCCCTGTGGTGACTTTTACCGGCTGCCCGATCTCAAAATCAGTTTTAGGCTTGGGCTTCCCGGTATCCTGTCTTTTCATAATTTTTTTGACTTCATTATCTGACAGGGGAATTGGTTTATCTTCTCTCCCCACAAAGCCTGTGACTCCAGGGGTATTTCTCACCACATACCAGGAATCATCATCAAGATGCATTTTTACCAAAAGATAACCCGGAAGAACTCTTTTGGATGAAATCTCTTTCTTTCCGCTCTTGATTTCAACAACATCTTCTTTAGGAATATATATATCAAAAATCTTATTACCCATATTCATTGATTCTATTCTGTGCTCAAGGTTAGTTTTTATTTTGTTTTCATATCCCGCATATGAATTTATTACATACCATCTAGGTCTCATTCAGATCACCAAAAGGTTAAATCTTTGCTATTAAATCCAGAAGCTGTAGAAAGCCAAAGTCAAAAACACCTAAAATAACAGCAAAAATAATAATAGTAACTATAACCACTATTGTATAAGTCAAAAGCGCTTTTTTTGTAGGCCAGCTAACTCTTTTCAGTTCACGCACGACATCTTTTAAAAATTTAACAATTCTTGAAGGAAGTCTTTTTATGAACTGCTTCCAGTCCATTTTTCTCTTTGGCTGCGATGGCGGTGGCTTTCTATCCTGCATCTGCCTTTCCATCATCGCCTTTTTTCTGTATTTTCTTGAAACTTTTCTCTTAGCCATTAAATAATCCTTTGTTTTTGATTCCTGGCAGGGCTGGAGGGACTCGGTCTTTCGTCTCACTCCGCTCGCTGCAGAGCCGCAGACTCCCTCATCTCCGACTCGGTCCGTCTTTTCGAGTCCCGCAAACATGCCACTGGCATATTTGCTTCAACTACCCTTACTTTACTTAACATTCTATACATATTTTCCTGGCAGGGCTGGAGGGACTCGAACCCCCAACACCCGGTTTTGGAGACCGGTGCTCTACCAATTGGAGCTACAGCCCTACCGGGTCTCCTTGTGAACAGTGTGTTTTCTACACCATTTACAATATTTTTTTAATTCTAATCTATCAGCCGTATTTTTTTTATTTTTATATGTACTGTAATTTCTTCTTTTGCATTCAGTACATGCAAGAATTATTATCTGCCTCAAATTTTTTCACCGTTTATTATTTTTAGTAATAGAAAGCGCAAGCACATAAATTAACATTATATTTATTTGATGTCAACAATAAAAAACACTTCTATTTTACTACTTAATTATCTTGGTAACACTACCAGCGCCGATTGTCCTTCCGCCTTCACGG
>CAZLOE010000055.1:0-3459 GCA_964561115.1 uncultured Actinomycetota bacterium
TTAAGATCTACGTTTTTTTTGCCAAATAATATTTATTAGAGATAGTCAGGCCCATTATTCTATCAATATTTTCCAGATCCCTCAGCAAGACCTCAAGTTTCTGGTCAATATCTATCTTCAGGCCTGATTTGCTTTTAGGTTTAAAACTGCCTAAAACTTCCCTTAAACTGCTTATATCATAACCCAGGCTCTTGATTTCCTTATAAAGAGTACGGAATATATCAAAATATATAAGAACCAATCTATCCCGGTTCTTTCGATTTATTTCATTCATTTCATTGTTTATCTGGACCTGAATGTTATTATTAATCGCTTTCATTGTCTGGTTGTAACTCTTTCTTAAATTCTCAAAATACATACTGGTAAGGAGATAAATATATCTCCTCAGCACCCCCTTTATATTTTTATCTTTGTTCAGCTCTTCAGAATTCAAGATATCAAATCTGCTTAAAAGTTTTACATCCTCAAAATTTTCTCTGTCCAGCTTTACCTCGAAAAGCTCGAATAATTCATTCTTTCCATATATCTCACCTATTTCATCTTCACTGGCATCCATTGTCTTATACTCTATTTCATCCCATATTCCCTTATCTTTAATCTCAAAACCGGCATTTTTTAATATATATTCAATAGTAAAGTCATCGATCCTTACACTGGACCGGCTTCTCATTTTGCCCTCCCCGAGAACCTTGTAAAGTCCCCTTTTCTCTGGAATAGAAAAAAACAACAGTCCATCTTTTCTTAACTTTGAAGCAAGCACATTCACCAGGTCATAAAAAAATTTCGGGGATATTTTATAAAACACATTATTTAAAATAATGGCTTCATACTTGGTCCTTTCAGTGATTTTAGACTTTAACAATCCAATTTCATCCAGCTCTTTCTTTTCATCCTCTGCAGTCATCAAGTCGACATCCATCTCCACCCAGAATATCCTACCTATACTAGTTCCGCTCATAACTTCTTCATCTTTATACTTATTCGAAGTTATATTCAGTACATTTGCATAGCCCTCAAAATTATCTTTTATGATTCTTGAGATTTTACTGTTCTGCAGGTCTATTAGCTCCATGATCTTCTTCTTATCAACTGCATAATCAGGGCCAACACAGTATTTGACCAGCGGTCTGGTCACATTTTCCCAATAAAACCTGGGGGCAATCCTGATCAAATTCTTTTTGTATATTTCTCTTAGGCTTTTATTAGTAGCCATGCTCTCCATTACTCTTGCAAGCTGGGCAGTATTTTCATATTTTACCACTTCACCTATCTTTTCAGTTTTAACAATCTTAGCTATTGAGTCACCTTCGGTTGTTATCACTGGAAGTCTTGCCCATATGTAATCTATGACCCTCGTCCTATAGGAAAACTCAGTTTCAATCCTTTCCTGATGAATCGAAATGCCCATATCTGAGTCCAGCAGGAAAGTCTGCCTTAAATCGTACGGTGTCCATTCGTTAAAAAATACAAACTTTTCATACATATCGAGCTCTCTGCTTAACTGTATTGCTTCATTGCATTTCCTCATTTCAGGAAGGCTTGCGTCCGGGTGTTTGATCCCCATAAATATCATTTTTATATTCTTTTTCTCCCTGGTAATCTCCCACAATGCCTTAATGGGTGTAATGGGATCAAGCCAGTTCCAAATACCTCCTCCCCATAAGATTATATGGTCGCGTTCACCGATGCCCGGGATTTTATCCCCGGTATATGAGGTAGACCGCCTGGGTGGCTGGGAAGGCATTCCAGTAGGAACAATATCTATCAGGTTTCTTAAGGTTTTGTCAGAATCATAATTGTAGGGGTTTATTCTACCCATGGCATTTAACATCCCGACCCAATAGTCCCTCTGTTTTTCGCTTGCACATATAAAGAAGTCACCTATTGAAAGCTGCATTTTTAATATATTTAAATTGTTTTTATCAATCCTGATCCTTTCAGTCATATCACTGTCCCCGAACATCTCCAGGCTCTCTAAATTGAAAGGATTATAAAGATCCACAATGATCTTGCCTTTGAAGTTTCTTAAGAAAGGAAAATAATAAAGAATATGACCCTGAATCAATATAGTATCTGCCTTATCAACATATTTCTGCAAGCTTTTGTAATTGCTCAGTTTATACTGCCTGGCCTTGAAGCCTTCGGTATCAATATCTATTTTATTAGGGGTGACCAGAGTTACATCCAGGTAATCAGATAAAATTTTAGCAAACTCGTAAAACCTTATGCCGGGACCGGCCATATTTTTACCAATAATGTCATAACTAATTATACAGATATTTGAAGAACTTTTTTTATTCAACTTGGTATCACTTTTGCTGTCTAATTCAGTTTTCATCATATCTCCCTGTTATATATCTCATACATAAAAATTTAGCTAAAACTGGTATAAATCTCAGGACTCTTAAATGACCTGGCCAATCCTGAGATGAAATCATTTTAACTCTAATTTATTTAAGATTAAATGATTTTTTATTTTAATTATCAAATTATATGGTAAAAACACAAGATTTAAAAAATAAGCATAAAGGATGGGGGTTATCTGGTCAGCAGTAGCCTTGTTTCTTAACCATGACAGTTCGGAGCGAATAAACTTTCTCAAGAAATCAAGTACTCCCAGATTTATAACTGCACATCTGATCCTATTTTTATGGTAATACTTATAGAAATTTTTACTAAATTTTTTTACAGAAGCTCCCTCAAAATGCCTGGCGACAGAATTATGATTTACAGCCACCTTTCTTCCTGTCCTTTTGATCTTAAGACAGTAATCAAGTTCCTCAAAATATAACGGCCTGTAACCCTGATCGAAACCGCCTATGTTCTTAAAGACTTTAAATTCAGTAGCAAAAAAAGCTCCTGTAACATAATCTGCATCTCTTAAATAAGTAACCAGATCGGGCTGGTTCCTCCTGCTTTCCTTCTGTCTATATTCTCTACCCTGACTATAATATTCTTCCCCATGTCCTATATGGGAAGTAATAAAATTGTTTTCAACCCTGCCGCCTAAGTGCTGTATTATATCTTTCTTGTAATCAAGAATAAGCCCGCCTGCAACTCCTGTTTTATTCAACGGTTTGTGCCTATCTTTACTGACCCTAAAAGTCGAAACCAATTTCTGCAGCGCGTCTTTCTTTAAACATATATCAGGATTCAATAAAATCAGAAATCTTAAGTTCCTTTCAAGATCTTTTTTCTCCTCCGGTATAAAGTTGAAAACCGCATAATTAACTGCCCCTGAAAATCCTATATTTTTCTTTAGAGTGATAAGCTTGAAATTGCTTTCAGTGATCCTGCGGCTGGCATCTCTATACTCTTTTATCCTTGCTTTGGTATTATCGCTTGAATTATTATCAACGACTGCGAGAAACCAATCATTATAGCTCTGCTCTGATACCGAACAGAGGCAATTTTCTATAAAATCCTGGCTGTTATAGGTTACAATTACTATTAAACTTT
>CAZLOE010000056.1:0-3151 GCA_964561115.1 uncultured Actinomycetota bacterium
GCTTTTTCTGGAAAGAGAATATAAAATTCCTCCTTTCAGGAAAGATTTTGATACAAGAAAATATGTAAAAGAATTTTTTGATAATATTCCATTTGTCACGGAGAAGAAATGAGAGAACTTGAACTTTATTTTGGCCCCCAGCATTTGGGGATGGTAGGCAACTTTAGCATCACCCTGAAGGTCGAAGGTGACCGTATTTTAGAGGCAACATCCAAGCCTGGATATCTGCATCGTGGATTTGAGAAATTGATGGAGTATAGAACCTGGATACAGAACTTTCCTATGGTGTGCAGAATAAATGTGGTGGAGCCGGACTCAATGGAGATGGTATATACCATGGCGGTAGAGAGATTGGCTGGGATTGAAGTACCGGAAAGGGCAAATTATATAAGGAGCATATATCTTGAGCTTGCACGGGTAGGTTCTCATCTGTTTGGTCTATGGGCTTATAGCAATCTTTTAGGTTTTGATACTGTTGCTCAGTGGGCGATGTATCACAGGGATCTTATTTTGGATCTGTTTGAAGAACTCACTGGTGGAAGAGTATACCATATATATATCTGGCCTGGAGGAGTAAGACGCGATTTCCCGGATGGTTTTAAGGATAAGATTGTAAGCACTCTGCATAGCATAGGCGGTTGTGTGCCGGATTATGATGCTACTTTTTTCAATAACCGTTTATTTTACGAAAGAGCTAAGGGTATTGGAAAGATAACTCAAGGAGAGGCAAAAAGACTTGGAGCAGTAGGTCAAGTTTTAAGGGCCACAGGAACAAAATTTGATATCAGGAAGGTTGAACCTTATGCGGCATATGATAAAGTAGATTTTGGTATTCCTATAAGAGAAGATGGCGATGCTTACTCAAGAATTTGGGTAGTAAGAGATGAGATGATTGAAAGTGTTCATATGATATTCAAACTTTTGGATAAGATGCCCGAAGGCGAAGTTTACAATAGAGTCTCCAACCCGTTCAAATGGAAAATTCCGAAAGGAGAGACCTACGTGAGAGTCGAGTCCTCTCGAGGAGAGTTAGGTGTTTATATGGTATCAAATGGTGGAGATAAACCTTATAGGGTACATTTTAGAACTCCCTCCTATACTCATGGGTTGATTATTTTAGAAAAATTATTAAAAGGTGCAAGTATTGCCGATGTAGGAAATATAATGATTAGTTTGTATGTAGTTGCACCGGAAATAGACAGGTGAAAAAAAAATGAAAGGAAGTTTCTTAAAGCCATTTAAAGCTATTAGATTTCTTTGGAAGAAGCCCAAGACTTTAAAGTATCCTTTTGAGTCTAAAGAACCTGCTCTAAGATACAGGGGATTCCATCTCAACGATTGGGATAAATGTACAGGTTGTGGTAATTGTGCTGATATATGTCCAAATGAAGCCATTACTATGGAAAAGATTCCAGAATTAGAGTCTAAACCTGAAAAGGGGATGAAGAATGAGCGTCCCAAGATCGACTATGGTAGGTGTTGTTTCTGTGGTCTTTGTGTGGACATTTGCCCTCCAGGTTCTTTAAGACTTTCCAGGGATTACTTTCATATACATTTTGATACCAATACTTTTGTCTTTCTTCCTAAAGATGAAAAAACAGATAAGGAACACTTTTTACCTGCAGAGAATTATTCCATATTTAAAGCAAGTCTCGCTCACCGCAAGAGAGATTATGAGGGATTTTCACCTGATGTTGATTACTCATTATTTGAACCAATGAAAACACCTATGTCTGAGGTAAAACCTGAAGAGAGAACACTATCATTTATTGAACAGGTAATAGGCTACAGCAAAAAAGAAGCAAAAAGGGAAGCTTCTAGATGTTTGGAATGTAAATTGTGTGAGGAAGCCTGCCCCGCTCATTTAAAGATCTCTGATTATATTAGGGCAATCTATGAAGATAAGCCAGAGGAGTCTTTGAAGAAGATATTTGAAGATAATCCAATTCCTTCAATCTGTGGTAGGATATGCATGAAACACTGCGAAGATGCCTGTTCATTAAGTATAAGAGGAGAAGCGGTAGCTATAAGATGGTTAAAGAGATTTGTTGCTGATACTATCAAAGACTATAAAAAAGTATTAGAACAGAGACCAGTCAAGCCAACTGGCAAAAAAGTAGCAGTCGTTGGAGCAGGTCCAGGTGGTCTGTCGGCAGCATATTTTTTAAGCCTCAAAGGTCATAAGGTTACAGTTTTTGATTCTCTGCCTGGTGGAGGCGGAATGATGCGAATAGGTCCACCGCCTTACAGGTTACCTATTGAAGCTATTGACAAGGATGTAAACTATATAAAATCTCTTGGGGTTGAGTTTAAATTTAACACTACTGTAGGCAAGGATATCCTATTTGAAGACATTATGAAAAAGTATGACGCGGTTTATCTTGGAATAGGTAATACTATAAGTCTTTCAACAAAAGTAAAAAATGTAGAAAAATGTCTTTTAGCACTTAATTTCTTAAGGGAAAATAAAATCGGAAAAAATGTAAAAGTAGGCAAAGAAATTATCGTAATAGGTGGTGGGAATGTAGCTATAGATGTGGCAAGAGAAGCTTTTCGTCTGCAACACATGCAATATCCTGACCAAAAAGTGGTAACCAAAACTGTCTCATTAGAAGATTGGGATATAATGCCGGCTACAAAAGAAGAAATTGAAGAAGCCAAAGCAGAAGAAATTCAGTTCAATCCTGGCTGGGGTCCAAAAGAGGTGGTTTTAGATGAAAAAGGAAATACAAAAGGACTTCAATGCATGAAAGTAAAGAGTGTTTTTGATGAAAATGGAAGATTTTCTCCCACCTTCTATGAAGATAATGAGATGTTCTTAGAAGGTGATATGATAATTGAAGCTATTGGCCAAAGACCTGATTTCTTGTTAATGCCTGCAGAGCAATTTAAAAGGCTTGAATTTACCCAAAGAAGAAAAGTAAAAGTGGATGAGAACGGACAAACTTCTATACCAAAAGTGTTTGCTGGCGGAGATATTGTTAATCTTAACCTGGATGCAATAACCGCTATAGCCGATGCAAAAATCGCCTCCGAAGGTATAGACAAGTTTTTCTCTTATAAAAAGATTTAAAATTATCCTTTACACCAAAATATTTTGAATTGCTCTATCAATAGTTTATTCTACTACTAACAATGAAGCGATACCTAC
>CAZLOE010000057.1:0-3063 GCA_964561115.1 uncultured Actinomycetota bacterium
TATCTTCTATCCTTACCGAATGCTCTTGGGGTTATCTTAATACCGGGAGGTCCCTGCCTTCTTTTATATTCGCTGGAATCGACCATATTGATTACTTCTCTGACTGTTTTACTGCTAAATCCTTTATTTATAATTGAACGGTATCCCATATCATCCTCTATATATGCTTTGAGTATGGAGTCCAGTATTTTATAGGGAGGCAGCTTATCTTCGTCTTTCTGATCTGGCTTAAGCTCGGCTGACGGAACTTTGGTTAGAATATTCTTAGGGATTATATTGGAGTATTTAAGGTTAATAAATTTGCATATTCGGTAAACCATAGTCTTATATACATCTTTAATAGGTGAAAATCCTCCAGCCATATCCCCGTATAGAGTACAGTATCCAACGCTTATTTCACTTTTATTACCTGTGGAAAGCACCAGCAAGTTATTTTCATTGGCAGCTGCCATTATGATATTCCCCCTTATGCGAGCCTGTATATTTTCTCTTGTGATATTGATTTTACGGCTTTTAAATAAGGATTTTAAATTTTCAAGATAACTATTGTAAATATCGGAAATAGGAATAATCGTATGACTGATACCCAGAGTATTTGATAATTCTACAGCATCTTCCACACTTCCCACAGATGAGTATATAGAAGGCATAAGTATGCAGTTGACATTTTCTTTCCCCAGAGATAGAAAGGCAATTACTGCGGTAAGCGCTGAGTCGATCCCGCCGCTTAGCGCTATGACGACTTTATCAAATCCGTTTTTTCTGACATAATCCCTGGTACCCAGAGTCAAAGCCTTGAGTATTTCATGTTCCTGGCAGAGAATCTGCTTTTTATATTTAATAACAGCTCTTTCTTTACTCGCTGACAGTCTTTTCTTTTGACGGTATTTTAGGTCAATTACGACAGGAGCTTTATAGTGTTTACTCATTTTGGTTTTTTGGCTTTTAAATCCGGTATTTTTAAGTTTTGACGCTGTCGTTCCTTCCGTATCAAGGTCATATATTAATGTATCTTCTTCAAATGATTCTGCACGCTTTAGGATTTCTCCCGTATGTTTTATGATCAGGCTGTTTCCATCAAATACCAGTTCATCCTGACCGCCGATAAGATTGACATAAACAATATTTACACAATTATCTTTAGCGGTATTAATTAAAGTTTTCTCTCTTTCCTTGATTTTTCCGGTGTGATACGGGGAAGCGGATATATTTATTACAAGTTCTGCTCCGCCTATGATTGACTGGATCTTTGCTGGTCCCGAAGGATAAAATATATCCTCGCATATGTTAATCCCAATAAGACTTTCTGATATTTTAAAAATATAATTTAGGGTACCTTTTTTAAAGTATCTTTCCTCGTCAAAAACAGAGTAATTCGGCAGAAACTGTTTATTATATATGGATTTGATCTGATGATCATAAATCACTGCTGCTGAATTGTATATGCTGTTTTTTTCTCTGTTAACAAACCCGATTACAGCAATAATATCTGATACGTCCTTTATAAGCCTTTCAAGGCAGCTTATATTTTCATCAATAAAGTCATTTTTTAGCAGCAGATCCTCCGGTGGGTATCCGGTAATGGACAATTCTGGAAATATTACAACATCTGCATTTTTTTTCTTTGCCTCTTCGATATGAGAATTGATAATATTATAGTTGTGCTTAAGGTCTCCTACTATGGGATTTATCTGAGCCAGATATAATCTTATGGCAGAAATATCTACTCCTTTTCTAAAATTCTAATAATCCAACCTTTATCAGATTTTACTTTATTACTATATTTTTATTCAAATTTACTTTTTATACAATAGTGAAATTTTTCTTAAATCTGATATTATCATTTGGAATGACCCCTAAGAAATAATCTATCTCAGATAAGGATCGCATCTGCGGCTTCGGGTAAAACGGGAGTAGTGGCGCTGTGGTCAAAGTAAATATATTTTGAAGATTTTTCCATCATATTATTAAAAATTTAGTAAGGCGAAGTAAAAACTACCACTGTTTTAAATACTGTCAATAAATAATTAGGGTAAATAAAAAGCATTACACAAGGCTGGGGGCAAATGATAGTATGCAATACTGTGAAAAAATTGATTGATTTGTCAAAATCTTTTAATTCTATTAAAATTATATAAATTTTTATATAAATTTTGATCGTTTTACTGATTTTATAGTATTAAAAAAATGATGCAAAAATTTTCGCCTTATCTAGAAAAAATACTGCGGCATACCAATGAGATAATTTTTATAAAAGATACTAAGAACAGTATACTTTTTGTAAATGAAAAGGTAAGAGATTACGGCTATAATCCTGATGAACTTATAGGAAAGAAATATTTAAGTCTTCTTTCCCAAAAACATAAAGGAAAGAGATTTAAGGAAGTCGTCAACAGGAAAAAAGCACTGAATTACGAAGTAGAATTTCTGAGGAGTGATGGAACCATTGTCAATACACTGGCCAGCAATTCTCCTGTATGGGATGAAAACGGGAATATATTATTTGTAGTCTCTACTCTCGCTGATATCACATCTTATAAAGAACTGCAGAAAAAATTAGTTAAAAGCACCTACCTTGATTATCTGACCGGCCTTTATAATATCAGATATTTACATAAGAGATTGAAGGAAGAGATAAATAGAAGCAAGCGTAAAAAAGAGGAAATTGCCATTATAATGTTTGATATCGATAACTTTAAAAAATACAATGATACTAATGGGCATGAAAGTGGGAATAGGCTGCTCAAGGGTTTAGGCAGGATTATCCGTGAAAGCATAAGGGGTGGTGTTGACCTCGGATTTAGATTTGGGGGAGATGAATTTCTAATAATAGTGAACCAGGCGGAGGAAAACATTACCCGGGAGATTGCAAATAGGATCAGGGAAAAGTTCTTAAAATTAAAATACAAAGACCTGGATTTAAGCATGGGTATTGAATATTATAAGGAAATACGGAGTGTTAAAAAGAGTATAAGAAATTTGATAATCAAAGCTGATGAGAAGGTCTATAAAGCAAAAAAATCCAAGGAAAAAATAATAGAATAATTTCCATTCCAAAACCAT
>CAZLOE010000058.1:0-2870 GCA_964561115.1 uncultured Actinomycetota bacterium
TGGGAAATGTATTGTTTTCCGAACAAGAAATATCAGAAAGAGTATCAGAGCTGGGCAGGGAAATCACCAAAAATTATAAAGGCAGGAATCTGCTGCTGGTAAGCATTTTAAAGGGCGGGGTAATCTTCCTGTCAGACCTTATCAAACAGATCGACCTGCCTTTAAGCATAGATTTTATGAGTATTTCTTCCTACGGTATTGACGGCACTTCAACAGGGGTGGTAAGGATAACAAAAGACCTGGACGAATCCATAGAGGGTAAGGATGTACTTATAGTGGAAGATATTATTGATACAGGCCTTACCATAGGGTACCTGTTAAGAAACTTAAAATCAAGGTATCCAAAGAGTCTTGAAATATGTACTCTGCTGGATAGGGATGTAAGGAGAATTGCAGATATAGACATTAAATATATCGGTTTTAAAATAGGAGAGAAATATATTGTAGGATACGGGCTTGATTATAAACAAAAGTTCAGAAATCTTCAATCAATATACGAGCTAAGAATGGATATGGTAACAAAGGACATCGAGTCTCTAAAGAGCAGTTCCAGTATTTAAAAATCACTCATTCACAATTGATTAATCGATTTATCTCAACAAGTGTTATATAATTGATGGCAAAATAGAAGGGAGTCTTTGTCAAGTGAGGGTTAAAAGAAATAAAGATTTAATAAAAATGACCCTGGAGGGTGTAAGGATTGAAATACCCTCTAATAAGCCTATTTTGCTTTTAAAGGAAGAAAACGGGAACAGGTATCTTCCTATATGGATAGGTCCTTATGAAGCTTCTGCCATAGCCCTGGAGCTTTCAAATATAAAGACTCCAAGGCCTATGACCCATGATCTGATAATGAATATAATAAACAACCTTAAAATAAGCATCGACAATATTGAGATAACCGACATCAAAGAAAATACCTTTTATGCCATAATAAATCTTAAAAACACAGACAGCAAGGTGGTAAAAATAGATTCAAGGCCCTCTGATGCCATTGCAACTGCTGTAAGAAGTAAATGTGATATATTCGTAAAAGAACATGTACTGGAATCTGGTGGACTGAAGATACAGTCAATTGATGAAGAAGTAAGCAAATTTAAAGACTTTCTGGAACATATAGAGCCAGACGATTTCAAGAGTAAATAAGTAACAATTAATTTTTCATGTAAAAAACCTCTTTATATCTTCTGATCAATATTCTGCATTTTAAAAAATTATTAGATACTTTTTTATATAATAATATACATAACTCTATTGTCTTTTATTCATTTTTATTCTATAATTACTTCAGTGTAATTACAATAATGTAATTAGGAAAGATAAGGAGTGGTAAATATAAATTTTGAAAAACAGTAATATAAGAAAAAATTATTCCTCTGTTGAAGTATGTAAGATAATAGACATTACATACAAACAGCTTGATTATTATGATAGAACAGATTTCATAAAGCCTTCTATCAGTGGAGCAGGGGGCTATGGGACCAGGAGGATGTACAGTTTTAATGATCTTATGAAATTAAAAGTAATAAAGAAACTCCTGGAAGCAGGAATAAGTTTGCAGAAGTTAAGGAAAACAAAAAGGTATCTTGAACATTATAGTGAAGATGACGACAGCCTTTTAAGAGTAACATTGATATCAGATGGCAATACAATTTATGCATGCGATTCTGACAAGGCCATAATAGATACGTTAAAAAGCGGTCAGGGTGTATTTGGAATTGCGTTGGGAAAAGTATATGTGGATCTTAACGGAGACATAGAAAAGTATTTAAATATTAAAAGAAAAAGCATTACAGCCGGTGAGAAGTTTAAAAAATTTATAATCAATAGATAATCGGGAGGTATTTGAACTTTATGGCTAATAAGTTATTAAAAATAAGAAAGAATTTAAATAAAAATAATAGATTAGATTTAAAGTTTAAAAATGCTGAAAATATAAAGTTTGCTCATGAAAGCGAAAAAGAGTTTACCAAGATCTTAGATTTCTACAGGATAAAATGGGAATATGAGCCGAAGACATTTACTCTAAGTTTTGATAAAAAAGGCAATCCGGATGTCAGTTTTACTCCTGATTTTTATCTCCCGGAATATGACCTTTATATAGAACTTACCACTCTTAATCAAAAACTGGTAACCAAAAAAAATTACAAAATAAAAAGATTAAGGAAATTATACCCTGATATAAACATTAAACTATTTTATAAAAAAGATTATAACAGCTTGATTTTCAAATATTTGAACAAATAGCCTTATTTTTTAAGTTAACAGATTTTTAAAAAATCAAAATATATAGAGAATTTTAAAGACTATATTATTTAAATGAATACAAATAAAGACGGTAATATAAAAGGGGATGTCAGGCTGCTGTTCAGCAGATACGGAACTATGAAGGGGAAGCCGGGTATTGGGGGTGCTTTAAGGATACTAATGGTTAAACCCGGAGTCCAAGCTTTGATTTTTTATAGATTTTACCGCAGAATATATAAATTAAAATTAAGGCTTCTTGCTGAAATTTTTAGCAGGATCAATTTTTTTCTAAATGGTGCAGAAATAGATCCAGGATCTGAAATAGGATCCGGGTGCAGGATATGGCATACTGCAGGTGTGGTAATAGGCAGGGGAGTGAAGATAGGTAATAATGTAAGCATATTTTCTAATGTGACCATTGGCGGGCTTGGACACTCTATTTTTCATCACGGTGATCCTGGTTATCCTGAAATAGGAGATAATGTAATCTTATATACTAATGTAACCATATTAGGTCCGCTTAAGATAGGTAATAATACATCTATCGGTGCGCATTCTTTAATATTAGAGTCAATTCCTGATAACTGTCTTGCTGTCGGTATTCCCGCTAAAATTATAAAATC
>CAZLOE010000059.1:0-2801 GCA_964561115.1 uncultured Actinomycetota bacterium
GAGATAATCATACTGCTTGATTCCAATCCTACTACAGGGTACAGCTGGATACCTGGCGAAGAAATAGATACAACTATAATGGAACTGACAGATTCTATATTTTTCCAGACAGAAAAAGAAAAAGAGCTGGTAGGCGCCGGCGGCTGCGAAGTCTTCACCTTTGAAGCTAAAAACAGCGGCCAGACGGAGATCATACTTTACTACCAGAGGCCCTGGGAAGAAGTGGAGTTAAAAGATGAGTTTATTTTTAATATAGATGTAACTGTTAAATAAAAATACCCAAATCTTTAACGACCTGAGTATAAGAGTAAAAGGAAGCGAGCTCCTTATTTACCTCTGATTTCGTTTAAGCAAGCTTTTTATCTCTCCCAGCTCCTTCAGCATATCCTTAAAAACAGATATATTTTCTGACCGTATGCTTTCTTCTTCTTTCCTGATTACGCTGCTTAAATGGTAGGAAGGATCCTTAATTCTTCCTATAATCAATTTCCTTATTCTTTCAAGTTCTCTTATACCTTGCATCCTTAGTTCGGCTTTTTCTCCCTGTTTGCCGCCACTGCCTGCAGTCTGTATATGAATAGTCCCAATATTATATTTCCTCTGCAGCGGCCCCTGTGTTATGTCCACATTAGTTATTTTGGGATACGGTACAGTGACATGTTTCTTCCATATCACCCCACCTTTCATCTTGACCCCTTCATCATCTATATAATATTCCAGCGCCCTGAAAGCAGCCGGGATCCAGATAATAATGGGGACCATGATCACAATCCATCCAAGAGCTGCCATCAGGAAAATAAATAAGTCTACGGCAACAGAAAGAACAATCCAGACGAGCGTCCCTGATATGAAAGAAACAATCCAGCTAATAATCCAGAGATTCCTTTGCTCTTTTTCAGGTTTCAGCTTTATCACACTCATTATATCTCCTCAGTTCTTAAATACTTTTATTATAGCCTAAAAAATAAAAAATGGTGGAGATGAGCGGAGTTGAACCGCCGACCTCTTGTCTGCCAGACAAGCGTTCTCCCACTGAACTACATCCCCATTGGATTTCAAATCAATCCTTAATTGAAATCATATTATAAAACTAAGTAATTGATAATGTAATACCTGAGTGATAGATTTTTTATGATATGTCTGTCTTTATCTAAAGCGATTAGAATTCAAATTTCTTTTTAGTAAAAAGATTTTTACATGCTTCTACTACATTAGGGTCATAAAGTATGCCCTTGTTATTATCAATCTCCTCTAAAGCTTTATTTATACCCAGGGCGGGGCGGTAAGGCCTATGAGAAGACATGGCTTCTACCACATCTGCAACAGCCAGTATTTTTGCTTCTAACATTATATCCTTACCTTTCAAACCCAAAGGATATCCTGAACCATCCAACCTCTCATGATGCTGCAATATGATTTTTTCAATAGGGTATGGGAATTCTATATTTTTTATGATTTCGTATCCAGTTCTGGAATGTGTCTTTATAAGTTTATATTCAACATCAGATACTTTCCCCGGTTTTGACAGAATAGAAGTGGGTATAGTTATTTTCCCTATATCATGTACCATTGCAGCAGTGCCCAGGGCTTCAGTTTCTTCATCAGACAGCCCTAATTCCTCAGAAATATTAATAGCCAGATATGCGACTTTTTTCTGGTGGCCGGAAGTATATGGATCCCTGTTTTCGATAATTGAAGCCAGAGTGTTTATGGTGTCATTAAGAGTTTTCTGGAGCCTTTTATAGCTTTCCTCTATTTTGTACTCTGCCCGTTTTCTTTCAGTTATATCAACCATAACTATCCTGGAACCGATTCTTTTATCATATCCATTGTAAATATCATTACAATACATAATAACAGGATATATATCCCCGTTTTTCTTTAATACTGTATATTCGCTGGTGCTTCTACCATTATGCGTCTTTAGATTCTCCTGGAAGTTTACTCTTTCTTCGGGAACTATTATTCTATATACATACATTCCATTATTAACATCTTTAAATAAGTATCCTGTAAGCTTATAAAAAGTATGATTGGCAAATGTAATCTTGTCATTTGAGTCTGTCTCCACAATTACTGCAGGCAGAAGCTCAGCCAGTTCTTTAAATCTTTTCTCGCTTTCCACCAGTCCTCCCATAGCTTCTCTGCGTTCTCTTTTTATTTCTGTTTCCTGAAGTTCCCTCTTGATAGAAGGTACCAGCCTTACAAGATTATCTTTCATTAAATAATCATTAGCACCTTTTCTCATAGTTTTAACAGCAATATCTTCACCCACCGTACCTGATACTATGATAAACGGGATCTCATGATTATTTTTTCTCAATAAATTTAGGGCATCCAATGCATTGAATTTAGATAAACTATAATCAGATAAAATTATGTTCCACTCTTCTTTATTAAGTGCAGCCTTCATTGCTTTTAAAGAATCTATACGTTTATATATGGGATCAAGACCATCCTTCTTTATCCATCGTATCAACAATATTGCATCATCTTCCGAATCTTCCACAATTAAAATTTTAATCTTTTTTTTCTCCAAGACTTATTACCTCACAGACAGAGATTAATTTAATATAATTCTGCTTAACTTGCCATCTTAAAATTATAATTTATACCTTTTAAATACATATCATTTCATTATTTATTTGAATACTTTTTTATAATACAGAATTCAACTTATATATTTTAAACATTTTTTTAAAATTTTTCAATACATAATATTATATAAATTTATTATAGATATTTTTATAAAAAAAATATAACTCTAAATAAACATTTGTTAATTAATAATATAAATATTA